>NZ_JBELQB010000002.1:0-418265 GCF_046000485.1 Flavobacterium rhizophilum
AGTCCCAGTACTTCAGACTCTACAGACGTCAGGTCAAAGATGCCTTCCCCGTCCGAATCGTCAAGGCCGTTGTCACAAAGCCCGTAGGCTTGCGGCGTGGTGGCCTCAGGGACAGGGTGAACGATTAGTTGTAGTTCAATTACGTCGTAGCATTCTGTTTGTCCCGACTGTAGTCTTATGTATATAATTCCTGAAGGGTTAGTTACAGGAAGATAAATATATTCTGTAGTTTCTGTTATAGCATTGGTAGCCATATCAGCGTCATCCTGTGTTTCATGAGCCGTAGCATTAACTCCAGGCATTTGAGCTTCAAGGTCATCAAGTACTGCCTGAAGATTAAACTTAGCCGAACCATCACCATTAAGGTCACACTCTTCAAGAGCATCAGGATTTTCTCCAATAGGAGCCTGAATTACCTCTAACGGAACTGTTATTACTACCCAACAACCTGTAGCTGTTGCAGTAACCCTAGCATAGATATTGGTCGTTGGAGATACGTATACAGCAGGCAATTCATTGGCTGTATCTCCTATTTCAGCTGCGCCCTGAGTCGCAAAGTAACGTACCGTCATACCTGCCTGTCCGCCAGTTACAGCAGTATCATGGTTGTGAAGTACAAAATCAGCCTGACCACTAACTTCTTCACATCCTGCAAATACAGGAGCAGGGCTATTTATAACCGGTAAAATATTTACAACTGTATTGAAGGTAGTAACAGAAAAACATCCGTTAGCATTTTCAGATCTTACATAAACAGGCTCTCCACCCGACTGGTAGTTTACAGGATCTGCAATAGGATTTGTAGAAGTAGTCGCGTCTGCCAGAGAAGTATAGTAACTAAGTGTAAACGAACCGATTTCGGCAGCTCTTGTAGTAAGATCAAATATTTCTACATTATCACCATCAAAATCACATAACTCATAATCAGTAATTACCTGAGGTACCTGTGGTGAAGGATTAACTACTAAATCAAAAGAAGTAGTGGCATAACATGTAGTATTAGCAGGATCAACAACTCTTGCGAAAATAGTTTGTCCTCCCGGTATTGTATTAGTATAGGCTGCAGGGTTTGTTATTGCAGAAATATCTGCATCTGCATCTGTTTGAGAAATAAAGAACGAAACCTGATAAGAGGTATTATTCCCTGTAATCACATTAATAGTTGAAGTTAAATCAAACTGCATTAATCCGTCGGCATTATCATCACAAACCACTAACGCAGCCGGAGCTGTTACCGTAGGGGCGTTTGTTGCAATAAGATCTATAGTGGTAAATGATACACACGAAGCGCCACTACCTAGCTCTACCCTTACAAAAAGGGTTTGGTTTGCTAACGCACTTTCATAAGGAGATGCGATCGCACCCGTATCATTATCGGCATCTGCCTGAGACATGTGGTAACTCACAACAAAGCTTCCTCCACCTGTAATGGTATCATTATTACTTTCCAAATCAAAAGAAGCTACACCTGTGTTACCGTCTATACATTCATGCATTGGTTCAGGCTCTGTTAATACAGGAGCACCTGTCACCTCTAAAGTACCAGTTTCGTTAAGTGTTACTATACAAAACGGAGCCTGAGCATCTGTTACATCTATAATTTCAAAATCAGCAGTAGCAGTAAGTGCAGGTAATGTTATTGTAGCCTGACCTGTAGTATCAAGAGTAATAGTCTGAACAGGATTTGAATCTACAGTATAGTTTACTGTAGCATCGGCAGGGCCTGTTAAAGTAATAACACCATCATCACCCGAACATATCGGCCCATTTGTAGTGAATACCAACTGTTCCATGTCGTTTACATTTATAGTAACAGAAGCGGATAAAGACTGGCTACATACCACAGTACCGTCTGAAGTTGTTATGTTAGCATCCTCAAGCGTATAAGTAGTATCCTGCATATAACCCTGAGTTATGGTGAAAGAACCATTAGCATCCAGAGTTGCCGATTGCGGCGCACCGCCATCAACATTATAATTGAAGTTTGCATTTGCAGGACCTGTAAAAGTTACTGTTACATCAGCCCCCGGACAGGCATCCTGAGGTGAAGCGGTCACAGTTATATTTGGTAAAGGATATACTGCTATTGTAAAATCAGTAATAGAAGAACATCCTGTAGTATTATCGGTAACCTTAGCATAAATTTGCTGAGGGTTAGATGTATTTGAAATAATATCACTTAACGGAGAAGCACCATCTACCGCATTTGCAGCACTGGTAAAAAACTCTATTGTATTATTTGTAGTATCACTGTTTATTTGAGGCTTTAAAGCTCCTAAATCAAAAACTCCAATATTAGGGTTATTGCTACAGGTTCTTACTTCTTCAATTTGGTTTGCATCTGGTGCCTGAGGGAAAGCCCCACCTCCAAAAGTTGCAGTACCTGTCCAGTTGATTGAAAAACCTCCGTCACCTACCGGCCTGTCTATTACAATATAATAGGATTGTCCTGGTAATACATCAAGCCATGTTACATATCCTGTACCATCAGCTCCAGGGCCAGTTTGCGTATTTAATGTACTACCGTTAATTCCCGTATGGTTGTTTAATAAACCAGCCATTTGAGGGTTTGTAGTACAACAACGTATAGGAAAACCAAGAGCGCCACATTCGGCATTAGCGGGATAAACCCAAAAATCGTAATCTACATTAATATCAGCATCGTCAGGTACTAAATCAAAACCCAGTTCTCCTGCCTGTACAACATTGATTTTAATCCAGATAGAGTTGTTTTCAAAACCACCACACCCGGTAACTTCCTGAATCTCGCCTATACCATTGGCATTTGAGGCAAATGTGCCGTTCCCACACACTGTAATTGCATTAACACAATCATTTGGTTCGTCCTGAGCAAAAGCAGTAAATACTGACAGAAACATCAGGCACGAGGCAATAATCTTTTTCATTTCTTTAAGCCTTTTTTAAAAACGGCAAAAATAGGTGATTTAAATCTGAAAACCACCTATTTTCGCCTTTGCAATCTTTATTTAACAGTAGTTATACTACTTCTTAACAATCAAAAACTCCGAACGACGGTTCGCAGCGTTCTGATTATCGGTACAGTTTTCACCGCAATTTACCTTAGGTTCTGTCTCTCCAAAACCTTTTCCTGTAATACGGTCTTTACTAATACCTTTTGAAATTACATAAGAAACTGTTGCCTGTGCTCTCTTTTCAGAAAGTGCCATGTTGTATGAACCACTACCTTTTGTATCAGTATGAGCTTTTACATAAATTACCATATCAGGGTAATCGTTCATAATCTCTACTAACTTATCCAGTTCCTGAGCTCCTTCTCTTGTGATGTTGCTCTTTCCGAATTCAAAGTTAATATCGGCCAGTTCAATATGTGTTTCCTTAATCAGTTCGTTAACCGGCTTTAATACTACCGGTACCGCTACCTGTTTTTCCTGCGTTTTTGCAATGGCAAATGTTGCACTGTCATACCCTGTTTTTGAAACCTCAAGTATATAATCAGTATCACAATCCACATCATAAGATGCAATACCGTTACTACCTGTTTGTTTTGTTTCAATTACATTATTACGGTTGTCTAATATGGCTACTTTGGCATCAGCCAGAAGTTTACCAGTCTTTATATCTGTAACAGTTGCAATCGCTTCTACCCTACAAACTGGAATTGCAGTGTAAATATTGTCTGCACCACTACGATTTGACGAAAAATATCCTACATTTTTTTGTGTATTGAAGCTAAAAGAGAAATCATCTTTTTCACTGTTAACAGGTTTACCTAAATTAACTGCCTCTCCACCTTTGTTTAAATCAGCTTTAAAAATATCAAATCCGCCATATCCCGGACGCGAAATTGAGGCAAAATAAAGTACATTATCATCAGTAATAAAAGGGAAATTCTCCTTACCCGGAGTATTAACCTCTTTACCAAGATTCACCGGTGTACCATAAGTACCATCGCCATTTACACTTACTTTCCAAATATCTGTATCTCCAAGACCGCCCGGCATGTTTGACGCAAAATAAAGTGTTTTACCATCGGCACTAAGGCTTGGGCTACCTACTGAATAAGCAGTACTGTTAAAAGGCAGTGCCGTAATATTTTGCCACTTACCATCAGTTTTAGTTGCTTTGTACAAACCAATTTGTGCCAGCTTAACTTTGCTGCCCTTAACATAGTTACCATCTGCATGACCATCTCTTGCAAAGTAGATGGTGTTCCCGTCGGCGCTAATGGCAACAGGGCCATCATGAAATCGTGTATTCAGCTCATTTACAGCAACAGCCTCAGAGAACGAACCATTATCGTTTCTCACCGCACTGTATATGTCTATGTATGGCTGACCGTAATCATCAGTAGCCGAAGTGTTTCTTGTACTTACAAAATAAAGCGTGTTATCATTTGCCAATACTGCTCCAAAATCACTTTTATCTGTACTGTTTACATCTGCCTCTATAGCATCAAAAAACTTGTTTTGCTTATTTAATGCAGGAATATAATCCGGATTTGATTTATGTAGCTTTGCTCTCTGATCGTTAGGAAGCATTGATGCAAACATATCCATCTGGCGGTTAGCCTCGGCATATTTACCCTGTGTCCTTAAAGCCACCGCATATCTGTAATAGGTTTCGGCATCCTGTTTCTCTTCAATAGCTTTTGCATACCATGTGGCAGCTTCGGTCATATTAAAAACAGAATAATAACTGTCTGCCAGTTGCTTATACACATAAGCATCGGCCTTGTTTTTGTTAACTAAACCAAGATATTCTTCTATAGCAGCCGTATACCTTGAGTTTTCATAAAGAGCATCTGCTTTCTGAGTATCTTTAGTTTGGGAATTTCCGTACAGTGCCATTAAAAGCCCTGCTGCGATATATATTTTTTTCATATTAAAAGAGTCTCATTTATCTGGTTAGAAGAATCTTGGTGATACAGATACTTTTTTCCTTTTGTTCAAATCAAATAAAAGCATTACCTCGTGTGATGCCGGTGTGGTAACATTAAGATCAGACGTTACATGGTCGTAAGCATAACCTAACCTGATACTTGGTGTAATAGCATAATTAACCATAGCACCAATCGAATCGTCTAATCTGTATGTACCACCTATTTCAAACTTATCGAAGAACAGGAAGTTTAACGATAAATCAAGGGAAGTAGGCGCATTGAAAGCCGACTTAAGCATAGCAGAAGGTTTCATTTTTGTGTTAGCCGATAAATCGAACACATAACCTCCTGTTAGGAAATAGTGCTGAACTTCAGATCCAAACTGTCTTTCGCTACCGTCTTCTCTAATATCAAGGTGCTTTGTTTTTAGCATGTTTGGCACCGAGAAAGCCAGGTAATATTTATTTGTATAATAGAACAAACCTGTACCTATGTTAAAGTAAGTATTACTTGTATTTTCTTTAAAAGCAACATCTGATGTTGACGGTACATATCCATCACCAATATCGCTAAACAATCCTACATTCTGGAAAGTAAGACCTGCCTTTAAACCCAAGGCTAACTTGTGCTCCCCTCCTAAATCAAGTGTATAAGAGAAATCACCGTAAACATTATTTTCCTCTACCGGACCAATTTTATCGGTTATGGCAGATAGCCCTAAACCTACATTTTTACCCACAGGGCTGTGTAATGAAAGTGTTCCTGTTTTTGGAGCCCCTTCGATATCTACCCACTGTGCCCTGTACAGTAATCCTCCGGAAATACCTTCCTTAGACCCAGCGTAAGCCGGGTTTACCACATTCATATTATACATGTATTGTGTATAATGAGGATCCTGCTGCGCTTTTGCACTAAATACAGAGGCAAAAGCAATAGCCATTGTTATATATATTCTTTTCATTGAAGTGTGTCGATGTGAAATGAAGATTAATAAAAGCCTGCCTGTCTTAAACAGACAGACAGGCTGCCTTTACTAAATATTAATATTCCCTGCTTATATAAACCCAACCGGTTAATTGCTCACCGTTAGATTTTGTTAGGCTATAGAAATATGTACCATCAGGAAGGTCGTTACCTTTTTTATCCTGACCATGCCACTGGTTAGTGTATCCGTTGCTTTGCTCGAATACCTGCTTACCATAACGGTTGAAGATAACGATCTCACTAACCCCAAGGTCAGTCAAGTCAAACGTATCGTTATCTCCGTCACCGTTTGGAGATATACCACGTGGTATCTGGCACATCATTGTTTGTACTGTGTAAGCCGCCTCGCCTGTACATGAACCTGAAGTTACTGTTAGGGTAAAGCCTAACGGAAGTTCAAGTGTACTGTTTAAAGCAAAGTATTCAGACACGTTAAATTCAGCACTGTCTGAACCTACAGCTATACCATCTTCATTTCTCCATACATAAGTCACATCGTTACCAAAAGTACCGTTTACTGCAGTAGCAACCAGCCAGGTGCTGCTGCCTCTGCACTCCTGATCTATACCTATCGAAAGATCTCCTACAATAGTTAAAGTAGCAGTATGAGTTCCGCCTACATTACATGTAGCCTCATCAGCCTCAATAGTATAAGTAACCGTATATGTACCGGCTGTACTAGCCATAGTATCTATCTCACCCGTTACAGGGTCTATTACAAGACCTGCATCTGCAGTAAACACACCACCGGTTGTGAAACCTGTTTCGGTTTCAGGCAATACGTTTCCACTGTCATAGCAGTAAACGCTGTTATATGTAAATTCAACTACCGGAGTAATTGCACCTACAAGCTCAACGGTAGCAGTATATGTACCGGCAGCTGTACAGGTTACAACATCGTTCTCAAAAGTGTACACAATTTCATGAGTACCTTCGGTAGCAGTTGTAAGATCTACAATACCTGTTTCAGGATCTACTGTAAGCGTTGCAGATGTAAATGTTCCACCGAAAGTAAAGTCTGTACCGATATTCGGGATTAGCTCATCACCAGTATTGATACATGAAGGAGAATCATAACTAAACTCAACCACAGCAGCAACAGGCTCATTGATAACAACATCAATTTGTGCTCTCTGTCCTTCACAACCTTCAGCATTTACATAAGCCACATAGTATGACGTTGTACCTACAGTCTCTGTAGAAGGCACAGGTGCTTCAGTTTCTGCAGTACCTTCATTCGGCACCGTATACCAAGCTAAAGTATAACCTTCAACCTCTGCAGCAGTTAATGCCTCAGCAGTTGCTCCCTGGCAGTACTCTACCGGAGAGGTTACCTCAGGAACATCATCTACAGCGATATTAGCAATCACTACACTGTTTTCACAGTAACGTGTATTCCAGTAGAATGTATAGTCACCCGAAGCTATAAGCCCACTAACACTTGTAGTACTGTTTGTAGCATCTTCAAATACAACCTCTGTAGGGTTATTTTCATCGGCACTCCACTCTCCTACACCTTTTGCCTCAAGTATAAGGGTATCTTCGGTACAGTCTAAAGTTACAGGCTCTGTAACAATCTCGTTATTTGCCGTAATGCTTACAGCATCAATGATGTTACCAATTGCGTTATCTTTAGATCTGAATATGAATCTTGTTACATCCTGTCCGGCAGGAACGTTATACTCGCCTTCATAAACTGCCCATGTTACTGTACCTGCCTGCTCTTCAAGAAGCTCAAACGGACCTGCAGGAGGACCTGCATACAGTTGTACTACCGTACCGTCTGACCTTGAAAGGTGAGCAAAGCTATAGTTGTAAGTTACCACCTCAGAACTATCGAAGTCCTGGTATGTACCTTTAATATTAACTAAATCATCCGGGTTTGTTGGTTCAGAACTATCTGGAGACATTAACTGGATAGACTGACCACCTTCATAAGGAATATAACCAATTACACCGAAAGTATCACTAAAGAATATTACATTGTAAAGAGATGTATCTTCCTCTGTAAGGTTGTTTCTCCATCCCGGTACTACATGCTGATCGTAGAAGTTGTTGATACCAAAGCTTGCTGAAGGAGTTTCAAATCCGCCATTAATAGCATCTAAAGCACATAAATCCTGTGGAGTAGTAATACAAACATCAAAAGTATGCTCATTTGGAGCTGTACCGTTAAGGGTTAATCTCACTTTATAAGTATCACCTACTATAAGCTCAGAGCTATATGCTGCTACAATAACATTGTTTTCAGAACAAGCCAGTTCTTCAAGTGCAGTACCGTTTACATGGTAAAGTGTCATTGTTACGTTTGCGTGTGGTGGGTTACCACCACTGTAATAATACTCACCAGAGAAGTTAGTTAAACTGATTGTATGAACTTTAGCAACTGCATCAAACTGTAACCAAACATCTCCATCGTTAGCACCCGCACAAGTCATTGGCTCAGGTGATACTGTAGCATTGATAAAGCTAATTTTACTTACTGATTCTTCACAGGTCTCAGTACCGTTTACAGGAACAATAAGTGCCGTATCGGCAGAATCATTCCTAACGAATTCCTGCGGTCCAGACCAGAAACTCTCATCGCCTTCTCCACATACAGCTCTTACAAAAAACTCATAAGTTCCTTCTTCAGGCATATTGAAGTCGGCTGCCGTTGGTGTGTAAGAGTTAGTATCTACAATAATACCTGATTGTGGTAATGTACCGTTATCTAATGGCTGAAGGTAAACTTCCCATTGTGTTTCGCTACCTCCTGCTGTCCATGAAAGGACACCGTTTGCATTTACAGTAAGTGCTGTAGGTTGCGGACAGGTAACAGTACTACATGAAGCAAAACCATTGTAAAGAACAGTATTCATTTGATCTAGCGGAGACGGGCTTGTCCAAATTGTTGAACCACCCTGCGCTATTGTAATTACTGCACTTGAGCTACTACCAGGAACATAAGACCCTAAACCGTCCCAGTAAACAGAGAATTCAACTCCGTCACATAAGAACACAGGAACAGTAATAGTACCGGCACCTGAACCAGGTAAATCAATAGTAGCTACAACAAGTTCATTTTGGATAATATGAAGCTCTCCGGAGAATCCTCCGGCATCATTAGTAAGTGTAACTGTATACTCACAAGCTGTAGCAAAAGGACATAATGTAGTAAACACATAAGGCCCTACCCACTCGCTTTCTTCGGTATCACTACATGCTGCCCTTACATAGTATTCGTATTGAGAAGCAGCTGTAAGTCCGTTAACCGTTGTTGGGTTAGTAGTAACCGTAGATAAGTATTCAGGATCACCATCTCCTACGGGAGCATCCATACCTGCCGGTTGTACATAAATATCCCAAGCTGTTTCATCACCATTGGTATTCCATGATAATTGTACAGATGTATCTGTAATAGAATTAACCGCAAGGTTATTTGGAGCCGCACATGTAGGGATATCTTCTATAACTACATTGTCAATTATTAATGTTTGTCCTCTATATCCTAGTGGACTAGGCTCTTTTTGAGGTATTACCCATGCAATATTAATATCTCCCGTTATACCCGCAGGAAGGTTAAAAATCATTTCCTTCCAAAATGGGTTATTTATCGGGTTTGGATCGTCATCACTATTATAAAGTACAGTAGTAAATTCAGACAGTTCGTTACCGTTTACAGAAAGTCTTATCTCTAAATCTTCCTCAAAATACTCACTGTATGTTCTATACTGGAATCTTAATCTCTGACCTGCAGTAACCGTAATGGTTGGTGAAATTAAGTAGTCATCATTATTACCATTTGAACCTGAGAAAATACCTGCCGAATGAATCCCTTCAAAAGCATCTAATGTAGCATCAAGCGTCCAGGCAAATGAATCAGAGTTTTCGTTTACAGATCTCCAACATTCTTCAGACTCTGATGTTGGTTCAAAAGTTTCAAGGAACGGAGTAGTAAATGCCTCACACAATGTTGTGAAGGTGTATGGTCCTACCCACTCACTCTGGTCTGTATCATTACAATATGCTCTTACGTAAAATTCGTAGGTTGTGTTTGGCAATAAGCCACCTGCCGGATAAGCAGTATTGTTAGTGGTTTGATCACCAGTATCAGTATCAGCCGGAACACCTGTTCCCTGTTGCTGAACGATTACCTGCCATTCGGTCTCCATGAAACCAGGAGTCCAGGCAAGTACAGCATCTGTTTGAGTTATGTTTGAAGCTGTTAGTTCACCATAGTTAGGCATAGGACAAGCCGGAGCTTCGTCTATCCTTACATCTTCCAGTTGGAATACCGAAGTACCCTCTACTGTTGAGAATGTAGGCGGAACCCTAAATGCAATGTAAACAGGACCGTTTGCATTGATGTAAAGTGATTTCTCTATATAATCAGTATTAGTGAACTCCATTAAAGGCATAATCTCTGTAAAACTCGCAGGATCAGTATCTGTAGTAGACATTAATACCTGTACCCCAAATCGTGGATTAGGGAAAAAGAAAGAGAATGCAGCCCTGTATTTGAATTTAAGTTCTTTTGTACCAACTACATTGATAGCAGGAGAAATTAACCAATCGTCAAATACCGGCGTACCAAAAAACGGATTACCCTGTATTGCAGCCTCTGTAGTATTGAAAGCCCACTGTGCGCCATCTTCATTAGCATCAAGAATACTCCAGCAGAATTTATGAGAATTCTCTGCATCTCCTGTATTGAAGTTTTCAAAGTAAGGAGTATCAAATATACCGCACTCTGTAATAAATGTGTATGGACCAACCCAGTTACTTTGGTCTGTATCATTACAGTAAGCCCTTACATATACATCATATTGTGTAGAATGCTCAAGATCTGATACAGGATAGTCAACATTATTTGTAGTAAGATCACCCGAATCAGTATCTGCAGGTGCAGCTGTACCGGTAGGCTGTACAATCACTTCCCATTGTGTTTCCTGGAAACCTTGTGACCATGATAATGTAGCTGATTGTGTAGTAATATCAGCAGCAGCTATGTTAAGCGGATCCGGACATGCGGGAACGTCTTCAATAAACACGTCGTCTATAGAGATTCTTGTAGCGATACTACCTGTACCCGGAGTTACAACGAATGCTATATTTACCGCTCCCGTTACTGTAGTTGGGATATAAATTATCTTTTCCACAAAACCTGTGTTGGTTATTTGGGTTTCCGGCATAATAACAGTAGTAAACTCATCAACGCCAATACCTGTTGTGGAAACTTTTATCGAATAACTTGAAACACCATTTGTAGTCCTGTCTTTAAAACGAAGTCTTTTTTGTGCTCCTGTAAAATTGATTTGCGGAGTAACAAGCATATCGTTATTAAAATCAGCATATGTATTGGTTTGTAAAGTAGCATAACCTCCAAGGTATGTCCATTTTAAACCATCGGCATTAACATCTACAGATGTCCAGCAGGCCTGTGGCACAGTTCCCGATGTACCTGCAAAATCAGTTGAATAAGGAGTATCAAATATATCACATTGTGTAGTGAATTTGTACGGATTGCTCCACTCACCCGGAGTACCTCCACATACAGAGCGTACATACAAATCGTAAGTAGTACCTGCAGTCAAGCCGGTTAGTGCGTTATCTGTATTTGTAGTCGTACTATTAAGACCTGTAGTAGGCGCAGGAGATCCCGTAGGAACTGCGGCATATTCCCAGTTAGAAACTAAGTTAGCAGCGTTATCCCACGAGAAGGAAACAGAATTTTGTAACAAATGAGAATATGTAAAGGATGCTGGTGGCGCACAGGTAGAAAAATCTGCTGTGAAATCAAAACACACACTCGCACCCGAAGTATAACCTGAAGAAATTACAATTACATACGTTTGTCCCGCCTGTACAAATAAATTAGAAACGTAAGCCGGAGTTGCCGTAGCAGTTGTTATAGTACCACCTATACATTGTACGCCAACATCGGCACAGCTTTCATAAACAAATACACCAGAGTTTGCATTACCAAAACACCCTGTACCCGAAGCAAAAGGCAAAGTTGTTTGCGACAGGGTAAGTAAACCATCCTCAGAAGGTGTAAAAGTTAAAAATGCCTTATCACCGTTAAGGTAGTTTTGAGTTACTCCTGCAGGTACACAGTCGGTACCCGGAGTAGTATATACTAAATCAGGATTTACGAATGCATCAAGGTTTGAAGAAAGCGTAAATGTAGTACCGTCGTCCGGTATAACAATAGGCGCCTCACAAGATGTACCTAAAATAGAAGTAGTCAGGTCAAACGGACCCGCCCATGTACTTTCTGTAGTTGTACATATTGTTTTAATATATACATCATAATCAGTTTCTGCAGTAAGTGAACCCGCCGAATAGGTATTATCGGTTGGTGTACCTACAGTTCCCGGTGTAGCACCATCGGCAACAATCTGAATTTCAAAGTTAGTAGCCGTTGGGTGTGTCCATGTAAGTTCAGCCGTTTCGGTAGTTACAGAAGTAACCGTAAAATCAGCAGCCAAAACAGGATCACATACCTCAGCTGATTGTACTCCTATATTATCAAGGTACCATGTATCAGCATCCGGTGTAGCTCCCGGCTGGTCGTTAACCAAAACAAAAGCTATATAAACACTTAAACCGGGAGCAATAGATCCCGGGATGGTTACAACCTTCTCTTCATAAGTTGTAGAAATCTGACTCTCTGTCCACGTGGCTAAAGTAGTTGTAAAGCCCGAAATATCGGTTTGACCCGCGGTAGATAGTTTTACCTGATAAACATTTCCATGTTCTGCCGCATCACCCTGCTTAGTAAAAAAACGAATCTCACCATTTGCAGGAACGGTAACCAATGGTGTTACCAAATAATATTGTGCAGTGTTACCCGCACCAATGTTCTCTGTAGTTGGATCAATAAAAGCAGCTCCTGTGCTTGAATTGTATCCGTCTGTAGAAATACCAAAAGTAGAGGTACCCACTGTGTTGTTTGCCTGTCCCCAAGCTGCAGGTATACCACTTTCAAAATCTTCGGTAGCTAATTGCGCATTTGCATTAATGGCAAAAAGAACAAAAAACATCAAAAGGGATACTTTCCCAAAATTGTTTTTTGGAACTACCGGATGGAAAACCCCCGAGAATAGTTTCGGGAACTTAACCAATAATAACCGTAACGTTATTAGTAGTTTTTGCTTCATAGTTAATAGTGTTTAGATAGTTAATAGCTAGTGTTAATCACGTAAACAAATATTAACAAAAAGAAAACACTATTATAATAGTATCCTTTTAGAATTCAGTAATTTATAAAGTAAAAATAAAGAATTAAAGCTTTGAAAAACAGATGTTTAACTAAAAAATAAGACTTTACAGGATACCCATCCCTTTTCGGGCTTTTTTAACCTCTTCAAACCTTAATTTAAGGTTGTTTAATGATTTTTTAGCTTTTTTATGATAGCGTAAAACAACAAAAACAGCAAGTAAAATAAGTAGTATTATTACACCTGTATATATATAATATCTATTGGTAAGTTCAGCTGTTTTCTGAGCATAATTTTCAGTAAGTTCATCTATGGAATCACTAATAGATCTTCTCTCCGACTCCTTAATTATGTATTGGTTTTCAAGAAAGAGTTTACGGTATTCCTGATATTTTTCCCAGTTATTTACTGCAAGATAATTATCGGCAAGTGCACTATAAATCCCCCTGTTCAATATGAGGTCTCCCACATCTTCTGCTAACAGAAAGGCTTCTTTTAAAACATCTATTGCTTTCTGGTATTCTTTCTCATGGGTATATACTTCAGACAAGCCTTTTAATGAAAAAGCTTTAAGGCTTTTTGCATTTGTATTTTCGGCATATACTATAGAAAGTTCAAAACTTTCCTTTGCCTCCTCATAATGCTCCAAAGCCAAAAAGCAATAAGCCCTGTTATATAATGTGATACTAATATTTGGTTGTTCATTAGCCGTGTTAAGCTTTTTATATTGTTCAAGAGCTTTGTTAAAAAACGGAATGGCCAGCTCGCAACTCAGGTCTTCTTTATAAATAAGACCTCTAACCACATTATTTGTTGCCCTAAGGTATATTGAATCCTGAACCGGATGATTATCCATATACCTGTCATTTTCGTCCAGGTAATCCATAGCCTTATCATATACCTTTAACTGCTGATAGATTACCGCAATACTGTTTAAAAGATTAGCCTTTAAATTAGGCTCATCCAGTTTTTTGGAAATACTATCGGCCCTAAGACAATATTTTAATGCCTGCTGATAATCCCTTTTAGAAGAATAGGCATTTGAGATGAGTATAAGTCCCCTGATTTTATCGCCCGAACTTTTACTGGCTTCATAAATGGAATCACCTATTCGTATGGTCTCATCGGGGTTTTTATAAATGGTAAGTCTGTTAGCCTGTACTATGCTGTCTATTTTTTGTGACTGTTGGGCAAAAGCCGATACAGCACTTATTACTATAAGCGCCAACATTATCAGTACTCTTTTTAAAACAACTAACATATTAAGCTTTCTTATTATGTATTTCCTTACCCAGTAAATCTATAAAAACCGTTGGGGCAATACCTGTAATCGATTTGAACACTGTTGCAAAACTACTATGCGATGAGAATCCACTCTCCTCTGCCAGATAACTGATTTTATAATTAAGATATTCCGGCTCATTTTTAAGTTTCTCAATTATATAGTTTATACGGAGCTTATTTATATAAGTATTAAAATTATCGTTATAATGCTTATTGATTATTTCCGAAAGGTATTTTGTATTAATATCCAGCTGGGCCGCGAGTGTTGCGAGCGACATATCCTTATTGGTAAACTTGGTTGTCCCTTCAAACTTTTTAAGGCTTGCCAGTATATTCTGTTCGGTTTCGGTAGGGATAGAAAGTTTTTTGGGAGTCATTTTCTTTACCTTGTCGGTCGACTCTACCAGTAGTTTATTAGTTACTTCCAGATAACCTATAATTTCCTTTAACCTTTTCTTTTGTGCCCTGTTTGAAAAATACAACAGGTTACCTAAAAGCAGTATTAAGAACAATACTCCCAGTGCACTATACACATATAGCTTGAGGCTGTTTTCCCGGGATGCATAATTAATAGCCTGCTGTTCTCCTATAAGGTTATAACATTCATTAACCGAAGTGATTTCCATATCGTATACTTTTCGGTTATAACTTAAAAAAGCTTTATTGTACAGGTTATGGTTTTCCTTATCATTAAGGGCAAGATAGTTTAAAGCCAAAAGGTTATTGATATCCTCAAGTAAATAAATGTTTTCCAACTTTTCGGCTTTTTCAAGAGCTATCGCTAAGTTCTCAATAGACTTTTCATAATCTTTATTATAAAACTGAAGCTCTGCCTGTCCTTTTGTCAACGCAATTTCAACAAGCCTGTTCGTTTTAGAATGATTTTTTAAGTAATCATTTGTAGCCTTTATATAATAGTCATTACTTTTTTCATACTCCTTAAGCCCCTTGTAAGCGATAGCTTTTACCAGATAAAATTTATCGAGGTAGGAATATGCCTCTATTTCATGAAAATAATTTTTCTCAAGGGTATTTAAAACATCAAGTGCTTTAGTATATTCATTTTTACCAAAAAGAATAAAAGCTTTCTCAATATCCAGTTTAATAGTGATAAGTGTAGACAGTGAGGCCTTATCCTGATTCTCAGACAAATCGGTAAGACTGGCAGCATAGTTATCAAACTGGTTATAAAGACGTAGTGTTCTGGCTAAAAATATTTGCCTGAAAAGTATCTCGGCCTTAAGAGAGTCGTTTATCTTTTCACGATACTGATTAGCATTAAAAACACTTTTGGCACACTTGCTGTATTCTCCCTTAACCCTGTACGCATCTGCTTCTATAAGATATACCTTTGCAAATTGAGGAGCTGTTTCGGCTTTTTTCAAAAGATGTTGAGTCATCTTGAGGCACTCATCAGGACTGTAAAAAGAAAGCTCTGTCGCCTTGTTTACAATAAGCCTGTCATTTTCCTGACAAAATAAGACTTGGGTAAAAACCAGTAGAAGTGGCAGTAATACCCTTATATTATTTTTTAGCCTATTGTTTTTACGTTTCATTAATCCCTGTCCCTATGATACATTCTATAAATCTAATCAAAATTTTTGTAAGATTTATTACTGGGTGCAAATATACTTTTAATACAAAAAAAAGCCCTAACTATTTAGTTAAATACAGGGATTATAACAATAAAGACAGAAAAGGCAGCCTTAACAGCTGCCTTTTCAAATCAATCACAATTTAATCACAATATTATAAAAATATAACTTAATACTCTTATACCAGCTCCCCTTTCCAAAGGAGTAAACCTCCGTTAAGGTTTATTGTATTTTTAAAACCCAAACTTTCCATCGTCTGGCAGGCCATTCCGCTTCTGTTTCCACTTCTGCAATACACGTAATAGTTTTTGTCACGATCCATTTTTTTTATTTCTTCAAAAAAACGCTGTGCCTCAAAAAAGTTTATACAAACAGCATTAGGCATAGTACCGTCAGCACACTCATCTTCTGTTCTTACATCCAGTATAACTGCATTCGGATCCTGAGCTATCAGCTCTTCCCATTCATTTTGCCTTACATTTTTCATACGCTTACTTATTTAGTCAATGTTAGGTTATTATTCTTTTTCCATTCTGCCATACCTCCCCAAAAGTTTTTAACCTTTATTCCGTTTTTATGAAGCAATGATGCTGCAATAGCAGCCCTGTCTCCACTCTGGCAGTGTATTACCACTTGTTTGTTTTTATCTATTTTATCAAGGTTGTCTTTTAACGTTCCCACAAAAAGGTTCTCTGTACCTTCCATATGACCTGTTTCATATTCGGAAGCTCCTCTCACATCCAGAACCTGAACGTCAGGTTTACCTAAATACGTTTTAAACTCGTCCATGTCAATCACATCCGCTTTTTCAAGTTCAAAGCCAAAATCATTTACGTTATCTACAAAGCCATAGATGTTATCCAGACCAATACGCATCAGTTTTCTTGTAAGGTCATCCATTTGCGCTTCATCGGCAACCAGTATAAACTGCTCGTCATAATTAAGCATCCACCCGCACCATGTAGCAAATGAGTTATTACCTTGTATGTTTATACTTCCCGGAATAAACCCCTGTGCAAAATCGACCTTATTACGTGTGTCTATTACTTTGATGTCTTTCTCATAAGCATCTAAAAATTCTGCCTTAGAAAGCTTAGCATGTTTAGGTACTTCAATAAGTAATGGTCTGTCTACTTTATTAAGCTTTTTCATCATGGCAAAATACTTAGGCGGTTCCGGCTGATCGGCTAGCAGATAATCTGTAAAGCCTTTTTCATTATCACTATACTGAAAAGCCCAGTTTCGTATTTTTTCATATCCTACCGTAGAGCTAGGTACTGCTCCAAGAGCCTTACCACATGCCGACCCGGCACCATGCCCCGGCCAAACCTGAATATACTCAGGTAACGAAGCAAACTTCTCTATCGATTTGTACATCTGTTTAGCTCCCGCATCCTGAGTACCTTTGAGTCCGGCTGCTTTTTCAAGCAAATCAGGCCTACCTATATCACCCACAAAAACAAAATCTCCGGTAAATAGCATTACAGACTCGCTTGTGGCAGGATGATCGGTTAACAGAAAGCTTATGCTCTCCGGTGTATGCCCCGGTGTATGAATAACTTCCAGTGTAAGGTTACCTACCTTAATTACATCACCATTTTTAAGCCCCACATGGTCAAACTCATACTGCCAGCCTTCACCTCCTTCGTCAGACAGGTACATTTTAGCTCCGGTTACCTTTGCCAATTCTCTTGAACCGGTTAGGAAATCGGCATGAATATGTGTTTCAGCAATATGGGTAATAGTCATATTATTTTGTTTGGCAATTTCAAGATAGGTATCTATATCCCTTTTTGCATCTATTACTATTGCCTCCCCTTTTGCCTGACAACCTATAAAGTAGCTTGCCTGGGCTAAAGTTTTATCATATACATGTTGAAAATACATAGCTTATTCTTTTATTAATTTATACTCCAAAATTACTTTAACTGTAAATAATGCGCAGTAACAAAAGTTACACAACCCATTTATTATCAGTTACATAAAAATTTCTTTAACTAATATATATATACCCATTGCCAGGACAAACCAGCCAAAGCCCTTTTTAAGGCTTTCACCAGGTATTTTTTTGGAAAGGCCTATCCCGATAAATATCCCGATAACCGACATTAATGAAAACAATAGCAGGAATGGCCAGTTTATTTCTGCCTGCCCCACATCCCCCATAAATCCTGCAAGAGATTGTATGGCAATAATAAAAAGTGAGGTACCAACTGCCTTTTTCATAGGCATATGGGCTATAAAAACCAAAGCAGGAATAATAAGGAATCCGCCCCCGGCACCTACCGCACCTGCCAAAACCCCTATAAACACGCCCAAAACGACCAGTTTGGTATAGGAAATCTCAACATTAGCGGCAAGAGTACCAGTTTGTCCGGATCGTATCATGCGTACCGATGCCGTTAGCATTACCACGGCAAAGAGCACCATTAACAATAAAGATTTTGTTATTATAAAGGAACTAACTGAAAAAACCACATCGGGTATGGCAGGGATAACAAATGCCCTAACAAGGTATGCCGCTATTAACGACGGAATACCAAACACCCATACTATGGAAAAGTCTACATTTTTCTGAAAAGCATTTCTAAGTCCCCCAACAAATGCCGTACTTCCCACTACAAATAATGAGTAAGCTGTTGCCAGCACAGGGTTTACTGTAAGTATATAAACCAGTATAGGTACCGTTAATATAGAGCCTCCACTCCCTATTAATCCCAGGGAAACCCCTACCAAGAGGGCCATAAAATAGCCTGAAACCATTGTTACATCCATAAGTGTATGCTTTAATAATTTCAGGCTAAATTAATGCTCGTTTAAAAGCCGTGCAGTAACAAAAGTTACACTGCGTCTATTTATTTAAAAGAACAATATTATTTCTGTTCAGCTTGATTTTACCCTCATTCTCAAAAGCTTTTAAAAGCCTTGAAACCACCACTCTCGAAGTATTAAGCTCGTAGGCAATCTCCTGATGAGTATTGTTTATAATGTCGGAATTGTTCACCTTGGCTTTTTCATTAAGGTAGTTAAGTAAACGCTCGTCCATTTTCATAAAGGCAAGATTATCTACCGCATTTAGCATTTCACTAAGTCGTTTATTGTAACTGGTAAATACAAAGTTGCGCCAGCTTTTATACTTGCCAAGCCATTCTTCCATCTTATTCACGGGAATCATGGCAAGTGAACCGCTATTTTCGGCAATAGCCCTTATTTCGCTTCGGGTATCACCCATGCAACAGGCAAGTGTCATGGCACAGGTATCCCCTTTTTCAAGAAAGTAAAGTAATAAGTCGCCCTCGTCCCTGTCTTCTCTTAATATTTTGATTGCACCTGTAAGCAATAAAGGCATCCTTCGGATGTATTCGCCAATATCTATAAGTTTGTCCCCCTCTTCAAACTCTACAAGGGTAGACACCTCGGCAATCTCTTTTATCAATGCTTCTTCAAATACCGATCCATAGGCCTGTTTTATCAGCTCTTCCATGTTTAATTCCATAAGGTTAATTAGTTAAATATACAAATTAATGCGGCAGCTTATCTTTAATAAGTCCGTACACCCAAGTACCTGCAATGGCCCCTGCAATAACAATAAGTATAGGGTAAAAACCGGCTCCTGCCAGTACAAACATAGGCCCCGGACAGGCTCCTGCCAAAGCCCAACCTAACCCAAAAAGGATTCCACCAAGCATATACCTCGAAAAACTCCTCTCTTTAGGCGGAATAATTATAGGATTGCCAGACATATCTTTTAATCTCTTTCTTTTAATAATCTGAATCAACAGCACTCCCAGCATTAATGCCGAACCTATTATACCATACATATGGAACGATTTGAACTGAAACATCTCGTAAATACGAAACCACGAAGCGGCTTCTGATTTAAACATCACTATCCCGAAAAATATTCCTACAACTAAAAAAACTATATTTCTCATACTCTTAAACCTTTAAAAAATTAATGGGAATAACAGGTGAACCATAATAAGTCCACCTACAAAAAAGCCAACAACAGCTATAAATGAAGGCAACTGAAGATTACTTAACCCCGAAATGGCATGCCCCGAAGTACATCCTCCGGCATATCGTGCTCCAAAACCTACTAAAAATCCTCCGACAATAAGCACCATTATTGTTTTAACCGAAGTGAAAGCCTCTGCTCCAAAAAGTTCGGTAGGTACATAGGTCTTACCTGCACTTTCAAAGCCCAGTGTATGTAGTTGTATTACTACCTCATCATTTAGCTGAGGCACCTGATTAACCGACAGGAAATTGAAAGCTATAAAGCCCCCTAAAACAGCCCCAGTCATAATAAGAAGGTTCCATTTTTGTGATCGCCAGTCAAAACAAAAGAAATCGCAGGTACTACCGGCACCACACATAGTACAAAGTGTACGCAGGTTAGACGACATTCCAAAATTTTTTCCTAGAAATAAAAGTAACGCCATTGTTAGCGTAATTAACGGTCCGGCCACATACCATGGCCACGGTTCTAAAATCCAATCCATCGTTTGTTCTTTTTTATGCAAAACAACAAAATGCTTACAAGCCAGTCAGTAGCTTTTGTTACACAACAAAAAAAGCAGCTTAAAAAGCTGCCTTGCTGAATGTATGCTTTTCATTACCTGAAAACTCTGCTTACACCTATACCTATAATGTAACTATCATAAGCATTCCAACGGAAATCATAGTTAAGGGAAAAACCCACTTCCCATTTCTCTGAAATCTCAAGACCGTATTCATATCCCAGCCTGTTTAAAAATAGGTTCTCTTCTTTTTCAAGTTCTACACCCGCTCCAAACATAAGGGTATGATGACGACCAAATTTATGCAGTCCCATTATTGCGGGAGCAATAGGAAAGCTTCGTTCCAAAACGCTGTCGTCGCCAAGATTTTCCTCTACTGTAAATTTTTCCACTATAATATCCACATGCATACCCAGTCCCCATTTTTCATTAAACCAGTAATCATAATCAATACCCCAGGCCGGTAATGATATCCATTTATTTTCGGCATCCTTTAATCCACTTGAAATATTGGCATGGCTTAGTGAAATGCCTAACCTTTGAAACCTGCCGCTCTCCTCCTCCTGAGAACGGACATTAAACACAAAAAGTAAAAAAACAAGGGGGACAAAGAGTATTTTCATCTTCATAAACCAAAATGTTTTAATTATCAAACAGTTAACCTTACTAAAGATAACCAATAAAAACAAAAAAAGCGACTTTAAAAAGCCGCTTTTTAACGTAAAATAGTATACACCTATTTAAGATAACCTATCAGAAATAGACTTTGCAGTCCGGTAAAGCCTTTTTAATTCTTTCTTTTTCAGAATTACTTATTGGGTTACCGGTAAGTAGAAGTGTTTTAAGTTCCGTTAGGTTTTCAATGCCTTCCGGTAATGTTTTTAATTTATTGTTAGCTAGTGATAAAAGCCTTAATTCTTTAAGGTTGGTAATACCCTGTGGCAATACTTCCAGTTTGTTATTGGCAAGCATTAAAGTACGTAGCTTTTTTTGTTTCTCTATTTCCTGGGGAAGATAACTAATACTGTTAGATTCCATATTTAGGATTTCGAGATTAGGAAAGTTTAGCCAACTACCGTCAAACTCATGAAACTGATTAAATCCCAACTGTAGGTTTTTCAGTTTTTTAAGTTTAGTGATATTTTGAGGCAGGTAACTTAACTGATTATTATCCAGTTCTAATACCTCAAGATCTTTACAGTTACCAATATCCTCGGGTATCGAGATAAGCAAATTAAATGAAAGGTGGAGGTATTGTAATTTAGTAAGGGCTTTTATTTCCTGCGGAAGATAAGATATGCTGTTGTCTGAAAAATCAACACGTATAAGCTTTTTAAGATTGGCAATATCCCCGGGTACATACTTTATTCCATTTAGTTTAAAGTTAAGTATCTCCAATTCTTTAAGGGTAAAAATCTCCTTATCCCAGTACTCTAAATTATTCCTCATAAGGTTTAAGAACTCTAAATGCTTTAGCTTACTTAAATCTTTTGGCACATAAAATAGTTTTTGATCCCTAAGGTTTAACTGTTTTGCCTTTTTATCGGCCATAGCCTCTTCAACGCTGTAATAAACGGGTATATTAATAGGATCGGCATATTGTGCTTTTGCTGCAAAACTACCTGCTATAAAAAGTAACGCTGCTATAAATCTTCCTTTCATATGTGTAAAACTGAAAAAAGACCGACAGCATTTTGCCGGTCCTGTATTATATTGTGAAAAAAGTATTAGTTTACTTTTATCATTTTGTAAGTACCTGTTTTCTCACCAACTTTAACATTGATGATAAGTACCTGCTCACCGTTTAACTGAGTAAGGTTTAAGTCGATTTTTTGAGTTCCTCCAAGAGACTGAGTCTCTTTTACAACCACTTTTCTTCCTAGCATATCATATACTTCTACAAGTACATTTTTACCTGCCTCATCGTTAAGTTCTAAAATAACCTGACCTTTTGTTGGGTTAGGATAAAGGCTAACGATATCTTTAAGTTGGTTTGGAGTATCTATACCTAAAGCTTCTTCTACAATAATGTATTCTTGTTTAAGCTCTGCTTCACTATCTCCAGCTACGTTAGTAGAAACCAGAGTTACGTTGTAAGTACCGGCTTCAGCATAAGTTACTACAGGGCTGGCATCTGTAGATGTGGCAGGCTCACCACCTTCAAATGTCCACATCCAAGAAGTTGGGTTGTTTGTACTAAGGTCAGTAAAGGTTACTACCTCACCTTCTTCAACAGTTACTTCGTTAGCAGAGAAATCTGCAACAGGAGCCTGGATACCAAGCTGAGATCTGTTAGCAATAACAACAGAAGCAGAAGCATTAAGGTTTACCTCACCAAAAGTAGCATCAACCTGAGGTGTATTACCACCGTTAGGGTGTTGTACAGAGAAGAAACCATATTTAAAATCAGGAGTAAATGTTAAACCTGTTGGCTCAGAACCTGCAGGCATAGAAGAGTGTAGTAGCACCTGTGGAGCTCCCTGAGAGTGGTTAGGACGGATTACCCATATGTAGTTTAATCCACCATCCTGAAGTACCCAAAGGTTACCTTTATCATCAAAAGTAAGGTTATCATTACCATCACCCCATTGTTCTGTAACAACTCCGTTAGCAGTTTCAATTTCGTAAGACATACCTCCTACAAAAGTTTCAAAATCAGAAATAGTTTCACCGTTATCTGTAAAGCGGTATACACGGTCTAAACCTTTTGCAGTAAAATAAACTTTACCGTCTATAGGGCTTATTTCGCAGTCTTCAACACCCGAGAAAGCTGTTCCTCCTGCGGCAGCAGCATTAGCTGTTAAGTTGTTTCTGTCTTCCTCAGTCTCATTAGCAACTTCAATCCATGTAGCAGTACTTGAAGTAGGCTCGTCACTTGAAAGAGCTGTATCTAAAGAAAGTACATATACAGTACCCGAAGTGAGATCACCAGGAGTATCGGCAACAAACTTGTAAACACAGTTTGTACCACCATCTTCACCATAGTAAGCAGTTGTTCCGTCAGCAGAAACCACAACATTTTCATGGTTCATTCTACCCATAGCCCAAAGTTTTTCCTGCTTACCATTACCATATTCCATTACAGATGCAGTTACAGGATCAATTTCTACTAACCATCCCACATCCTGATATCCGTCAGAGTTAGCATCACCGCCAGAAGTATTTTCTTCTGCTGTGATTATAGTTCCCCATGGAGTAACACCACCCGAACAGTTTCTTATAGTAGTTACAAGATCATCATTTTGGAATTCAACAGGTTGAGAGTTGTCAATAACCCAAAGATTAGTATCAGTATCAAGGTGCATATCTACAATAGATACACCACCAGGGTTGTTTTCGTGGTTTACCGAAAGGTAACCTTGCTCACTACTACCTTCAACAGGAATATAACCTGTAAAATCGTGGTTACCCGGTACGTTACCTGAACCATCCATATAAGCATCTCCCTGTTTGAATAATAACTGGAATTTATGCTCTGTAGGTATAATTAAATTAGGAGTTTGAGCAGTTGGGTCGATAGACGTAAAACATCCTATGTGACCTTCTTCACAAACGAAATCAGCAGGAGCATCTTTAATATACATATCAAAACCAAGGTCAGAACTCTGTCCGTCACGGTTGTGCATTTCAACTGCAATTCTGTTCACACCTTCATTAAAGATAGTTTTAGAAAGGTGGAATACCTGGAATCTTTTCTCATCAGCACCATCAACGATACCTGATGAATGAGTAAGGTAGTTAACATCACCTGCAGGCATGTTATCTCTAATTACCTCAACACCGTTAACATATACGATAACACCATCATCTCTTCTGATACCGAATTCTACCATATCGGCAACTTCAGCAAGGGTTACGTTTAAGTCTCTCACAAAGTAACTTGTAATGTATTTGTTACCTGAATCAGGACCATAAGATATAACTGTTTTTGTAGGGTCACCATATCCAAGCGGAGCCTGACCTGTAGCCCATGCAGAAACATCATAGCCAGTTTCTGCCCACGTAGTGGCATCAAGGCTTGTACCTAAGTCAAAATAAGCCCATTCTGAATCTTTAGAAAGAGGATAGTTTGCAGGCGTTAAAGGAGGTAGCATAGCAGCAGATTTTACAACTGTAGATTTTTTAGCAGCAACTTCTTTTTTAGCTGGAGTTGCCTTAGCTTCGGGTGCAGAAGCCGGGGCTGACGCAGAGATAGACCCTACATTAAAATTGATTACTGCAAAACTCCATAGAGAGAACAGTAAACAAAGGGAAAGTAAACTTTTTTTCATGCTGTTTATATAGTTTTTGTTTTTACTCTGCGAAACTACTTCAAGCATGTTTCCTTTACCTCAATTCACTTTTAAGGTTTATTTAAACTAGTGTTACCTAGTTTAAATAACAATTAATTATAAAATGAAATATCGTGGATATGTTTACTTAATGTAAACTGCACCATATCTATCTGGCTGATGATAAATCAGTAAGTGATTTCAGGAAGGCAATAAGGTCACTTTTTTCCTCATCGGTTAGATTTAAGGCATCGGGCGACAGGGTTTGATTGCTTACTCCAAGCCCTACTCCTTCTCCTCCCCCGTTATCATAAAAATCAATAACTTCTTCAAGGGTGCTGTATGCCCCGTTATGAAAATAAGGACCTGTAACTTCTATATTCCTTACAGTTGTAGTTTTAAAGGAACGTTCGTATATCCACGCCTGCTCTGATTGTATTTTGTTATCATTCCTTCCCATATCCATATCCAGCCTTGGTGTTTTTTTAGGGTCGTCCAGCACCCCAAGTATCTCACTTTCGTTCTCGTTATAAAAAGGAGGTACCAGTCCGCTAAAGGTTGGCATAAAGTGACAGGTAGCACAATTTGCTTTTCCTGCAAACAGGTTAAAACCTCTCTTTACCTCGGCAGGTATATCTGCCTGTTCTCCCCTTATGTATTTATCAAACGGACTACTAAACGACTGTAGTGACATTACATAAGAAACCAAGGCCTTTGAAAAATTCTCTCTCGTTACAGCATTTTTACCAAATACAGTTTTAAATTTATCGGCATAAGTCTTATCAGCTTTAAGCTTATTAAGGATATCACTATAAGCTGTATTGAATTCGTCATGATTAAAAATAACATGCTCTGCCTGCTGTTCCAGGCTAAACGCCCTAAGGTCATAAAAGTATCTGTCGGCATACACTGCATTTAGCAATGTTGGTGCATTACGTAAAACCGTTTTCCCCTGTATATTGCTTAATGATTTTGGCACACCATCGGTAAAGCCTTTATCCGGATTATGACAGCTTGCACAACTTAACTTCCCTTCATTACTAACTACAGGATCATAAAACAATGTTTTACCCAGTTCTCTAAGTTCTTTACTATCATCTTCCTTTTTAAGCTCGGTAAAATAATACGGGTTTAAAAAATCGGCAGCGAAAATAGAAGTACTCTCGGGATTCCAACCCGATGTATATTTCAGGTAATCAGGATTAACAGTACCTTCCAGCTCTCCCAGTTTTTTATACAAAGGATCTATATATGATTTAAGGAAAGTAAGCCTGTCAAAATCTTCAAAAGAAACCGGATTATTCAAATAAGCTATAGCCTCCTCAAACAGCTGTATCACTTTACTTTTGGCTACAGCATCACCATTGTAGTTATCTTTAAAAAAAGCAAGCATCCCCTGAAAGGAAGATTGTACCTCTTCCAGTCCGTTTAGTGAGCCCGGCGTATCAAAACCTGTCACTCCCATACTAAAATCCCTTATAAGCTGCTGTCTCATGGCAGTAACATTATACTGGTTGTTGAATTCCTGACCTGTAATGCTGCTATATAATACAGCATACTTCATTTTTATGGTTTTTGACAACGAAGCTATCTGATTTCTTTCTGCCTCTGCTTCATCAGAAAAAACAAGTTCGTCCAAAACCTGTAATCCTTCAGGACTAACAACCTTTGGCATCGTACCTTCTTTTTCAATATGCATTAAAGGTGCTCCGTTAATATGGCTCTTTATATATTCGGCATAATAAAAGGCTAAAAAGAACTCAACCTTTTTATAGGATAAACGGGTGTTTTTTAAAGCTAACTGTACCGAATCCAGGCTGGTTTTACCATACCTGAAATCATTAGTGGTTTTATCAAGCTTTTCTAACGAAAGGTTGAACTGCGAAAAATAATTGCTTAATACCTCCGGAGGTGCCGAACTGGTGTTTCGGGTAAATGAAATAATGGTAAATGAACCTGCCAGTACCACCACAGCTGCAACAATTTTTTTATAGGAACCTATCATCTCTTAAAAAATACATTATTCAAAAAGCAAACTTAATTAGCGAAACACCTATACACATTACCGCCACATTAAGAAATGATTAAACTAAAACGAAAAAACAGTAACTGTGACAAGGGTTTTCAACAGGCAACTGTTTACAAACAGGGGCATTTTTACCTTTTTAAGAATAAAACAAATTGATAAATTTAGTAACTTGTGTGTTCAAAGTTCATTTATCATCAATCCATCAAAAAAATCACAACCATGTCTGAATCAACCAAAATAAGACGCCCAAGACCAAAACATAAAGGCAGTGCCACGCTGTTTAAAAACCCGCTACTGGAAAAACTGACACGCACCCATATCGCCATGCCTCTTACTATTTTCACCGTTATATCGGCTTTATTAATATATTATGGTATAATCGAAAAAGGTTTTACCACTCCGCAAATCATAATACTGTTCTTTGCAGGGATGTTTGTTTTTACCTTTATAGAATATATAGTACACCGTTACCTATATCATATTAAAGAAGGTGACCATAACCATGAGGTTACGACCGAAAGCTTTAGTTACAAGGTACACGGAGTACACCATGATTATCCTAAAGACAAACAAAGGCTCGCCATGCCTCCTATTATTGCGCTTGTACTGGCTACCTTTTTCTTTCTTTTATACAGGGCCATGATGGGCGATTATGTTTTTGGGTTTCTGGCAGGTTTCCTTATGGGGTATACTATCTATTTATGTATTCATTACAGCGTACATATTTTTACGGTGCCTAACAATTTCCTTAAAACATTATGGCACCACCATGCCGTACACCATTACAGGCAGCCTGACAAAGCCTTTGGGGTATCTTCACCGCTTTGGGATTATATTTTTGGAACCATGCCTAACTTTATCAATCAGGAAAAGGAAGCAACCAAATCAGGTGAGTTTATAGACGACCGAAAATAATATTACATACATAATTCTACAAAAGGCAGCCAATTGGCTGCCTTTTGTAGAATATACATTTCTTGTCCCAGTTCAATGCACAGGGTAACTGTTTAACGGAACTTTGTAATGTAAAATCAAAGCAGCATTACAATGGAAACGATAAACATATTATATATAGGAAAACACCCTGAAATTAAGGAAACGGTTGTAAGGCTCATTAATAAAAATGAACTATGGACCGGGTTTGGTACTACTGATGAAAACGAGGCTATGACTTTATTTAAAAACAACAGTATTTACCTTGTATTGTTAGGATGCGGAATTGACGAACAAACCGAAATATCACTAAGATCGTTTTTTACAAAACACAACCCTAAAACAAAAATCATTCAGCATTACGGTGGGGGAAGCGGATTATTATATAATGAAATCCAGGCAGCTTTAAACAATGACCCTGAGATAATTAACTTCTTGTCCCAGTTCAATGCATAACTTTTAAACCAATCGTAATTTTACATAACAATTAAAAACAGATATCATGGAAAATAAAATATTAGGCTTACATCATATTACTGCGATAGCAGGAGACGCCAAACGTAATTTTGACTTTTATTCTAAAATTCTTGGTTTACGCTTCATCAAAAAAACCGTAAACTTTGATGACCCGGGTACTTACCACTTTTATTTTGGAGACGAGATAGGTAGTGCCGGTACTATACTAACATTCTTCCCTTGGGGAGCAGGTATACCACAGGGACGAAGAGGTTCGGGTATGGCAACAGAGATTGGTTACTCAGTACCTAAGGGAAGCCTTGAAAAATGGGTAGAACGCTTTGAAAGATACAATGTAATCTATAACAAACCTGCCGAAAGGTTTGGGGAAAGGTATTTAACCTTCCTGGATCCTGACGGATTAAAACTGGAACTTATAGAATCGGCCACTCATGATGATCGCAAACCTTGGGAAACCGACGAAGTTAAAGCCGATATTGCTACCAGAGGGTTCCATAACGTAACCCTTACTTTAAACAACATGACAGGTACAGCAGCCGTATTGACCGAAATATTCGGTTATAAACTGGTAAGTCAGGATGTTAATCGCTATCGTTTTATTACCGATGCTGTAGAGAACGCTGCTATAGTTGACATTGTTGAACTGAAAGAAGAAAAACGCGGACATGTTGCAAATGGTACTGTTCACCATGTTGCCTTTAGGGTAAAAGACGATGAAACCTTAATGAAGTTCAGAGAGAAAGTATTTACAGCCGGACTTAACATTACCCCGCAAATAGACCGTAACTACTTCCACTCTTTATACTTTAGGGAACCGGGAGGAGTATTGTTTGAAATTGCTACCGATAACCCTGGGTTTACAGTAGACGAGAAACTTGAAGACTTAGGCAAAGGCCTTAAGTTACCGGAACAATATGAATCACGCAGAAGTGAACTTGAAGCTCATTTAGCACCTATTAACTAATACTTTTTAAAAATGAAATTTGAACCGTTAAAATATATATATCAGTCATCCGGAAATGCAGCAGCCTATACACTATTGCTGCTGCACGGCACCGGTGGCAACGAGAAAGACCTTATCCCTTTGGCTAAAGATTTTGGAGACCGTTTTAATATTCTTAGTCTTAGGGGAAATGTAAGCGAACATGGTATGCCGCGCTTTTTTAAACGCCTTGGCATGGGAGTGTTTGATGAAAAAGACCTTGATTTTCGTACCGATGAGATGGTATCCTTCATAGAATCTATAGCCAATAAAGAAGAGTTTGACATTACCAGACTTATTGCTTTGGGCTACTCTAACGGAGCCAATATTGCAGGATCAACATTAATTAAGTATCCTGAGTTTTTGGCAGGAGCTATTCTATATAGACCTATGCAGCCGTTTAAAGAAGTAAAATCCATTGGCACCGATACCGGTGTACCTGTATTTTTCAGTTCGGGAAGGCTGGATCCTACCATTAATCCAAACGAAACGGCAGAGTATCTGGACAAATTAAACGAGTTAGGTTTTACTGTAGAGCATCATGATTTGCTTACAGGGCACAACCTTACCCAAAACGACATTGATCTTACTGCCGAATGGCTTAATACAAATTTTGCCTGATGGAAGCTTTTAATATAACACGAATACACACTGATGCTAACGGAGACAGTCATTTTGAATCTGTCTCCGTTACTTTAAACGATGCCGGAGAAATAGGTTTCCTTTCGGAAGCACAAAAGGCAGGCACGGTTCAGTTTAGAAAGGTTGCACCAACCTACGATTATGATTTCCATAACGCTCCAAACAGGCAGTACATTATCCTTATAGATGGTACGATTGAAATAGAAACCTCATTGGGCGAAAAAAGATACTTTAAGGGCGGAGATATCCTGTTAGTGGAAGACACTGAAGGCAAGGGACATAAAACCCGCAATATTGTAAACGAAGTTCGGTCTTCCATGTTTATTACATTAGAATAACATAATTCGTTTTTGTAAGACAATTATTCGTAATTTAAACCTTTTAAAACTTCATCATGTCAAACATTAATCTGATTATAGAAGAACGTCCCAGCGACATAGGTAACTTTTTAGTTGGAAGGCTTTTACCTTTTAAGGACAAGAGGACAGTAGGGCCGTTTGCTTTTATAGACCACATGGGGCCTGTTGCTCTTAAGGACAACGAAAATATGGATGTGGGTCCGCATCCACACATTGGGCTTTCTACCCTAACCTATCTGTTTGAAGGCAGCATTATGCACAAGGACAGTTTGGGGTCTGAGGTGGAAATAAAACCGGGACAGGTCAACTGGATGACTGCCGGAAAAGGGATAGTCCATTCTGAACGCACTCCTGACCACCTGAGACATTCTGATAAAAGCCTTCACGGATTACAGATTTGGGTAGCCCTACCAAAGGAATTTGAGCAAATGGATCCGTCTTTCGTTCATGTAGAAGAAAATCAGCTACCTGCCTGGCAAGAAGATAGTGTTAATTTTAAACTGATTGCCGGAGAGGCTTTCGGTAAAAAATCGCCCGTACCGGTTTACAGCAAACTGTATTTCATAGAAATTAAAAGTAAAACAAAACAAAAGCTTAGCATAGGTAAAAACCTGTATGGCGAAAGCGGATTATACATACTGGAAGGGAGTATTGAAAGTGACGGAAATACTTTTGAACCAAAACAGTTATTGGTAGCCAAAGAAGCCTCACTTTGCGAATTCACCATTAATGAAAACAGTACTGTATATATTTTTGGCGGAGAACCTTTCCCTGAGCCAAGGCATATATACTGGAATTTTGTGGCAACATCATACGAACTTATTGAAGATGCCAAGCAAAGATGGCTGGACCAAACCTTCCCTAAAATAGAAGGAGAAACAGGTTTTGTCCCCCTGCCTCCACAAAACACTAACTTTAAACCAAAACACTAACCCCATGGAAATAAAACATTATGATGATGGCAAAAAAGGCCACTTTAAAGCTATAGAAGGCGATGTCCAGGCCGGTATAATGACCTATGTATGGGCAGGAGATAAATTTATTATCGAACACACCATAGGCAACCCTGACTTTAAAGGTATAGGTAAAAAACTATTGGACGAGGCCGTTACATTTGCCCGAAACAACAACAGCAAAATAATCCCATTATGCCCTTTTGCTAAAAAAATGTTTGACAAACATGAAGAAATTCATGATGTTTTAGCACAGTAACATATTTTTAATACTATTCAAAAATCATTACGATTTAAAATCGGTAACTTTATAGAAACTAAACTAAACCGTAATGATTTTTCCTGTTTTAATAAATACTTCCATATTTATATTCCTGTCGTTTTTACATGTGTATTGGGCTATGGGAGGCACACGCGGCACTAATGCTGTAATACCTGTAATAGAAGATAAAAAAGTCTTTGAACCCCGACCTTTAGTGACGCTTGCTGTTGCTGCCGGGCTGGGTATATTCGCCTTTATAATGATAGGCAACCTTGATATTTTTAAAGCTTATGTGGAATTGAACTTTTTTAAATATGCCACACTCATTATTGGTATTATATTCTCATTAAGGGCTATTGGCGATTTTAAATACATAGGCTTCTTTAAAAAAACAACGGGTACCCTCTTTGCTAAGAACGACACCCGTTATTATTCACCTTTATGTATGGCAATAGCATTTTTCTGCTATCTTATTTTCTTTATAGGCTAATTATTTCTTTACCGGCTCTCCTGCCTCATTCCAGGCATCCATACCACCATCAAGCTCTACAATGTGCTTAAAGCCTTTTTCGTGCATTATTTCAACCGCTTCAGCACTACGTCCTCCGGCTTTGCAGTACACATATACCGTTTCATCTTTATCCAGTTTATCGATACGCTGTTCAAAGTCCTTGTCATAAAGATGGATATTAACAGCTCCGTCTATATAACCCGATTTGTATTCTCCCGGAGTACGTACATCAATAAGCTGACCTTTTTCCGTTTCTACCTTATGGGCAAACTCTGTAGGCGAAAGCAGTTCTGTTCCGTCTTTCTTCTGTGCCTGGCAGGAAACAAGTGCAATTAATAGCGATGTGATATACAATAGTTTTTTCATGCTTAAAATTTTAGTGTGTTTGCAAAGTTAAGAGTAAATATATACCATTTCAATAAGTCGGTAATTAGGTTTTAAACCCAAGGCGTTAAAAAATGACTTCGCCCCCTTATCGTTATCATCATAATTGATAAGGGCAACTTTACCCAAAGCGTTAGAAGCTGTCGCCATAAGGGCATGGCCTATACCTTTTCTTCTGAAATCCTGTTTAACGGCAAACTGTTTAGTCCTTCCGTTAAAGGTATCATATACAAGGTACCCCACCATTTGATCATCTGCAAAGGCGGCTATTACCTTTTGCCTGTCCATAGCCCTTTGAATGGTTGGAATATGGTTTTGCCATGCAGGCTCTATATCCCAAAAAGTCTGTATATATTTCCAATCAATATAAGCTACTTCCCTTATCTCGAAACCTGAAAACGGAACCGCCTCAACCACGCCATCGTAACCTATCACATAACGTGTTCGGCGAAAGCCTACTTTTTCATAGGCCCTTTCAGCCTTGTCGTTACCTTCAAGTACCTCCAGCTGATGGTGATTATACCCCTCTTTATGCAATACAGGGAGCATGTAATTGTACATCTGTTCTACCAAACGCTGTCCGCGGTGTGAAGGAATTACTCCGGTAGCGGCATTAAATACGTTTTTGCTTCCGTTAAATTCGTCCATACCGTGAAATATAAAAGCCACCAGTTTATCGCCATCAAACACACCTGCCGAATGTGATAATGAAACACCTTCGGTAAAAAGCTTACGGCAAAAAAAAGACTCATCCAGTTTCATGGGGATGGCATAATCAGAAAAAGCACTGTTAAACACCTCAAGTAATTGAGGTATTGCAGTGCTTTCCAATGTTTTAAAAAGTAAGACCATAGTAGGACATCTCTTTTTTTATGTCCCGAAATACGGAACAGTTATTTCTTAATAGTAAAAACCTGTGAAACTACGTCAAGTTGGGCTTTTGTAAGCTTAGACGTTTTTTTAAGTTTGGTTACAAACTCCCCTACTTCTTCTGCCGTTGCCGGGCAACCCAGGTTTTCACCTTTGCTGTTAAATGAATCTGTCAGTAAAGTACCATCGGTATCCAGTATTACCCAAAACGGTATCCCTACGCCCGATGCTTTATATTTTGCCAAAAGATCGGCAGCCCCCGGGTTTTCAAGATTCTTATTCTTTGGTGACTCCTGTACTGTTAAAAAAGTAGTAACATAATTATTATCAAAAAGTTTTTTGCATGACGGACTCTGCATGTTCTTTTCCATCTTTTTACACCAGCCGCACCATGAGGCATGGAATATTACAAATACTTTTTTGTTTTCTTTTTTAGCCTGTGTATAAGCCGTTTGTAAAACCGTTGAAGCATCCTCCTGAGCATGCGCCACGGTTAAACTTCCTAAAAGGAAGATACAAAGTAAGATTGATTTTATTTTCATTTTTTAGTTGGATTAAAAAATTTTATACCTGTGCAATTTAAGTAAATATAAGTAATTACTTATATCCCTAACATTAGAATGATAAAAAACATGCTTAATATTATAACACAAAAGCCTCTAATAATTACTATCTATGCATAGTAAAAATCAAACCAAAACAACAAGGAAAACCTACAATGAAAAAACATAGGGATATTTTAATTATTGAGGATGACGAGGACGACAGGGAAATTTTACAGGAAATATTCAGGGATCTTGGATATAAAAACAAACTGGTATTTTTTCATGACGGTGTAGAAGCTCTTGATTACTTAAGAAAACCTGAGGTAGAGCCTTTTATAGTAATTTCCGACATTAATATGCCTAAACTGGGCGGCTTTGAACTAAGGGAATTGATATTACAGGAAGAGATATTTATGGATAAGGATATCCCTTATGTATTTATATCAAATGCTCAGGATGAGCAATCTGTAAGACAGGCCAATAAACTTTCCATTCAGGATTATATCCATAAGGGAAGTGATTACAACAGCTACAAGGAACGTATAAAAAACCTGATTGATTACTGGAAGGAAAACATTAACTCGTTTACCTCATCGGGAAAATAAAAAAGAGAGCCGTTTGGCTCTCTTTTTTATTTTATTCAGGCTCATTTACCGGACCATCCCACTGGGTAATACCCCCAATAAGGTTATAGGCAGTTTCAAAACCTAACTGATTCATAATACTGCAGGCCTGTGCACTTCGTCCTCCGGCTGCACAATAAACATAGTAGTTTTTAGATTTATCAAGCTCCTCTACGGCATAAATAAATCCCTGACCTTTATAGATATCTATATTAATGGCTCCCGGTATAATACCACGATTCCATTCGTCTTCAGTACGGACATCCAGGATAACTGCATTTTCGTCTTCCTGTGCTTTGTCCCACCATTCCTGTTGTGATAAGTTCATTCTGTTATTTTTGGCAAAGGTATTATGCTTTTATCGAACAGCCAATAGCCTTAGTTTCTTTTACACTAACTTCTTTTCCTTTTAAAAGTGAGTTTACTGCATCTTCAACATACTTTTTAGTAACAGCAGCCTCATCCTCATAGTTGTCATCTATAGCACCTATGTATTTTACTACATTACCTTTAGCTGTTTTTTGAAGCACATAAACATGTGGTGTTTTTGTAGCACCATACTGCGGATATATTTTTTGACCCTCGTCTAATAGATATGGGAATGTAAACCCTTTTTCTTTTGCCCTAACCTGCATATTTTCAAAACTATCGTCTTTTAGTTTCTCAGGGTTGTTAGGGTTAATGGCAATTACCGGATACCCCTGTTTTTTGTATTTCCTGTCTAGCGCTACAATCCTGTCCTCATACGCCTGTGCATATGGGCAGTGATTACAGGTAAACACTACAATGTAGCCTTTGGCATCCTTAAAGTCCTTTAACGATACTTTCTTCCCGTCAATATTTTTAAGACTGAAATCGGTTGCTACATCGCCCACTTTATATCCGTTTACAGCATCAGCCGACTTACTAACTGTAAATGCAAACAGTACTCCTATTATGGCAAATGCACCTAAAAATTTTATTGCTTTCATTATTTATGATTTATTATGGTTTGATAAAATTATTTAATTCTTTTTCCAGTTCATCGTAAGTGAATGACTGTTCATAAAACTTACGTTCATTTTTATTATAAATAATGGTCGCCGGTAATGCCCCGCTCCATGTGGTATCTATTTTCCTTATCCAAGTATCGGCATCAGGATCACGAAGCATAACCACATCGCTTTGAAGCTTTTTATTCTTTATAAAGGGAATAAGCCTGCTCTCTACCGACTTATGCATATCAAGGCTTACCAGCAGTACTTTTACCTTATCGTTTTTATACTTTTCGTTTAGCTGCTCAAAATATGGTAACTCTTCTACACAGGGTACGCACCACGTAGCCCAAAAATTTACCACATAGGTCGTATCATTACTTTTGGTAAGGAAATATTCCAGTCCGTCATAATTGTATGCATTTACGGTAACGCTATCCTTAGTATAAGCATGTATGGGAGCTGGCATTTTTGCTTTAACAATTGTATCTGTAGTCTCTTTTAGCTCTTCTTCACCCTCTTTTTCTTTTTTTTCATTGCAGGAATACAACAAAAATATTGCCGCAAACCCTGCTAATAGCATTTTTTTCATGAATGTCTATTTATGTTAAGGCCAATAAAATTAAGGCAAAAAAAGCCATTCACTCGTCGTTAACAAATTTTTAACACAATATTTGTATATACAAATATAAAAACACAATACATTTGTACATACAAATATTGTAGATACAATTATGAAGATAGAAGAAGTTATAAAAGCTACTGCCCCAATGAGTCTCCCAAAAAAGATAATATTAAATATTATGTATACCCAAAATGTGGTTGGAGAAAATTTTTCGGAAGTAACAAAAGCTTACGATTTGTCTTCAGAACAATACAATGTTTTGAGGATACTTAGAGGTCAAAAAGGAAAACCTGCCAACATGTGTGTAATACAGGAACGCATGATTGCCAAAACCAGCAACACTACCCGACTGGTAGATAAACTGCTACTAAAAGAACTGGTAACCCGACAGGTTTGCCCTGATAACAGAAGGAAAATGGAAGTCGCTATAACCCAAAAAGGTCTGGATTTATTAAAAGAACTGGATCCTATTATTGACAACCATGAAAACAGGCTTGCTAAAAACCTGACTCCTGAAGAACAGGAAACACTAAATACATTATTAGAAAAATACAGAAACGCATAATCAAATAAGAAGATAAAAAAATGGAAAATTATATTGAAAGTTTAAACTGGCGCTATGCCACAAAAAAATACGACCCTACAAAAAAGTATCGGCTCAGGATCTTGAAACATTAAAAGAAGCTGTACAGTTAAGTGTTTCATCTATGGGATTACAGCCTTATAAAGTACTTATCATTGAAAATCCGGAAGTACGCCAAAATCTTAAAGCTGCCGGTTACAATCAGGATGGTATTACCGAATCTTCTCAACTATTTGTTTTCGCTTATGAGAAAAACGTAAGCGAAAATCATGTAGATGCTTATATGGACAACATAAGCAAAGTAAGAGAAGTTGAAAAAGAGTCTCTAAAACCATTTGAAGATATGGTTAATGGTTTTATAAATAACCAAACCGAGGAAGGTAAAAATGAATGGGCTGCTAAACAGGCTTACATTGCACTTTCTACTTTAATCAACACAGCTGCATTACTTAAAATAGATGCTACTCCAATGGAAGGTTTTAATGCTCAGCAATTTGACGAAATACTGGGCTTAGACAAACTTGGTCTTAGTACAGCAGTTATTGCAGCAGTAGGTTACCGTCATGAAGAAGATGGTTTCCAACACTTTAAAAAAGTTAGAAAACCTAAAAACGAATTATTTATCACTATCTAATATTCTAAATTCAATTAATTTAAAACAATGAAAAATTTCAAAACAATCGTAGTTGCGCTAATTGTAGCTCTTGGAACCATAACAGCATCTGCTCAGGACAAGAAAATCAATACTTCATCAAGTAAAATCAGCTGGGTAGGTAAAAAAGTTACAGGTCAGCATGAGGGTGTTATCAGCCTTAAAGATGGTGTACTTAATTTTAAAAACGGTAAACTTACAGGTGGTAATTTTACTGTAGATATGACTTCTATCACTGTTACCGATCTTAAAGCCGGTGAAGGTAAAGAGAAACTGGAAGGTCACTTAAAAGCTGCAGATTTTTTTGGTACTGACAAACATGCTACATCTAAATTAGTATTCAAATCAGTTAAAGCAAAATCAGGTAATGTTTATACAGTTACTGCTGATTTAACAATCAAAAATATCACTAAACCGGTTACTTTTGATTTAACTGTAAACAACAATTCTGCAACTACAGCGTTTAATGTAGACAGAACTAAGTATGGTATAGAGTACAAATCAGGTAGTATTTTTGATGGTCTTGGTGACAACATGATTTACGACGAATTTGAACTTACTGTAAACCTTAAGTTCTAATAATTAGAGTTTAAATTGAAATAAAAAGCCCCGATGGAAACCATCGGGGCTTTTCTTTTTAACCAAAATTATTAATATTAGTAATTCTTAAAACAATCCTTCAATAGAGAGGTAACGTTCTCCTGTATCATAATTAAAGGTAAGTACTGTAGCTCCATCAGGAATTTCAGTCAGCTTTTTATTTACAGCCGCTAATGATGCTCCTGTAGAAATACCTGCCAGTATACCTTCAGTTTTTGCAATGTTTCGGGCAAAATCAAACGCTTCATCCTTACCTACTGTAATCACACCATCTATAAGATCACTTCTGTATATAGAGGGTATAAATCCCGCTCCTATTCCCTGTAATGGATGAAGCCCAGGATCACCTCCGCTTAGTACAGGTGATGTTTCCGGCTCAACAGCAAACACTTTTAGGTTAGGGAATTTTTGTTTTAAAATATCGGCCACGCCTGTTATATGTCCCCCTGTACCCACACCTGTTATCAGGTAGTCAATACCATCAGGGAAATCGGCAAGGATTTCCTGAGCTGTGGTCTTTCTGTGAATATCTACATTCGCCTGATTGTCAAACTGACTTGGTGACCAGGCATTTGGCGTAGCAGCCGTAAGCTCCTTAGCTTTTTCAATAGCCCCTTTCATCCCCTTTTCACGCGGGGTAAGTTCAAATTCGGCACCATAAATAGACATTAGTTTCCTGCGTTCCACACTCATCGACTCTGGCATTACAAGAATAAGCTTATACCCTTTTACTGCTGCCACAAATGCCAGCCCGATACCCGTGTTACCCGAAGTAGGCTCTATAATAACACTATCGGGCTTTAATAAGCCTTTAGCCTCGGCATCCTCAATCATTGCCAGTGCAATCCTGTCTTTAATACTGTTACCCGGATTGTTGCGTTCCAGCTTAATCCATACGTTTTTGCCTTTAAAAAGCTTGTTAAGTTGTACGTGAGGAGTATTACCTATAGTTTCTAAAATATTATTTGCTTTCATATCTACGCTGTTTTATATTACAAAATTTAATGGTTCAGGAAATGTTTCCTTAGATTTTATTGTTATTTCACTTTTATGATATACCAGAGAATGTGCAGGTATAGAATGTGTAAGCCAAACGTTACCCCCTATTACAGAATCGTCACCCACTATGGTATTACCTCCCAAAATGGTGGCATTAGCATAAATGGTAACATTATTCCCTATGGTAGGATGCCGTTTTACTGATGCTTCCTCTTTATGCACACTTAGCGCTCCAAGTGTTACTCCCTGATATATTTTTACGTCATCACCTATTACTGATGTTTCCCCTATAACGATACCCGTACCATGATCTATAAAAAAACGATCACCTATAGTAGCCCCCGGATGAATATCAATACCTGTTTTACCATGTACATATTCACTTATAAGCCTTGGCAGAACAGGTACACTATTAATCCAAAGCTCATGCGCAACACGGTAAATAGCTATTGCAAAAAAACCCGGATAGGACACCAATACTTCGGTTCTTGACTTGGCTGCAGGATCAAAAGCAAAAATCGCTTTAAGGCTATCTTCCATCTTTTGATGCAGCACTACCACCTTTTCCTTCAGATGGTTTATTAACGGTTGTATTCTATCTTCCTGCAGCCCCGAAAGGCAAAGAAGCTCGTAAAATACTCCGTCCAGCTCTTTTTCTTTATTTAAAAAGAAATCATAATCGGTATACTGAGGCCCTATGCAAAACAGCCACTGAAAAAATTCTTCTGTCCAGTACCCTGTTTTCTGCTTATCGGGCAACACCCCCGATTTCAAATAATTTGCGGTATAAACGGGATGCTTCATATATTAGTTTTTAAAAGGCTATAAATAAAAAAAGCTCCTCGTGGTAACGAGGAGCTTTTAACTGTTTACTGTTTAGGAATGAACCTAATTCTCATGTACAGCTAATGCATCCCCGTAAAAAAGGAAACACATACACTCCGTACACTTGTTTGTTAAAACTGCCATATATTCTTTTGTGCCTAACAAATATAGCTAATATTTTTTATTAGTCTACTAATTTAGTAGATTTTTAAGATTATTTTTTTTCGGTTAACTTTCATACATTTGCACACCTGCATTAAATATGAAAAAAGTACTTGTAATAGATAACTACGACAGCTTTACGTATAACCTGGTACACTATCTGGAAAGTTTGGATTGTGAAGTTACCGTTATAAGGAACGACGAACTCCTTATTGAAGATGTTGAAGATTTTAATAAAATTCTTTTATCGCCCGGCCCCGGCCTCCCTGCCAATGCCGGATTACTGGAAAGTATAATTAAAAAATATGCTCCTTATAAAAGCATATTAGGCGTTTGTTTAGGGCAACAGGCCATTGGCGAAGTTTTTGGCGGAAAGCTTATAAACCTCGATACAGTATACCACGGCGTAGCCACTACAATAACTATTATTGCAGAAGACGAACCCCTTTTTAAAGGGCTTGATAAAAAAATTTGTGTGGGGCGCTACCATTCCTGGTGCGTTGGTAAAGAAGATTTTCCTGAAACTCTGGAAATAACTTCTCTTGATGAAAACGGACAGATAATGTCACTACGTCACAAGGGGTATGACGTGAGGGGCGTGCAATTCCATCCTGAATCGGTACTGACTCCAAACGGGAAGACAATACTTAAAAACTGGTTAGAAATCTAATCCGGAATCTGCCTTAACCTCAGGCTAAGTACAATTGCGAATATCAGGATACCCAAACCAAAAATTATTCGGCCGTGTTTCCTTTCAACCTCAGTGTAACTAAATACACTTATACCACTAGGCATTTGTTTTTGGGAGTTCCACATTAAGAAGCCAATCACTATACCTGCAACACCTCCTAAAAGTGCCAAAACATATCCGGCAAGAATATGTACAATCTGGTTTATTTCAGGCTTGGCTGCGTCTTTAGCCTTTTCCTGTTTTAATTTAAACAGGGTATCGGCATCTGTTGGCATTCCTTTCTCATGAAGTATTTTTTTAGCAAGCATAAAATCAAAGTCACTCCAAACATCCTTATTTACAAGAATATCATACAACTGTGGTGTTGTAAAAGAGTACAAACAATAATCACTCGTTACCTCACCTACCATTTGCTCAGTTTTTTCTTCCAGTAACCTTGTGGCACTATTAAAGTCGGTAGTAATTACCTTTACCTCAAAATCACCAAGAGGAGAATCGTGATTGTCGTTTAAAAAACTTCTGATTTCATTTTTGCACAAAAAGCGCTTCAGTTCTTTTGCCTGATCAAGATCAGGAAAAGTCTTTAAAGTAGTAAATGTTCTTTTCATTTGGTTTATATAGATGGTGGTTCCTTCAAATATAGGAAAAACCTCCTAAAAACCTAATTTATATATCAGATAACCAATAATTTAAATAAAGCTTAGCAATAAGTTTTAAAAAAACCTTTCTTTATGCGGTTTTCCGTAAAATTAAAATTAACTAAAAGGCGTAAAAATAATTTTAACAATTATTTTGTATTTAAAATAGTACTAAAATGCAATGTCATAAACTACTAATAAATTGACTTTTTATGATGTATACAAGTTAAATCGGAATAAAAGAGAGATAACCGTAACCACAATACCAATACAAAATATATTAAAACCATGACTTCTTCCTTTTTTGGTATAACTGTATACCGATTTACCATCCGGAAGTGAGGTTTTAGATTTCCATAACATATACCCTATAATAATTCCTATAAAACCTCCCAGTAAACTAAAAATATAACCTGCTACCATCCATACATTCTCATTAGGGTCTTTTTTAGCAATATCTGCAAGCCTTTGTTTTTTCAGGCTGTTTATCATATCGTCATCAATAGTCTTACCTCTTTCAGTTAGAAGCTTTTTAGCCAGCAGATAATCAAACTCATTCCATTCATCCTGCTTTAATATAATATCATAAAGCTCTTCATTAGTAAATGAAAACAGGTAGTAATCAGGATCAATATTGTTCAGCATCCCGGCAAACCTTTCTTCTACCAGCTTGGCAGCCTTTTCAAAGTCTTCCTGCTTAATTTTAACCTCATAGTCGGTCATAGGGCTACCTATTATAAAACTATCTACCGAGGGTTCGTTATCTGCCAGATAACACTCTATATTGTTTTTTTGCAAGAACTCTTTCAGTTCTCGAGCCTGAACCACGTCAGTAAATTTTTTGAAGGCTACTATTTTATCCATTATTATTAGTTGTATAAAAACAAATATAACAGTATTTTTTTTGTGTAATGCCTAGCAATATTTTCCTTAATTTTACCCTTAAGCAAATACACTACAAATGCCCGATACTATTACATTACTATTCGCCTTTATTATTGCCTTAGCTTTAGGTATTTACTTAGGAAGAATTTTATTTTCCTCCAAATCATCTTCAGACAAAAAAGTACTGGAAGAACGTAACAATAGCCTAATGCTTACCATAGAACAGCTAAAACAACAGGCTGTAAACGAAAAGGGAGTTTTTGAAAAACAGATTACCCAGATAATTACCGAACGTGACGATTTAAGGACGGCAAAAGATGCCCTTACCGTACAGCTCACTAAAAAAGAAACCGATTTTGATAACCTCATGGAGCGCATGCGCGAGCAAAGAAAGGAAACCGAAGAGCTAAGGGAAAAATTCACTAAAGAATTTGAGAATCTTGCTAATAAGATACTGGAGGAAAAATCGAACAAGTTTACCGAACAGAATAAAGAAAACCTTAAAAACATACTTTCCCCATTACAGGAAAAAATACACCTATTTGAGAAAAAAGTAGAAGACACTCACAAGGAAAGTATTGATTACCATGCGGCCCTGCGCCAACAAATTTTGGGGCTTCGTGAAATGAACGAGCAAATGAGCCGTGAAACACTTAATCTTACCAAGGCACTTAAAGGTGACTCTAAAATGCAGGGTAACTGGGGCGAACTTATACTGGAACGAGTACTGGAAAAATCAGGGCTTGAAAAAGGACGTGAGTATGAGGTACAACAAAGCTATACTACTGAAGAAGGAAATCGAATTCAGCCCGATGTGGTTATAAACCTGCCTGATGGTAAAAAAATGATTGTTGACTCTAAGGTTTCGCTTGTAGCTTACGAACGCTATGTTAACGAGGAGGACGAAACTCTTAGAACCGTTCATCTAAAAGAACATGTAGGGTCTATTAAAAGGCACGTAGATCAGTTAAGTGATAAAAACTACCATGATATCTATAAAATGGAAAGCCCTGATTTTGTGTTGCTTTTCATCCCTATAGAACCTGCTTTTGCTATAGCACTTAATGAAGATACAACATTATACAACAAGGCTTTTGAACGCAATATAGTAATCGTTACTCCAAGCACCCTGCTGGCAACTCTACGTACTATAGACAGCATGTGGACCAACCAGAAGCAACAGGAAAATGCCTACGAGATTGCAAGACAGGCAGGAGCACTTTACGACAAGTTTGAAGGTTTTGTAGGCGACCTTATTATGGTAGGAAAACGCATGGATGAAGGTAAAAAAGCTTATGAGGGTGCCATGAACAAACTGGTTAACGGTCGCGGAAACATAATTACCAGTATTGAAAAACTTAAAAAGATGGGTGCCAAAGCTAAAAAAGCACTCCCTGAAAATATTGTAAACAGGGCACTGCTTGCTGCGACTGAGGATGATACTGATGTAGATGACAATAATGAACTACCCAACCTTTAACTAATATCATATTGCTATGAATACCAAGCCCAGAAAGGTAAGCACTTCTAAGGTTACTATATCAGAACTGATGCTTCCGTCACACTCTAACTTTAGCGGAAAGATTCACGGTGGTTACATACTAATGCTCATGGACCAGATAGCCTTTGCATGCGCCTCTAAATATTCAGGTCGTTACTGTGTTACCGCATCGGTTGATACTGTAGATTTCCTAAGTCCAATTGAAATTGGCGAACTGGTAACCATGAAAGCATCGGTAAACTATGTTGGTAACAGCTCTATGGTTGTAGGTATAAGGGTTACTGCACAAAACATTCAAACCGGGGTTGTTAAACACTGTAACTCCTCTTACTTCACTATGGTAGCAAAAGATGAGGAAGGTAATAATGTAAAAGTACCCACATTAATATTATCCGACCTTGAAGAGGTAAGACGATTTTATAACTCTGTTAAACGTGTGGCTCTTAAAAAAGAAAGAAACCTGCACAGGGAAACTTTTGACCATAGCTCTAAAGAAGCTCTGGATGGTTTGAACCTGTATAATGTTAAACTTGAGTTGTAAAGGTGTGTTTTTTAAGTTTTGTATATATTTGTTATCCTTACATCAATTTTAGGATATAACGAATGAAAAAACAATACTTTTTACCTTTAGCTGTAATTTCTTTATTATTTAGCTTTTTTATATCATGCGGATCAGATGATAGTGACAACTATTCTGAGATACCTGAAGAGTCACCTGTAGTATTTGATATTACAGCCGTGCCTTATCCTAAATTATCTGATTACAATTTCTTTGAAGGCGAAATGAAAAACCTTCAGCCCGTAAACGGAGTATTACCATACGACCTTAACAGTTCACTTTTTACAGACTATGCGCTTAAAAAGCGTTTTGTATGGATGCCTGATAATGTAACTGCTACTTATGATACCGACGGGAGTATACTTAATTTCCCTAAAGGGGCAGTACTTATAAAGAACTTTTACTATAATAATGTACAGCCTGATAACACCACAAAAATAATCGAAACCCGTATACTTATTAAAAAAGAAGACGGATGGATATTTGCCAATTATATATGGAATGATGAACAAACCGAAGCTACCTATAGCCTAAACGGAAATACTGTCCCTATTTCATGGGAACAGAACGGTGTTACACTACAAACCAATTACAGAATCCCTTCTGAACTGGAATGCTTTAAATGCCACCAGCTTTTTGATGCCAATACGCCAATTGGACCAAAACCCCAAAACCTGAATAAAAATTTCAACTTTAGTGACGGGAACAGCAATCAGCTGCAAAAATGGGTTGAAAAAGGTTACCTTGACAGTAGTAACCTACCTTCAGAAATCGTATCAACAGTAGACTGGCACGATGAAACCAAACCTCTTGAAGACAGGGTTAGGTCATATCTTGATATAAATTGTGCCCATTGCCACTCTCCTAACACCTATTGCGGTTACACCCCTATGAACCTGGCTTACAGTGCAGGTAATACTACAGAAAACTTTGGAATATGCACACCACCGTTAGATTTTGCTAGCGGCGGACAGGAGTATATTATAAAAGCAGGTGATGCCAGAAACTCACTTCTACCTTTCAAAATGGCAAGCCTTGATCCGGTTGAAATGATGCCTCAAATAGGGCGCACCTTAAAAGACGATGATGCGCTCCAAATGATTAACGCCTGGATAAACAATATGGAAACTCCATGTGATTAATTTTATCACAACAAAATCGCATTTTAACGCTTTTTTAACCTTAAATGTTTGAATTTTAAGGTTTTATTATATATTTGTTATTTTTAAACAAAAATTGCTTATATAATAATATGAAAAGCCTTACCCTATATATTATTGTGTTTTTTAGCACAATAACTACACTTTTATCATGCGGATCGGACGATTCGGGCGAATATTCGGAATTACCGGACACCTCTCCGGTAGTGATGGATCTTGGTGCCGTTCCCTATCCGAATCTATCGGATTATAACTTTTTTGAAGGCGAAATGAAAAGCCTCAATCCTGTTAAAGGTGTAATTCCTTACGACCTTAACAGTACACTTTTTACAGACTACGCTTTAAAAAAACGTTTTGTATGGATGCCGGAAAATGTAAAGGCTTCTTATGTTTCAGATAACGACGTACTAAACTTTCCTAACGGAGCCGTACTGATAAAAAACTTTTATTACAACAATGTACAACCGGATAATAATACCCGTATCATAGAAACCAGGCTAATGATAAAAAAAGAAGGTAAATGGATTTTTGCCGATTATATTTGGAATGAAGAACAAACAGAAGCCTCACTCAATATGAGCGGAAGCTTTACTAACATTTCCTGGCAACAGGGGGATGAAATAAAAACTACAAATTACCGTATACCTTCAAGAATAGAATGTTTTACCTGCCATAAATCACAACAGGATTCGCTTCCTATAGGCCCTAAACCTCAAAACCTGAACAAACTGTTCAATTATAGTGACGGAGCTAAAAACCAGCTGACAAAATGGGTTGAACAGGGTTATCTTGAAAATAATTTACCTACAGATATTACTACTAGTATAGACTGGACAGATAAAACCCAGCCTTTGGAATTAAGAGTTCGCTCTTATCTTGACATTAACTGTGCCCATTGCCACCGCGAAGGGTCACATTGTGATTATCGCCCTATAAGGCTAGCCTTTAATGAAACCGTTACCCCTTCTAACCTGGGAATATGTATAGAACCACAAGAGTTTATAAACAACTCGCTTACACATATAATATCCCGGGGCAGTGCAGAACGATCTGAAATGTATTACAGGTTAAATTCAGTACTGGAAAACGAAAGAATGCCCCTTTTAGGAAGGACTATACAACATACAGAAGCGCTTGAACTTATGGACGAATGGATTAGCAGCATGCAAGAGCCATGCCCTTAAAAAATTAAAATCAAACCAACAACCAAACTAGCTTATGAAAAGAATTGCTACTCTACTATTAGCTTTTACAGGCTGCTGTAGCCTGTATGCACAGCAAAGCTGTGATGAAGCTCTAAACGTTACAGAAGGACAGTATAATGTCTCTTTTAGCGACGGAAGCGAAGCCCCACAAAACTGTATAGATACCGTTATACCAACTATGGGAGCATGGTATTCCTATACTGCAACAGAAAATCATAACATTACCATTAGCACAAACGTAGAAGGAATTGTAAACACAGACACACGTATCATGCTTTACTCTGGGGAGTGTGGCAACTTAACCTGTATTGACGGAGATGATGACAGCGGCGGTAACCTAACATCATATATTACATATAGTGTAATGGCAGGGGAAACTTTTATTTTTGCCTTTGATAACAAATGGAACTCTGATGATTTTAGTTTTGTTTTAACTGAAATGCCGTATAGCCCACCTATGTTCACACCACAAAATATAACCTTATCCGGATCTTATAAAAACTGTGTCGTAGATCTTAATGGTGATTATCTTGACGACATTGTATCTCCTGTAGAAGGTTTTGTCAATGTACTATACCAAATGGCAGACGGTACATTTACATCTGCTCAGTTAACAGCCCCTTCAACAGTATTTATGCCTGGCTGGAGTATGGCTGCGGGCGATTATGACGGTAACGGTTATAATGACCTCCTTTACGGTAACGGATCGGGAGCAGCTATAATGCTTGCCGATGATGAAGGAACTTCTTTTTCAGATAAAATAGAAAGTGATCCCGGATTTTACCTTTTCTCACAAAGAACAAACTTCGTTGACATTAACAATGACGGAAACCTTGATGCTTTTGTATGTCATGACGTTAAGCCAAATGTATACTTTTTAAATAATGGTGAAGACGGGTATGAATTTATTCAGGGAGGATTAGGTGATTATCCTGACGGCGGAAACTACGGTTCCATTTGGGTTGATTATGATAATGATAATGACCCCGACCTGTTTATAGCCAAATGTCGTGGTGGAGGTAGCATGGCTGCAATGAATGAACTGCACCGTAACGACGGAGATGGAGTATTTACCACAGTTGCCAGTATTGACACAAATGAGTCTAACATGGCCGACATGGTACAAACATGGTCATCTGCCTGGGCTGATTATGACAATGACGGAGATATGGATGCACTTATAGGAGCAAGCTCTTTTGCAAATGGCGGACATAAATTCATGATAAACAACGGCGACGGTACTTTTACTGACGGCACAGAAGATTCCGGTTATGATACCTTTCCGGGAATTAACAATGAGCATGTGGCTCACGATTTTAACAACGATGGTTTTGTAGATGTTTTTGGTGGTGGTAATGCTATCATGATGAATAATGGCGACATGACATTTACACCAATGCCGATCGCATTTGGTCACGGTCCTATCGGTGATTTAAATAACGATGGTTTCCTTGATGTATTTACCGAAACTAAAATTTATTTTAATAACGGTAACGACAATAACTGGATGAAAATTACCCTTGAGGGTGTAGACAGCAATCGAAACGGTATTGGAGCAAGAGTTGAAATTCACGCTTCCACAGGAACCTGGACACAACAAATACGTGATGTAAGAAGTGGTGACGGTTTCAGGTATATGAGTTCGTTAAATGTTCATTTCGGTTTAGGACAAACCGAAATGGTAGACCAATTGGTTATTAAATGGCCATCAGGTGTTGTGGACATTATAGACAACCCACAGATAAACCAAACTACCCATGTAACCGAAGGCGAAACTGTACTTGGCATTTCAGATATTGAAAGCAAACTTTTTAAACTATACCCTAACCCTGCTAAAGATTATATAAAAGTAGAAGCACAAAATATTGAAATAACAAGAGCTCTTATCTACACAGTTAACGGAAGAATTGTAAGCGATAGTCAAATCACTAACAACACTATTTCTGTTAAAGAACTTGCTCAGGGTACTTATGCAGTAATCCTTCAGGATAATACAGGAAAATACCACACTTCAAAAATCATTAAAGAATAACCTCTTTTAATTTTCTATAAAAAGAAAAGCCTGTCTATATAGACAGGCTTTTTCACACACACACTTTTTAATATAGCTAAAAACTGATGTTTTTAATTATTGCTTAACTACCGATATGGTTTTTGTTTGTCCTGCTACAGTAACTTTAACAAAATAAGTACCGGCATTATAGTTTTGCATATAAATTTTACTGTTTGAATTACCTGCATTATCTGACTGCATTACAAGCTTACCACTCACATCATACACAGCAATATTATCAATAATATCGCCTGCATTAATCGTTAAAATATCAGTAGTTGGGTTTGGGTAGTATTCAAATGTTACTTTGCTTACGTCATCAATACCTAAAATTGCCTGTACAGTTATAGTACCATTCATTCCAGGGTGCACATTACACTGATAAGGATTAGAGCCTTCCTCTGTAAAGGTATGGGAATAGGTTTGTCCTGCACCCGAAAGGGTTCCGCTGTCAAAAGTCTCTGTACTTCCGGCTGTCGAACTAACTGTGTGTGGCAGGCCATCACTCCACGTCCACTGTACCGTATCTCCCTCGTATATGGTTAATGATGCATCCTGACTACTAATACCCATTGCCCAGTTGTCAATATGGTGTGTAGTTTGTGCCGAAAGGCCAATAGTTGCAAATAATGCTGATAAAAGTAAAATTCTTTTCATACGTTTTGCTTTAGGTTGTTAAAACTTGATTTGCTGTAGTTTATATTATAACTTAATTTACCACTACAAAGTAACTTTATAAAAACCTAAAACATTTTACCTATTTAGTATACGACAGAAAAGACTTAGTAAATAACAGATTTGACTTAGTATTTGTTTAATTCAATTTTATTAAACTTATTAATTTTGTCCAGATGCAGTACAGTTGTAGTATTATCATCATTTTCATTATACATAATCTCAAACTTAGCTCCGTACACTATTTCATCAAACAAAAAGGAAGTAGTAGTAGCCACCGTAGAACTGAATAAATCGTCAAAAGCTTTGATATAAACTATTATCTCACCTTCTGCAGCTGCAAAATCATCTTCTGTAAAACCATAAAACGGACTATTTTCATCTATAGGATGTACCAGTGTCCAGCTTAAAGTAAGCGAATTAATTTTTTGCAGCTCCAAATTCAGGGTATAAAATTTGGTAACCATTATACCGTTTTCATTAACACTCATACCCATTGTCATACGTGCCTCTGCATCTATAAGATTAGTATTTTTAAACGGTGCCAGTCTCACCATAAGGGCATTTACATTTTTATAGGGAGCAATAATGGCATTTTGAGAAAATCTTAAAAAAGCCTTAGGACGGCTAAAACGCCCATAAAATAAACCTGTAGCAATAGCAAAACTAAGCAGTCCGGTTAAAGCTTCGGTAGCGGCGAGTGCACTCGTAAAAAATCCGTTTGGACTAATATGCCCGTACCCTACTGTAGTAAAGGTTTGTGCACTAAAAAAATAAGCCTTACCAAATTTGACCCATTCGCTGCCTGTATTCCCTACTCCATCCAGATATTCTAAACCTATAAGATAATATAAACTGGCAAACACAAAGTTTATACCAGCATAAAACGTAAAAAGCACTGCTATAAACTTCCAGCCATTCATATTAAGCATCATATGATACCAGCTAATGCGGTTTAAAAAAGAAATTCCTCTTTTCTCAATATTAGCTGTACCGTCTTTATTTATAAAGCGCCCGCCATAAGTAGAAGGATTACTACTAAATCCCGTATTACTATCGGTTTTTGCTTTGGTATTTATTATTCCTTTAAAAACATTCATTGGGCTATGGTAAAATTGATTTATCAAATATAAAGATTCATTTTTTCATTAATAAAAATAAAAAGTCCGCTTTTACAAGCGGACTCCCTTATACATTTATGGATTAAACTTACTGTTTAATCACTTTTTTGCTGGTTGTTCCCTGAGCTGTAGTAATAGTAACAATATAGATACCAGCATGGTACTTACTAAAATCCAACTCTACATTAACACCGTTTGTACTTAGCTCTTTAATCTGTTTCCCATAAACATCATACACAACAACGGCATCAATATTTTCAGTTGCCTGTATAGTAAGCACATTATTTACCGGGTTAGGATATAGTATAAGCTGTGAAGCCATAACGTAGTCAGAAACCGAAAGTGAACCTTCTTCAACTGCTGTCCAGCTTGAAGCAAGACTATTGTCTAAAGAGGTATCTGTTAGCAGTAAATAACTTCCGTTTCCGTCGGCATCGGGCCACGGACTATCATCGTCATATTCAACATCGTCAATAACATTTCCAAAACCATCAGCTAGTACAAGTCTCTGTGTACTGTTAGACAGGTTTCGTTCAAACTTTCCGTAAGGAGTAAAACCATATCTCGCTTCAAAAACTTCAGGATTACTGGCAATAAACACACCCTGATCGGCTTCCAGTGTGGCATTTGCCGGAAACTGATATGAAATACCCAATTCGCGTACATAAATACCTGTAAGGTTTACAGTTTCATTACTCACATTCTTAATTTCAATAAATTCCTGATCATCAGATTCCGGAAACTCATCCGACTCCCCAGGATGGTAATTTATCCTGTTTATAACAAGCTGTGGCAAATCAGGATCATTACAGGCTGTAAATGTACCCACATGATCTGTCATCCAGTCAATCCTGTCTGCAATAAAAGTTTTTAGCGCAGTAATCTCTGCCGCATGGTTAGGTACCGTACCCCAACGTTGCTGTTCCCTTACTGCCGCTTCACTAATAAGTTCAACTGTTTCATCTATGTAATTACTAAGGCCATCATAATTTAGAACATTACCGGTAGCAATAAGCGAGTTCCAACGCTTAGACAAATAACATTTAAACTCGGTATTCGCAAATAACTGTTTCCAAAAACGAGGCCCTTCATTATCACCGTTATCAAACTGCCATATATCGGTATGGCTCCTATCGCCAAACTCATCATGACCAAAGCTCAGGTTAAAGTCCCATACAGGCCCTGCCCTTAGCTTGCCTCCCCTATCCTTATGGAAATAGGTACTTATTTGGTAGGCATCCACATTTGAGGAAAGTTCGTTCAATATCATAAAATCAACAAAAGTAGGAACATCAATTACCGAAGGGTACCCTGTAATCAAATCAGAATCACTATTGTTTGCTGCTGTTTCCAGAGCTGTAAACTGTGAATGAATATAAGTATCCTGCTCAACAGTAACATCTTCGGGTTTAGGAAGTTCATGGATAAAATCGGTGTCTTGCGCATCCGACTGCATTACCCATGCTACAGGGTCACCCCCGGTAGTTTTGTCTGCTTTGGTAATATAACCTCCGGTTAGATTAGAACCCGATATATCATCCTCACTTATATCTTCTATATTAATCCTTTTAGAATCGTCTTTCAACTTCTCCTGTAATACATACAACCCACGGTAATTACCATTTATCACTACTTCACAATATTGTGTACGCGATGCATACTGACCCATTTGGCGGGACAGGTTATACACAAGGTAATCACGCATTAGGGTAGCATCAAACGCCAGTCCGTTTAATATCCAATCGTTTTCTTTAGGCATGCCCAGTATACTTACGTTCTGTTTATCTCCGTTGGCATCATAGGTTGTCCATCCGTATTGCTTTTTAGGAAGTGACTGTGAGGTCGAGCCTCTTAATTCAATTTTAATACGGGCATCATAATCCAGAAAATCGGCATTATCCTGATCAGTCATATAGTTTCGGGTACCGTCAGGATGAAAAATAATTTTCATATCAGCCCACACTTTAGGTTCATCCGGTATCACTGTCGGCTGTCCCGTGTCAGGGTTGATATCGGTAGTAATAATTACGATGGGAAGGTTACTATCAGTAAATGTAACCTGGGCAAATGCCATTGCGGGCAGCAATAGCACAAAAGCAAACAAGTGCTTAAGAGTAATTTTTAAATTCATGTTTTTAACTAGTTGGTTTCGTGTATTTTTAACAAATATATTATAATAACTTAACCGTAATTAAACACTCGAATTATTTCTACAAAAAGTAATGGTAAAAAAGGCGACATTAAATAAAAAAGGTCCGCTAAAAGCGGACCTTTTTTATTTAAGACTAAATTTTATCTGCTTAAGTACATTTTCCTTCTTGAGTACAGCTCGTAGAACTGATCGTCTTTAAGATCTTCAATAAACAGGATACTCTCACCTGTAGACTTCATTTCAGGACCAAGCTTCTTGTTTACACCAGGGAACTTGTTGAAAGAGAATACCGGTTGTTTGATAGCATATCCGTTAAGCTGAGGATTGAAAGTAAAGTCTTTTACTTTTTTCTCTCCAAGCATAACTTTAGTTGCATAGTTTACATAAGGCTCACCGTATGCTTTTGCAATAAACGGAACCGTTCTCGATGCTCTTGGGTTTGCTTCGATAATGTATACTGTATCATCTTTAATAGCAAACTGTATGTTTATTAGACCTACTGTTTTAAGTGCTACTGCAATTTTCTTAGTATGGTCTTTTATCTGTTGCATTACAAACTCTCCAAGGTTGAAAGGAGGTAGTGTTGCGTTACTGTCACCAGAGTGTACACCACAAGGCTCAATGTGCTCCATGATACCGATGATGTAAACATCTTCACCATCACAAATCGCATCGGCTTCTGCTTCGATAGCACCATCAAGATAGTGGTCTAACAGAAGTTTGTTACCCGGGATACTCTTAAGCAGGTCGATAACATGCTCTTCAAGTTCTTTTTTGTTGATAACAATTTTCATACCCTGGCCACCAAGCACGTAAGAAGGTCTTACAAGTAGTGGGAAGTCTAGCGTATCAGCAAGTTTAGAAGCCTCTTCTGCGCTTTCTGCCACACCAAACTTAGGGAATGGAATTTTAAGGTCAGAAAGTAGTTCAGAGAAACGTCCTCTGTCTTCAGCAAGGTCAAGCGCTTCGTAACTTGTACCTAATATTTTTATACCGTATCTGTCAAGTTTCTCAGCAAGTTTAAGAGCTGTTTGCCCACCAAGCTGTACAATTACACCTTCCGGTTTTTCATGACGGATAATGTCATAAATATGTTCCCAGAATACCGGTTCGAAGTAAAGCTTATCAGCCGTATCGAAGTCGGTAGAAACTGTTTCAGGATTACAGTTAATCATAATGGTTTCATAACCACATTCTGAAGCTGCAAGTACACCGTGTACACAAGAGTAGTCAAACTCAATACCCTGACCAATCCTGTTAGGTCCCGATCCAAGTACGATAACCTTTTTCTTATCAGTAACAGTGCTTTCGTTATCTACATATCTTGTACCGTCGGCCTTTTCGATTTCAGCTTCAAAAGTTGAGTAGTAGTAAGGCGTTTTTGCCTTAAACTCTGCCGCACAGGTATCAACCAGTTTGTAAACACGGTTAACTCCCATTTCGTCACGTTTTTTGTAAACTTCACTTTCAAGACAACCCATCATGTGAGCAATTTGCCTATCAGCAAAACCTTTTTGTTTCGCTTCAAGAAGAAGTTCTTTCGGTAACGTATCTATAGTATATGTAGAAATTTCTTTCTCTAGTATGTAAAGTTCTTCATATTGTTTAAGGAACCACATATCAATATTAGTAATCTCGTTGATTCGGCTTAACGGAATACCCATCTGGATAGCATCATAGATTACGAATACCCTGTCCCAGCTGGCATTAGTAAGTTTTTCTATAATCTGCTCGTAATTAGTATATCCTTTACCGTCGGCACCAAGACCGTTTCTCTTAATTTCAAGAGACTGTGTAGCTTTGTGAAGTGCTTCCTGGAATGAACGACCAATACCCATAACCTCACCTACTGATTTCATCTGAAGGCCAAGTCTTCTGTCTGCGCCGTCAAACTTATCAAAGTTCCAACGAGGTATTTTCACAATTACGTAGTCAAGTGTTGGCTCAAAGTAAGCTGAAGTTGACTTGGTAATCTGGTTCATTAGTTCGTCAAGGTGATAACCTAAAGCCAGTTTAGAAGCGATTTTTGCAATTGGGTAACCTGTAGCTTTAGAAGCCAGTGCAGATGAACGTGATACACGAGGGTTAATCTCGATAGCAACTATATCTTCTTTCTCATCAGGGCTTACGGCAAACTGCACGTTACAACCACCCGCAAAGTTACCTATACTTCTCATCATCTTGATAGCCATATCCCTCATTCTCTGATAAGTGCTATCAGAAAGGGTCATAGCCGGAGCAACAGTAATACTGTCTCCTGTGTGGATACCCATTGGGTCCATGTTCTCGATAGAACAGATGATAACTACATTATCATTTTTATCACGAAGAAGCTCAAGCTCATACTCTTTCCATCCGAAAAGTGCCTTATCAATAAGTACTTCGTGTATTGGAGAAGCTTCAAGACCGCGTGTAAGCAGTTCATCAAACTCCTCTTCTTTATATACAAAAGCTGCACCTGTACCACCCAGTGTAAATGAAGGGCGAATTACAAGCGGGAACCCAAACTCCTGTGCAATTTCTTTACCTTTAAGGAAAGAGTTGGCTATTTTAGCCGGAGCTGCAGGAATTTCAATTTTCTCAAGAAGCTGTTTAAACTGCTCCCTGTCTTCTGTAATGTTGATTGCGTTAATATCTACACCTATCAGCCTTACATTAAAATCTTCCCAAATCCCTTTTTCCTCTGCTTCAAGACAAAGGTTAAGAGCTGTTTGACCTCCCATTGTTGGCAATACAGCATCGATATTTGGGTGAGCCTTTAAAATTTCAATAATAGATTTAGTGTTAAGAGGCTTAAGGTACACATGATCGGCCATAGATGGGTCGGTCATGATTGTTGCAGGATTAGAGTTAATCAGGATAACCTCAATCCCTTCTTCCTTTAAAGATCGTGCTGCCTGTGATCCGGCATAGTCAAATTCGCAGGCCTGTCCGATGATGATTGGACCCGAACCTATAATTAAAACTGATTTAATAGAAGTGTCTTTCGGCATTGTATATATTAAGTAGTTGTAGTTTATAGTTCTCTCCTTGAGAAACTTTGCAAAGTTACTATTTATATTTTAAAAAAATCCCCCGTCGTTTTGGGGGCAAAATTTTACTTAGGCATAAAAAAAGGCGTTACCCTTAAAAAGTAACACCTTTATATATGTTCTAAATACAAACATTATTTCTTATGTCTTGGTTCGCTGGACACAGTTAATTTATGTCTTCCTTTAGCTCTTCTGCGAGCAAGCACTTTTCTACCGTTGGCAGAAGCCATTCTTTCCATGAAACCGTGCTTATTTCTTCTTTTTCTCTTTGATGGTTGAAACGTTCTCTTACTCATTGTAATGTATCTTTAAATCTTTATTGAAATATCTTCTCGAGCTTTCAGAAATCTGTTCTCCTAAAACCGCGTGCAAATATACGAAGTCTTTTTTTTCCTGCAAGTGGTTTTATAAAAATATTTTTAATTCATTTTCTTACCTTTGCAGTCACAAAATTAAAAAAATATCATGTTCAACAAAAACATTAAGCTGGTAATTACAGCCCTGTTAATTTTTACTGCTGTATGGCAGTTCACCGAAAAGAATATAGGTAACGGTATTTTCCTTATTTTACTTTCGTTGATTTTTGTGTTATTATACTTCAAAAACGAAATAATAATCATGGCTTTCCTTAAACTTAGAAAGCAGGATTTTGACGGAGCTAAAAAATGGCTGGATAAAATAAAGAACCCTGAAGCATCTTTAGTAAGAAAACAACAGGGATACTATAACTACCTTAACGGACTTATGGTTTCGCAAACAAACCTTAATGCTGCCGAGAAGTACCTTAAAAAAGCTGTTGAGCTTGGGCTTAGCATGGATCAGGATCTTGCCATGGCAAAACTTAACCTTGCCGGTATAGCTATGAGCAAAAACAGAAAAATGGAGGCCGAAAAACTTTTAGCAGAAGCAAAAAAGCTGGATAAGCAAGGTATGCTGAAAGATCAAATCACTATGATGAAACAGCAAATGAAGCGCGGACCGGTACAACAAATGAGAAGATATTAATATTTACTCCAAATATTATTAAAACCACCCTTTCGGGTGGTTTTTTTATTGCAATACATTATTTTTACAATCAAATAATATCATCAATCAAAAATGGAAATCAAAAACACATCATTTAAACTTGCCGGATTAAAGCTCGGCTTTAAAACCACAAACGAAAACAACAAAGCCATGGAAGACTGTGGCGCACTGTGGCAGCACTTCGGCGGAAGCTTTATAGGTAACAAACTACCACAAAAACTCAGCAACGATGTTTATGCGGTATATTTTAACTACGAAGGCGACCATACAAATCCCTATGCTTACTTTATAGGATATCGTGTTCCGGAAGATGCCGAAATCCCTAATGGAGTTGACAGCATTACCATCCCTTCCCAAAACTATGAAATGGTTACTGCAAAGGGACAAATGCCCAACTGTGTAGCTGACACCTGGAGGGAAATTTGGAAAAAGAACGACAGCAACAGAGCCTATGGTTTTGACTTTGAGGTTTACGGAGCTAAGGCTGCCGACTGGAATAATGCAGAAATAGATATCTATCTGTCTGTAAAATAATAGCACTATCAATACTTTACAACTCATAACAGCATTCGATTTAGAGGAAATAACCGTCCCTCCCAAAACTATTTTACTTAATGAAGGGGAAAAATCGCATGCTGTTTATTTTGTAAAGTCGGGTTGCCTCAGGATGTGGATCAATAACAACGGTAATGAAATAACTACTCAGTTCTTTTTTGAAGGAAAAGCAATCGCCTCAATGGAAAGCCTGCTAAAGAATGAAAAAAGTGACTTCACTCTCGAGTCCATAGAACAATGTACTTTGCTTGTAATGCCTAAAAATCAGTTTATGGAATTACTGGAATCGAACACCGAATTCAAAAAATGGTTTGACAAACTCATCCTGGACCGCTTTTTTTACTACTCCAAACACCTTATCACTTATTTAAAAGATAAACCACTGGACAGATATAACGAGTTATTGAAAAAACACCCTCATATCCTTCAGCGTGTACCTCAGCATTATATCGCCTCTTATTTAGGGATTACCCCTGTTTCTCTAAGCCGTATACGAAACCGTAAATAGACCTATTTCTTAACAATTGTTATCGCCTGCCCGAGACATTACTGCGAATTTTGCTTTAAAATAATAAACATGAAAGCAGCAGTATTATATGAGTTGGGAACACTTCCAAAATATGATGATTTTAATGCCCCGACTCCACAAAACGATAATGAGGTTTTAATAACCGTAAAAGCGGCATCCATAAAACAGCTTGACAGGATGAAAGCAGCAGGCAGGCATTACACCTCCTACTCCTCCCTACCCGTAACAGTTGGGATAGACGGAGCCGGAATACTTGAAAACGGCACACGTATTTATGCATGGAGCAAAACAGGAATGATTGCCGAAAAAGCACTTGTAACCAAAAATCAATGGACCGTTTTACCCGATAATATAGATTATGAAACGGCAGCAGTTTTACCTAATGCATTATTAGGATCGGACGCGGCATTACTTTACAGAGGCAACATACAGCCCGGCTATACCGTATTGATAAACGGAGCTACAGGTGTTACAGGAAAAATAGCTGTACAAATGGCCAAACATCGTGGTGCTGTAAAAGTGATTGCAACTGGTCGTAACGAAGAAATTCTTGAACAATTAAAATTAATGGGAGCTGATGAAGTAATTAATCTAAATAATAGTGAAGATAATATTTCATCTCAATTAGAACAAATATACAAATCTACCCCTATTGATATTGTACTGGATTATTTGTGGGGCTCTCCTCTCGAAACAATCATTAAGGTAATAGGTAAAATGCCTCCGCATAAAACTAAAATAATAACTGTTGGTCAAATGGCGGGAGCAAATATTAACCTTCCTTCATCGGTATTGCGTAGTACACAAATAGAAATATTAGGTTCGGGCATTGGCAGCATCTCTCCACAGGAGCTAAATAATTACATGCAAAAGGAATTACCGGAAGCTTTCCACCTGGCAGCCGAAGGCAGACTTAAAATAGATTTTGAAATCGTTCAACTAAAAGATATTGAGAAAATATGGACTGAAAAAGAACCTTCGGGATCCCGCTTTGTAGTTAAAATTTAACACGTATACTCTTAAATCCGCAGTTCAGCGGATTTTTTTACCGTTTACATATTCTCCTTAACAAAATATGTTTTTAGGCTAATTTTAACTATTTTTATACTATAAAATAGTTAAAGCCTATGAAAAGAATATTACTATTTGCAGTAATCATACTTTTCCCGCTCCTGTTACACAGTCAGAGCGATAGTCTCTATTTTTCTGATGCCATCAAAATAGACCTTAAAAAGTACAAAAGAGAAAGTGCACTGGCCTACCGCAAAGGTGATTTTGAAAAAGGCAAATTCCTTTTTGATTCACTGGTAGAAAACAGGCTTGTAGGTACACGGTTTGACGAATTTGTTTTCAAAAAAGTACGCGGCGGAAAACTAAAGCTAAACAAAATCAAAAAGCCAATCGTATTAATAACATATGCTTCATGGTGTGTTACCAGCCCCGGAGAAATTCCGGCTTTAAATAAACTGGCAAAAAAATACGGCAAAGATGTACAGTTTGTCGTCGTTTTTTGGAACAAAAGGCGCGATATGAAAAAAGTTGCCAGGAAGTTTAACCATAATATTATTGTATGTTACGCCCATGAGACCTACAAACATGACGAATCAGCAATTGCATCTATTAAACACACCTTAGGTTTTCCTACCAGCTTTTACCTCGACGACACTAAAAAAATTGTAGACATTAGGCGTTGTGGCATTAAGCTATCTCCTAAAAGAACCACTTACAGAAAAGCCTATGCTTTAAACTATAATGCTTACCTCGACGGGCTATCAACCATAATAATGGGCAAGGAGCTTAAAAAAGAATCACTTGCAGGAAAATAAAAAAGGGTGCCAATGACACCCTTTTTTATTTTCCTCTTAATATCCTTCGGTAGGGATATCAACAGTATATGTTTTTCCGTTTTTCACATCGAGTTTCCTGTCTCGCATCCACGGGTTATGAAGTTTTAGCACTTTATAATTAATTCCCTGTTCCTTAGCAAAAACAGCCAAATCAGGAATTGAAGAAGTTACCTCTACCTGCCTTACCGGAATTACCGGATACATATCACTTGGCAGTAGCCTGAAATTATACTTCAACGGATCGCTCATAATCTCTTTAAGCGCCAGTATCCTGAATACATAACGTGATGTCTCTTCTGTCAGCAAAAGGTCATAGTAATTATCTGCCTGCTGAAAATCAATTTGTCTGCTCACTCCGGCTACACCTCCATTGTAAGAAGCCGCAGCAAGTGTCCATGAACCCAGTCTGGCTTTTGCAGAAACCAAATACCTACAGGCCGCTTCAGTAGATTTTTCAAGATGATAACGCTCATCTACATAATCGTTAATTTCCAAATCATACTCACGCCCTGTGGCCGGCATAAACTGCCATACCCCTCTCGCGCCTGCAGGAGAAACCGCATTTACCAGTCCGCTTTCAATAACTGCCAGATACTTAAAATCGTCCGGCACACCATATTTTTTCAATATAGGCTCAATTACAGGAAAAGCCCTGTAAGCTCTTTTAATAACCAGCTGGGTAGAAGCATGTAGGTTCGCGTTAACCATAAGCTCCCTGTCCAGCCTTTCATGAACATCAATAATATTTAAAGGCACAGCTTCACCGGCAAAATCGGCCTGAGCCGGAAAAGGATATACAAACTCAGCAGCAGTTTCCTGCGATACTGATTTTTCAGTCTTATTATCTGTTGCGGTATGTATTGCCGCCCCTCCCACTACTATCACCGAAGCTATAACTCCGGCTTTCTTCATCCAGTCCATTTTAGTTAGTTTTATATTGTTTTTAATTATTTAAGTAAAATTACAAAAATCATTCCTTTTCCCCTTCAATTAGGTGAGGGAGATTCTCGTTAAGCCATTTGTATTTATTTACAATCATTATATGTGTACCCCCTTTAACCGGAATATAATTATGAATGTAACGTACAGGGAAAACCTCATCGGCAGTACCATGTATATGTACTACCTTTTCATCAACTTCTGCCCTGTTCCATGTTATTACAGTTTCAAACGCCCAATCGAGATATTTCTTATCCCTAAACGACATATATTTTTCATATAAATTAAGCTTTCTGGTAATCATATTATTACCAAAAGAAACTTTAGCCAGCCAGTCTACCTTTTGCATAAGCGAAGTAGGAAACATCCTATATGCTCTTGTCATCTTAGCAAAACGCATTCGTCTGGGGAACTGAAGACTGGACCTAACGCTCGATACAATAATCACCTTCCTTGCATTAATAATCCCGGAAATTTCCTGTACCAGTATCCCGCCAAATGACACCCCTATGAGTACCGGGTTTTCATGCGTTATATTAGCAGCAACTCTTTTAGCATATTCTGTAAGCGGTTCATGAGGTTTTGGCATTATCCACTCTAAATAATACATTTCAAATCTGTCTTCAGGCAGTTTTATATTTTCAAAAATCTTCGGACTTGCAGCCAGTCCAGGCATAAAATATACAGGGATTTTGTTCATTTATTGAGTTTTAACGCTTAAACAGCCTGTTTTATCAAATTTTATTACGAAATTTGTATAAAATTAAAGTTTTTATCCATTCATTGGAATACACATCGTTTTAATTTATCAATAATTTATGAGGCATAGGCTTTTTCCGAGAAACAAAAGAGGAACTGCAAATCATGGCTGGCTTAAAGCCAACTTCTCTTTCTCTTTTGGCAACTATTATAACCCTGACATGGTTCAGTTTGGTATGCTACGTGTACTAAACGACGACACCATTGCAGGAGGCACCGGGTTTGGCACCCATCCTCATGATAATATGGAAATTATAACCATTCCTCTTGAAGGTGGGCTTACCCATAGGGATAGTATGGGTAATCAGGAAACCGTAAGATTTGGCGAAGTACAGGTTATGAGTGCAGGTACCGGTATACAGCATAGCGAAATGAATGCCAGTGAGACTGAAGAAGCCAAAACACTGCAATTATGGATTTTTCCCGAAAAAGATAATGTTACTCCCCGTTACGACCAAAAGGGGTTTGACCTGGAAGCAAGTAAAAATTCATTTGTTACAGTGGTGTCGCCTGAAGATAAAAACGACGGAAATGCACTATGGATTTACCAACAGGCATTTTTGAGCCTTGGCATTTTTGAGGCCGGCACAACTATTACTTATGATTTAAAAATCCCCGAAAACGGAGTATATCTTTTCCTTATAGAAGGAGAGGTTGAAATTAATAATGAAACCATCAGGGAGCGAGATGCCTATGGCATTGTAGAGTTTGAAAATTTTGAAATCAAAACAAACAAGCAGTCCAAGATACTGGTAATCGAGGTTCCCATGAAGTTTAACTAAAAACCATGGAAATTAAAGACAACGAATTCTCAAGACAATTTGAAACAACGGTTGACGACAAAATGATGTCGGTTGAATATTCCAGACAGGAGCGAAAAATTTTCCTGACTAAAATTAATGTGCCGGAAGGAATTGATGAAGATGATGAGATTGTTTCGGATTTTTTAAAAGAAATCTTAGCGATTGCTGAAGAAAAAAGGTTAAGGGTAGTACCTACATATCCAAAAATTGCTGCTTTTTTCAAAAAGAACCCCGGGTATAAGGAAATGCTTCCTCCCGGAATAAGGATCTAAACATCTATTAATTAATATAATGCAAAATTTAAAAGAAAAGAATGCGCTTATTACAGGTGCAGGGAAAGGTATTGGCAAAGCCGTAGCACTTGCACTGGCTGCCGAAGGGGTAAATGTAGCCTTACTGGCCCGTACTAAAACCGACTTAGAGCAGGTTGCCAAAGAAATTGAGCCTTATGGTGTAAAAACTATTGTTGTTACTGCTGATATTGCCGATATCGAATCAGTTAACCAAGCGGTAAATACTGTACTTGCCGAATTCAAAACTATAGATATTCTTATTAACAATGCAGGTATAGGTAAGTTTGGTAAATTCCTTGACCTGACTCCTGAAGATTTTGAGAATATCATCAAAGTAAATCTTTTTGGTATCTATTATGCAACAAGAGCAGTACTGCCGGGCATGATTGAACAACAGGGAGGAGACATTATAAATATCTCTTCTACTGCCGGACTTAAAGGTGCTGCTATGACAAGTGCCTACAGTGCTTCTAAGTTTGCTGTAATGGGACTAACCGAATCCCTGATGCAGGAAGTGCGTAAACACAACATTAGGGTAACTGCACTTACACCAAGTACTGTTGCTACAGATATGGCTATTGACCTGAACCTTACAGACGGTAACCCTGAGAAAGTAATGCAGGCAGAAGATATTGCCGAGGTTATTGTTGCTCAGCTTAAGCTAAACCGCAGGGTATTTATCAAGGAAAGCGGAATTTGGTCTACTAATCCTTAAAAATATATGGAAAGCCTTTACTGCCCGTTATGCAACGGTACATCTAAAAGCTTTTACACACATGGGCAAAGGGAATTTTTACAATGCTCCCTTTGCCTTTCTGTTTTTCTGCACCCAAAGAGCTATTTAACCACGCAGCAGGAAGAAGCACACTACAAACACCACAATAACAATCCCGAAGATACCGGTTACCAAAACTTTGTTAGCCCTGCTACTAATGCCGTACTAAGGGATTTCACTCCTCAGCATAGCGGACTGGATTTTGGTTCGGGAACCGGGTCGCCTATAGTTAAGGTTTTACAGGATAACGGATATACCATAGAGCAGTATGACCTGTTTTTCCATAACAATCCTGCATTGCTTCAAAAACAGTATGACTATATAACCTGTACCGAAGTAGCCGAACATTTTAAAGAACCGCTTAAAGAATTTGAGCTCCTTAAAAACCTGCTACTCCCTAACGGAAAACTTTACCTGATGACTGACTTGTTTAATGAGGAAAGAGATTTTGGCAGTTGGTATTACAAAAACGATCATACTCATGTTTTTATGTACCATCACAACGCCCTGGAATGGATTAGGGAAAAGCTGAAATTCAAAAAGTTGACTATAGAAAAAAGACTCGTAATACTGGAATTATAAGTAATTATTACTTTTGCAGTAAATAATACAAAGACACATATGAAATTTGATAAGATAATTGTTTCCGAAAATGCTTTTAACAGCGAGGATACTAACGCCATATTAAACTCAAACATTGCTGTAATTAACCTGCTTCGTGAAGAAGGGGTTTCGGACGAAGACATACACCCTGATTCACTTATAAGCTACTATCTTGATTACTATACATCAAATGTAAACACCGATGGTTTTGCTAAGTTTGTTTACCACTCACAGTGGACTGACGAACTTAACGAAGTGCTGGAAGAAGGTTTTGAAAAAGTAGGCTCGCAGGCACATCTGGATTACTTCAGGATGCAAACCGAAAAGATCGACTCTCTTACCCGCAAGGAGTTTGACGGTTTTATGAAGCAGGAGTTTGGTAAAAGCCCTGTGAAGCAAAAAATAGACGACGATACTTATTTTGAAATACCCGAAGCACTTGTAGCTCTTAATGCGCAGTGGTTAAGAAATCACCCGGATTTGAAAGTACTCTCTATAGAGGATATGTATGCAGAACTGGAAAAATTTATTGGTAAAAAAATAGAGCGATAATAAAAAAACATCCCTGCTTACAAGCAGGGATGTTTTTTATATGAATATTGATTTTTTATATTTCTCCGGAAATGGAAACGCTTTCCACAGGTTGGTTTACAAACTCCATCCTTACAATTCCGTCCTCATCAATTTTGGTCAGGTTTATTTCGTGTAGCGTATTAACTAGCTCAGGGTTCCAAGGTGTTTTAACTTTTACATAGTTCTCGGTAAATCCGTGAATATATCCTTCCTTGTTCTCCCCTTCAAAAAGTACGGTTCTGGTTGTACCAATCTGGCTTTCATAAAACGCCCGGCGCTTTTTAACCGAAAGTCCCCTAAGCATTTTGCTTCGTTTACTTCTCACATTCATTGGCACTACCCCATCCATTTCGGCTGCCGGAGTGTTATCCCTTTCAGAATAAGTGAATACATGCAGGTACGAAATATCAAGTTCATTAAGAAAGTTATAGGTTTCAAGGAAATGCTCATCGGTCTCACCCGGGAAACCTACAATAACATCAACCCCAATACAGGCATGCGGCATTACTTCCCTTATTTTAGCAACGCGCTCAGTATATACGTGGCGCAGGTAACGCCTTCTCATTAGCTTAAGAATATCATCACTCCCTGATTGTAACGGTATATGAAAGTGTGGCACAAACGTACGGCTTTGCGATACAAACTCAATCGTTTCGTTTTTAAGCAGGTTAGGCTCGATAGACGAAATCCTTAAACGCTCAATTCCATCTACTTTATCTAACGCCTGTACCAGTTCATAAAAGGTATGTTCGTGTTTTTTGTTGCCAAACTCACCCTTACCATAATCACCTATGTTTACACCGGTAAGTACGATTTCCTTAATATTCTGTTGAGATATTTCCTTAGCATTCTTAAGTACGTTTTCCAGAGTATCACTACGTGAAATACCTCTTGCTAACGGAATGGTACAGTAAGTACACTTATAGTCACAACCATCCTGAACCTTTAAAAAGGCACGGGTACGGTCGCCAATAGAGTAACTGCCTACATAAAAATCGGCCTCTGATATTTCGCAGGAATGCACCTCGCCCATATCATTTTTGGAAAGGTCGTTTATATAATCGGTAATCTTAAACTTCTCTGTTGCTCCAAGTACAAGGTCTACACCGTCTACTGCTGCAAGTTCTTCGGGTTTAAGTTGTGCATAACACCCTACAGCTGCCACAAAAGCCTTATCATTCTTCTTTATCGCTTTCTTTACTATCTGTTTGAACTGCTTATCGGCATTTTCGGTAACCGAGCAGGTATTGATAACATATATATCTGCCACATCCTCAAACTCAACACGATCAAATCCTTCATCCTGAAAGTTGCGGGCAATAGTAGATGTCTCTGAAAAATTCAGCTTACATCCTAAAGTATAAAAAGCGACTTTTTTCCTGTTTTCCATTGTATAAGCTCCTTGTAAAGCAGTAACTTTAATTATATTTACCTCTACAAAAAAGAGGTTGCAAATTTACATACAAAAATCGACTTGATGAAATCAATAATAACCTATATATCAATTTGTTGCTTATTTCTCCTTTTTACATCCTGCTCTGGCGACAAAAGCCAAAACCGCGATCATCTTGTTTTCAGGTATAACGAAAATGCTGCCGTAAACTCGCTCGATCCGGCTTTCTCACGCATAAGGCCATCCATTTGGGTTTGTAACCAGATGTTTACCGGACTGGTACAACTGAATGACAGCCTGAACATTAAACCGGACATCGCCAAAAAATGGGAAATATCGCCAGACGGAAAGACCTACACCTTTACCCTGCGAAATGATGTATATTTTCATAAAAGCGATTTATTTGGCAGTGACAGTACCCGTACCGTAACAGCTGCCGACTTTACCTATAGCCTTAACCGATTATTAGATGAAAACGTAGCCGCACCGGGCAGATGGATACTGCAAAATGTAGAAACATTCCATGCCGTAAACGATTCGGTTTTCCAAATACAACTTAACAAAACCTTCCCTGCCTTTTTAGGATTACTTACCATGAAATATGCATCGGTAGTGCCCCATGAAGCTTTTGAAAAACAGGGTTATGATTTCAGGGCAAACCCTATCGGCACAGGCCCTTTTCAGTTTAAAATATGGGAAGAAAATGTAAAACTGGTACTTCGCAGAAATCCGTTATACTATGAAAAGGACGAACAAGGCAACTCCCTGCCCTACCTTGAAGCGGTAGCCATTACCTTTTTACCCGATAAACAAAGTGGTTTCCTTCAATTTGCACAGGGAAAACTGGATTTTGTTTCGGGACTTGACCCATCCTATAAAGATGAGATACTTACTCCAAAAGGGCAGCTACAACCTAAATATGCCGATAGGGTAAACATGATTACCGGACCTTACCTTAATACCGAATATATGGGTTTCAGGCTGGACGGACCCGATGCCGCCGTAAAGGATAAAAGAATAAGGCAGGCACTTAATTATGGTTTTGAGCGAGCCAAAATGATTATGTATCTTAGAAACGGTATGGGTACCCCTGCCATAAACGGAATGATACCAACCGGACTTGGAGGTTACGGCTGCGAAGGGTATGATTACAATCCTGTAAAGGCAAAAGAACTTGTAGCTTCCTACAGGGCTGATACGGGCGATAATAATCCTAAAATACAAATCAGCACCAGTGCCTCATACCTCGATATAACCGAATATCTGCAACGCGAATGGCAAAAAATAGGACTAAATGTGGAAGTAGATGTGAATCCGCCATCTACCCTAACACAGGCTATTTCTACCGGAAAAACATCATTTTTTAAAGCCAGCTGGATTGCTGATTATCCCGATGCCGAAAACTACCTTTCCCTTTTTTACAGCAAGAACTTTTCTCCGGGAGGGCCAAACTATACACACTTTAAAAACGAGGAATTCGACAGACTTTACGAACAAACGTTCCTGATTACCGATGATAAGGAGCGTCAGGAAATCTACAAACAACTGGATGCACTTGTTATGGAAGAAGCTCCTGTAATAGCGCTGTTTTATGACAAGGCTGCCCGATTTACCGGAAAAGATGTAAGCGGACTGGGAATTAACCCATTAAACCTGCTTACACTTAAAAGGGTTAAAAAAGCAGAAAAAGAATAATGCAACACCTACATTCTGTCGGAAATTCCCAATTCTTTCCAAATTTGGAATTATGTTGGGATTCCAAATGCGTATATTTGATATACCTAATTGAATGACAGAATGAAGATTCTAATAATAGAGGACGAAGCCAATCTTAGGGACACCATAACCCAATCGCTTGAAAAAGAAAAATACATTGTAGAAACTGCCTACGACTACATTTCCGGAATGGAAAAAATAGGCGGATATGATTACGACTGCATATTGGTAGATATAATGCTCCCTAACGGAAGCGGCCTTAGCCTGGTTAAGGAACTAAAGGATATGAAACGCCGTGATGCCGTTATAATCATTTCGGCAAAAGATGCCGTTGATGATAAGGTTAAAGGTCTTGATCTTGGTGCCGACGATTATCTTGCAAAACCTTTCCATCTCGCCGAACTACATGCCAGAATAAAATCGGCAGTAAGACGAAAAAGCCATAACGGCAATAATGCCATTGAGTGGAGCAATATTAAAATACTTCCCGAACACCGCGAAGTATTTATAAACGGCAACTCCATTACGCTTAACCGAAAGGAATATGATGTGCTTTACTATTTTATGATAAACCCTAACCGACTTATCAATAAAACAGCACTAGCCGAATCGGTTTGGGGCGATTATACCGATCAGGCCGATAATCTTGACTTTGTGTATTCTCAAATAAAAAACCTTCGCAAAAAACTTAAGGACAACAATGCCGAAGCCGACATACAGTCGGTTTACGGGATAGGTTATAAAATGACATAAATGAAACTCCGTTATTATACATTACGCTACCTTATTATAGCCTTACTGGCAGTTATAGCCTTATGGGCAAGCCTTTACTACGTGGTTATACTGGACGAGGTGTATGACAATATTGATGACGGACTCAAAAACTCCAAGATTCTTATTATTAGGGAATCATACGCTAACGATGATATACTAAATGTAAGGGAATATGGTATTAACCAATTTAAGGTAGAACCGTTACCTAAAGGCCCACTTTATGATTTTTCAGATAAGTTCTCCTCTGATTTCGAGTATATGGAGTATGATGATGACGAAGAACCCGTCCGCCTTTTAAAAACCGTTTTTAATGACAGGCACGGCAATCCGTACAAGTTAACCATTCGTGCCTCTATAGTAGAGGAAGACGAACTGCTCGAAGACTTAATGACAGCCCTGATTGCGCTCTATATTATGTTGGTAGTAAGTATTGCACTCCTAAACCATTTCATTCTTCGAAAGGTATGGAAATCCTTTTATGTAATGCTGGAGAGGCTTAAAAGTTTCAAACTTGGATCGGGCGTTAAGTTTGAAGCCCCTACCTCCCCTGTTTCCGAATTTAAAGTACTGGGACAGGAACTGGAAAAGGTACTGCAACAAAACGAAACGGTATACAGCAGTCAGAAGCAGTTTATAGAAAACGCCTCTCATGAACTGCAAACTCCACTTGCTATAAGCCTTAACAAACTCGAACTACTGGCAGAAAACAATAATCTGAATGAAGAGCAGCTTATTGAAATCTCTAAAATAAACGATACCCTAAACCGACTGGTACGTCTTAACAAATCGTTACTCATGCTTTCCAAAATTGAGAACAGGCAGTTTGAGGAAGAGGAAAACATTGACTTTAACGCTTTGATAAATGAGCTTACCGAAGAGTTTAGAGACTTTGCCGATTATAAGGAAGTAACGGTTAATACCATCAATATTGCCCAACTCAATTTTACCATGAATAAGGGACTGGCAGTAACGTTGGTAAACAACCTGCTTAAAAATGCCATTACACATACCAAATCCGGTGGCAGTCTTGAAATTATTGCCGACAAAAACAGGCTAACATTCCTAAATACCGGAGAAACTCCTCTTGATAAAAACAAAATTTTTGACCGTTTCTTCCGCAGTACTTTAAACGAACAGTCCACCGGGCTGGGGCTTGCCATTGTACAGTCTATCGCTTCAAACTACAATCTTAAGGTGGAGTACGAATACAACCAAAAACATATTTTCAGGATTATTTTCCCTTAAAGATTTACTTTCCCAATTGTTTCCAGATTCAGGTTATAAACTTGTACTATAAAATAAAAACATATAGTTATGGAAACACTTTTGAGACTTTCGACATTATTAATTATTCTTTTCACTGTTTCTGCTTTTGGACAGGAACGAAAAATAACCCTTAATGACCTGCCATCTACAGCAAAAACCTTTATTTCCCAAAACTTCCCCAATCAGGCTCCGTCTTATGTAATAGAAGATAAAGACATAATAGAAACGGAATATGAAGTGGTAATGACAGGCGGTGTAGAAATGGAATTTGATGCAAAGGGCAACTGCAAGGAAATTGACGGAAACGGCTATGCATTACCTGACACCGTTTTACCAAAAGTAATTATGGAATACATTCGTAAAAACTACAAAGGACAGGGAGTTGAAAAAGCTGAGAAAAAACGCTGGGGTTATGAAGTAGAGCTTTTAAACGACCTTGAACTGGAGTTTGACAACAACGGTAAATTTTTAAGACTGGACGACTAAAAACAAATCGGGTATGAGTACCTCGATTATTCTTGATATTCTTTTTATAAAAAAGGCTGCCTGTTGGCAGCCTTTTTATTTCTTATTATGGAGCTTTCTCCATTCCCACGGATCAATAGAATTCTTTTGAGCCCATAATCCTTTATATTGTATACGAGCCTGATTTTCCAGCTTCTTAAATTCCTCGTTATCGGAATATTTATACCTCCAGGCCAAGCCTTCCTTTACTAACAGAGCATTTACATTAATGGTATCATCAACATATATATAACCTAACACACGTCCATACTGATCCTTCCCGCCTTTTGGGTCAACAGTAACCATTTTCCCATAACATAATTTATTGGCAAAATCTTTAGCATTACTGCCAAACGCTTGTTTAGTCTCGGGGCAATCAATATCCAATAAGCGAACCTTCACTTTTTTACCCTTGTATAAAACCTTAAAGGTATCTCCGTCACTAACACTAACAACTTTACCCGTAAATTGAGATAACGGCGCTTCCTTTTCAGTTTTAGGCTTTGATTCTAAATCAGGTAGGCTACCGTTTTTTACGAATACAAAATAAAAAAAGAAAGCCAGCAGTAACAGCAGGCTTCCTATACTATATTTTGATTTTTTATTGCGTTTATTCAAATCAATACAATTATTCTTTTCTCCACTTTTTAGTTTCCTCAAAAACGTGCTCTAGTATCGCAGCGTCTTCCGGGGTAAACTCCACATGGCGTCTTGACATTACTATACGAGCCGTTTCAAAAGCCTTTTTGGTAATGTAGGTGGTAAATCCGGATGCACCACCCCATGAGAAACTCGGCACAAAATTACGAGGGAATCCGCTACCGAAAATATTAGCACTTACCCCTACTACCGTACCGGTGTTAAACATAGTATTAATTCCGCATTTACTGTGGTCACCCATCATAAGTCCGCAAAACTGAAGCCCGGTTTTCACAAAACCTTCCTTCTCATAGCTCCACAGTTTTACTTCCTCATAATTATTTTTAAGGTTAGAATTATTGGTATCAGCACCAATATTACACCATTCCCCAAGAACCGAGTTTCCTAAGAAACCATCATGCCCTTTATTAGAATAACCAAACAGCACTGAATTGTTTACCTCTCCACCAATTCTGGAATGAGGTCCAACTGTTGTAGCACCATATACTTTAGTTGCCAGTTTTACCTGTGCTCCTTCGCAAAGCGCAAATGGCCCACGGATTACAGAGTTCTCCATAATCTCGGTATCCTTACCTATGTATATAGGTCCGGTTGAGGCATTAAGGGTTACAAACTCCAGTTTAGCACCTTCCTCAATAAATATATTTTCGGCAGCAATAACATTAACGCTCGACGGTATAGGCTGAGAAACCCTGTCGGCAGTAAGAAGCTCAAAATCTTCTCTTATCGCAGCATCATTATTTTTGAATATATCCCACGGATTTTCAACACGCAGGCAGTCTTCGGTATACTCAATCGCCTCATAGCTGTCAAAATCCACCTCTTCCTGAGTATCTTTAGTATAAAAGGCAATTATCTCGTCTCCATAAAATATAGCCTGATTTTCTTCAAGGCTCTGCACCATTTCGACAAGCACCTCATTTGGCAGGAATGATGCATTGATCATTATATTCTCCTCCATCTCTACCATAGGATATTTATCCATAAGGTACTCTTCGGTAAGCGTAGTTGTGGTATAGCCCAGGTATTTTTCCCATTTTTCACGTATGGTAAGTATTCCCACACGTATATCGGCCACCGGCCTAGTAAAGGTAAAAGGTAACAGGGCGTTGCGCACCGTTCCGTCAAATAATATATAATTCATTACTGTGGTGTTTAGCATTAAAAAGCAACAGCACGAATTTACATCAAATCTTTTCAATAAAAAAGTTTCTTAACGGGCAGGCAGTAGTAATTGTAATACTTACAAATAAAAAAAAGCCTTCCGTAAACGGAAGGCTTTTCTGTATGATAGATAAATCCAAAAATTATTTTTTGAATTTAGCGTATTTAGTTTTGAATTTATCAATACGTCCTGCAGTATCGATAAGTTTAGATTTACCAGTGTAGAAAGGGTGTGAAGTTCTTGATATCTCCATTTTCACTACCGGATATTCAACTCCGTCCACTTCAATTGTTTCTTTTGTATCTGCTGTAGATTTAGTGATAAAAATATCGTCGTTAGACATATCTTTGAATGCTACTAATCTGTAATTCTCTGGGTGAATACCTTTTTTCATCTTTGTAAATTTTGTATTGTTCTGGCTGCAAAACTATTTCGCGGCTTCCCTTCTTTCAGGAAAGGTGTAAACGCCTCACAGCTTTTTAGTTTTTAAATCTTTTCAATTCAGAGCGCAAAAGTACAATTATTTTTTTAAAATCAAATCATTACAATTATTTTTTTTGACTGTAACACTTTTTGTTTTTCGCTACTCATTATAGAGTAATTAGTATATTTGTAGATTAAATAAACCAAATCAAAAAACAACAGCAATGAAAGAAGCAATAAAAAAGAATGGCGTAAACTTCGGTATTATTCTGGGAATACTTTTAATAGCACTAATAACGATTCAATATACAGTTGATATAAATCTTTTTGTTAATCCATGGATTAACATTATTAAAATGATCCTTTTTATTGTTCTTGGGATTATAGCTATAGCAAAAGCAAAAGCTTCATTAAAGGGTTTTATAAGTTTTAAAGAAGCCTTTACAGCATATTTTTTAACTATAGTAATAGGCTCATTAGGCTCTACATTATTTGTTATACTATTATTTAATGTAATTGATCCTTCTGCAAAAACAACTGTAATGGATCTTATTATTGAATCAACAGCAAAAACTCTTCAAAGTTTTGGAAGTAGCACAGAGGATATAAAGAAAATGGTTGACGAAATGGAAAAAGCTGATAGTTTTGGAGTCGCCTCACAACTAAAAGGTCTGGCAATTTCAATACTTGGTTATTCTGTTGTTGGCCTTATATGTGCCGCTGCATTCAAAAAAAATCCAACACACGAGCAATAAATTAATGAATATATCCATAGTTATACCACTCCTTAATGAAGAGGAGTCCTTACAGGAATTACACCAGTGGATTGTTAACGTTATGACGGCTAACAGTTACAGCTATGAGGTCATTTTTATTGACGATGGCAGCACTGATGGTTCCTGGAACAGCATACAACAACTGGCGGAACAAAACCCCAACATAAAAGGTATACGCTTTTTGCGCAATTACGGTAAATCTCAGGCACTGCATGCCGGGTTTGCTAAAGCGCAGGGAGACGTAATTATTACTATGGATGCCGATTTACAGGATAGTCCGGACGAAATACCGGAACTGTACAATATGGTTACGGCACAGGGATATGATTTGGTTTCAGGTTGGAAAAAAAAGCGTTACGATTCTGTTATCGCAAAAAACCTGCCTTCCAAACTGTTTAACTGGGCTGCAAGAAAAACATCGGGGGTAAAACTTAACGATTTCAACTGCGGACTTAAAGCTTACAAAAACGTAGTTGTAAAAAATGTAGAGGTATCAGGCGAAATGCACCGCTATATACCGGTACTGGCAAAAAATGCCGGATTTGGCAACATAGGTGAAAAAGTAGTAATACACCAGGCCAGAAAATACGGAACATCAAAATTCGGGATGAGCCGCTTTATAAACGGTTTCCTTGATTTGATTACCATATGGTTTCTTTCCCGTTTCGGTAAAAGACCAATGCACCTTTTCGGTGCCATGGGAGTACTTATGTTTATTATAGGTTTTCTTTCTGCCTTATATATAGGTATAATCAAACTTTATAAGTTATATAATAACGAACCAACCATACTGGTAACAAGTAACCCGTGGTTCTACATAGCCTTAGCAACTATGGTTATAGGTACTCAATTGTTTCTTGCCGGATTTTTAGGCGAGATAATATTGAGGACAAAAAACAACGAAGAACGTTATAAAATAAGCGAAGTTTTATAAAAGGCATATTACACAAATATGCCTTTTATCCAAATAATATAAAACTATGGATATCAAAAAAGAGATACTGGATAAAGTAAATGTTTGGCTATCACCCCTTTTTGACAACCAGACACAGGAAGCTGTAAAAGAGATGATGACATCGTCACCAAAAGAACTGGAAGACAGCTTTTACAAAAACCTTGAGTTTGGAACCGGGGGAATGCGCGGTATTATGGGACCGGGAACTAACCGTATCAATAAATATACTCTGGGCAAGGCAACACAGGGACTTAGTAATTACCTGAAAAAGGTTTTTACAGGCGAAGAAACTAAAGTAGCTATTGCTTACGACTGCCGTAACAACAGTGATACCCTTGCCAAAGTGGTTGCCGATGTTTTCTCGGCTAACGGTATCAAAGTATTTTTATTTACCGACCTGAGACCAACGCCCGAACTTTCTTTTGCCGTAAGACACCTTAGCTGTCATGCAGGTATTGTACTTACAGCATCACACAACCCACCGGAATATAACGGATACAAAGTATACTGGCAGGATGGCGGACAGCTTGTACCACCACAGGACGGAGAAATCATTAGTATTATTGAAGCTTTAGAGTACGACCAGATAAACTTTAACGCTAACGAAAACCTGATTGAATACATTGATAATGATATAGATAAGGCTTTTCTTGGTGCTTCATTAGGAGCAGCTACCTTCAATACGCCACAGGAAGCAAAAGATGCACTTAAAGTGGTTTTCACTCCGCTTCACGGAACATCGGTTAAACTTATCCCTGATTTACTTGAAGACGCCGGATACAGTAATGTACACATTGTAAACGAACAGGCTGTACCGGACGGGAATTTCCCAACAGTAAAATCGCCAAACCCGGAAGAACCGGAAGCCCTTTCAATGGCTATTGAACTGGCTAACCAAACCGATGCTGATATTGTTGTAGGTACCGACCCCGACAGTGACCGCCTTGGTGTTGCCGTAAGAAACAGCCAAGGTATTATGACACTGCTTAACGGTAACCAAACAATGATGCTTATGACACACTTCCTTTTGGAAGAATGGAAAAAGCAGGGCAAACTTACCGGAAACCAGTTTATAGGTTCGACCATAGTATCTACACCTATGCTTATGGAGCTGGCTACTGATTATGGTGTACAGTGTAAAGTGGGACTAACCGGATTTAAATGGATTGCCAAAATGATTGTTGATTTCCCTGAGCTACAGTTTATAGGTGGTGGCGAAGAAAGCTTCGGTTATATGGTAGGTGATTTTGTACGCGATAAAGATGCTGTTACCTCTACCCTTTTATTATGCGAAATGGCTGCACAGGCAAAAGCCAATGCAAGTTCGCTATATCAGGAGTTATTAAAACTATACACCAAATACGGCTTCTATAAGGAGTACCTTATATCACTAACCAAAAAAGGTATGGACGGCGCTCAGGAAATAAAACAGATGATGATTGACCTGCGTGAGAGTCCGTTAAAAGAAATAAACGGTGAGCGTGTGGTAATGGTTGAAGATTATCAGGCTTCTACCGCAAAAAACATGTTTACAGGTGAAGAAGAAGCACTAACTTTACCAAAATCTAACGTACTTATATATTACCTTGAAGACGGCACAAAAATTTGTGCAAGGCCAAGCGGAACCGAGCCTAAAATTAAATTTTACTTCAGTGTAAACGATACGCTGGATAAAGTGGAAAACGCACGTGAGGTGGAAACAATTCTTGATCATAAAATCAGGAATATTATTGAAGAGATGAACTTGATATAAATGGATTATTTTAAAAAAATATTTCGCTTTGCGAAACCCTACAAAAGGTATGCTTACTTAAATATATTTTTCAATGTATGGTATGCTTTATTTAGTGCACTTTCTTTCGTAGCACTTATACCTATGATGACTGTTCTTTTTGAAAAAGAAGAACAAATTTTTGCCAAACCTGTGTATGAAGGTTTTATGGATACGGGAAGATACCTAAAGGATTATATGGGGTATTACATCAGTACTACTTCTGCTGAACATGGGCAGCAGTATGTTCTTTCCATAATGATAGGGCTTATTATTTCCCTGTTCCTGTTAAAAAACCTTTGTAACTATGGCGCTATGTACTTTATCACCTTCTTAAGGAATGGTGTACTTAAAGATATACGAAATGCAATTTACAGTAAAACGGTAGCACTACCTATCTCATTTTTCTCAGAGAAAAGAAAAGGAGATATCATGTCCAGAATTTCTTCTGATGTGCTTGAAATACAACACTCTTTTCTTTCCATACTGGAACTAATAGTACGCGAGCCGCTAACCATACTTTTTACAATCGTCACCATGTTTGTAATAAGCGTTAAGCTAACACTATTCGTTTTTATTTTCATCCCTCTTTCAGGATGGCTTATTTCCATAGTAGGTAAATCATTAAAAAAACAGTCAGACAGGGCGCAAAGAGAACAGGGATATTTTATTTCCATACTTGAAGAAACCTTAGGAGGACTAAAAGTCATTAAAGGCTTTAATGCAGAGAAAAATTTTGAAGGAAAATTTGGGGATTCCAACACACGATTCTTCAACCTGTCTAATAAAATATTAAACAGGCAAAATGTTGCCACCCCGTTAAGTGAATTTTTAGGTATTGTAGTTATTGCTGCACTTTTATGGTTTGGCGGGCATATGGTACTTGTTGAGGGTACACTGGATGCACCCGACTTTATCTCTTACATGGGACTTGCTTATAACATTCTTACTCCGGCAAAAGCCATATCAAGAGCTTCTTACAATGTTAAGAAAGGTAATGCTGCTGCCGAACGTGTTATGGAGATACTGGAGCAGGATAATCCGATTGTTAGTAAACAGGGAGCCATAGAGAAAAACACTTTTGATAAAGAAATCGCTATTGAGAATATTAACTTTAGGTATGAAGATGAAAATGTACTTAAAGATTTCTCCCTAACCATACCAAAAGGAAAAACTGTAGCTCTGGTAGGGCAGTCAGGTAGCGGTAAGAGTACTATTGCTAACCTGCTTACCCGTTTTTATGATGTACAGGAAGGCAGCATAAAAATAGACAATACCAATATTAAAGATATGAGCCTTCATTCACTACGTGGCCTAATGGGACTAGTAACTCAGGACAGTATCTTATTCAACGAAACTATTCGAAATAATATCATGCTGGGAAAACCTGATGCTACAGATGAAGAGGTACTGGCAGCACTTAAAATAGCCAATGCCTATGAATTTGTAAAAGATTTACCTAAAGGTATTGACACTAATATTGGTGATAGCGGGAACAAACTTTCGGGCGGACAGAAACAGCGTTTAAGTATTGCACGTGCCGTACTTAAAAACCCTCCTATCATGATTCTGGATGAGGCAACATCAGCTTTGGATACCGAAAGTGAAAGACTGGTACAGCAGGCTCTTGAAAACATGATGAAAAACCGAACATCGGTAGTAATAGCCCACAGACTTTCAACCATACAGAAAGCAGATAACATCGTGGTTATGAAAAAAGGCCGCATTGTGGAACAGGGCACTCATGACGAACTTATGGCTAAAGACGGTACTTATAGAAAACTGGTAGCTATGCAGTCGTTTGATTAACACTAAAACGATATATGATAATAATACGTTAAGAAGAGCTGCAGTATTGCAGCTTTTCTTATTATGAGATAATTTTACATAAAAATCACTATGCCCAAAAAAGCTATTATTTACGATCTTGATAATACCTTATACCCTGTTCATGCTATAGGAGAAAAGTTGTTCGGTCCTCTTTTCGATCTTATCATTGAAACAGGAAAACATAACAATGATATTGAAGCCATAAAAAAAGAAACCATGCGTACGCCTTTCAGGCTTGTAGCAAAAGAATTCGGGCTTAGTGAAGATCTTACCGCTCAGGCTATAAACCTACAGGAGAATTTAGGTTACGATGAGCCTATAACCCCTTTTGATGATTACCCCGAAATCAAAACCATAGACGCCGAACGTTTTTTGGTTACTACAGGTTTTCAAAAAATGCAAAGGGCAAAAATCACCCAAATGGGTATAGAAAATGACTTTAAGGAAATCCATGTAGTTAACCCGGTGCTTACCAGTAAAAAAGAGGTTTTTGCCGATATTTTAAAGCGTCATAACTATCAACCGGAAGAAGTACTTGTGGTTGGTGATGATCCAAACTCTGAGATACAGGCCGCAAAAGACCTTGGTATAGAAACTGTTTTATACAATAAGTTCGACTGGCATCCGCTGGACTCGGCTACTTATGCCATATCACACTTTAAGGAACTAAAACCTATTTTTCTGAAAGGTTAAAAAACTAATAACAGTATTTTAATCAGCGTAACAGAAACATTCGTAACTTTAAGTTTAAATAATACTTCCCCTATGTATGTTTCTAACGAACAGATAACACTACCGGAAACTGATACCATTGTATGGAAATACCTTGATCTTTCTAAGTTTCTGGATTTATTGCTATGCAAACAGTTGTTTATGTCCCGATCGGATAAGTTTGAAGACCAGTATGAGGGTACGTTTAGCGAACCTACTTACGAGGAGCTTAAAAAGATATCTGAAAACAATCCGGAATTTATGGATTACTACAAAAGCCACCGCAAAAATGTAGTGATAAGCAGTTGGCATATTAACGAATATGAATCGTATGCTATGTGGCAAATTTTCACCCAAAACAGTGAAGGCTTAGCCATACAGTCTACTGTAAAAAGATTACAGGAAGCCCTAATCCACGAAGGGCGTTATGAACAGCACATTGGCGAAGTAAAATACATCGATTATAAAAAAGAGCATATTCCGTTTGATAATAACTTTTTCCCTTTTCTTTTTAAAAGAAAAAGCTTTCAGTATGAAAAAGAGGTAAGAATAATATCAAACCTTGCAAAACACAACCTCAATATTAACGAAGGAGTAAAAATCAGTATCGACATCAATAAGCTTATTGAGAAAATATACATCCATCCAAAATCAGAAAACTGGTATAAAAACCTTGTTTTCCAGCTAATGGAACAACTGGGCTTTAATTTCCAAGTCGAAAAATCTGACCTGGAAAGCGATATCCTTATTTAGTTTACAGGCTCGTATGATTCTACTATCCACTCGTTTGCAATCAGGTTACAAAACTGATAGTGTACCATATCGTTTTTATCAAAAGCGCCGTTTTTATTGATATCCTCAATAGTACGGAAGTATATTCTGTTTTGAACCTCAACAATATTCCAATCTATAAGTTCCTCCATATCTTTTGAGAGCTTTGTAAAGTTGGCTCCACTTATATCACTAATATATAGAGACCTGATATCGTTTGCATCAATCTTACCATCCTGATTGGTATCACTATCAACCAACGTGTAAACCAGTAATTGTTTCTTAGTCCTTTCAGCAATGGTATTAAGATAGGTTGCTGTTTGTATCTGTACCTGCTTATCGGTTAGTGGATTTAAAGCTGTAGAATCTATATGCTGAAACTTCAGGTTTTCAAAATATCCGGTAAGCTCAAAACGGTTGTAGTTGGAAATAGCATAACTCACGTTATCGTTCATCCTGCTACCATAGGTTTTGTAGGCACTGTTATCATAAATACGCATATCCCCTACCGGATGTATAAGGTATTTTGTCCCTTCCATATGCACAGGCAAATCGGCAACCTTAATTTGGGAAGAATCTTTCTTTTCCGGCTTTTTCACCTCTGCAGGTTCCATATATTTCACTTTTGGCTTCTCTTCTTCCTGCTTACAACTATAAGCCGCAATAAGAGTTGAAAGAGCCAGTATAACAGTTACAGCTTTTTTCATTCGTCACAACATATTAGGTACCCAGTATTGAATACTCTATCAAAAATAAAGAAAATGTTTCAAAAAATTAAATTCTCGCAGTAAGCTTAAGGCTAAATACACGAGATGTTAAATAATTAGGGATACCATACTGGCTTTTTGTATACACATCCCTTACCCATGTATTGGTAATGGCATTTTGGTTATTGAAAAGGTTAAATATTTCAAGACCTAATGACAGTTCCTTGAATACAGACAGCCAGTGCCCCTCTTCAAACTTCTCACTACCATCTGTAAACACATAAGCAAAACCAGCATCAGCACGGCGGTAATCGTTTAACCTTGACTGATACACATAAGAATCAGCATACGATGGCGAACCACCCGGCAATCCTGTATTATAAACTAAATTAAGGTACATTTTTAGGTTAGGGATAGTGGGCACATAATCCTGAAAAAGAATACCAAACTTAAGGCGCTGGTCTGTAGGACGGGCAATATAGCCCCTATCGTTAATATTCTCTTCAGTTCTCATATAACCAAAACTCAGCCATGATTCAGTTCCAGGCACAAGTTCCCCGTTAAGCCTCATATCGAGTCCATAAGCATAAGCCACAGCATCATTATTGGCACGATAACGAATCCTAACGTTTTCAATCGTATAAGTATTTACATCATCCAGTTTTTTATAATACGCTTCAGAAACCAGTTTGAATTTCTTACCCTTTACTGTTTTAAAACTGTAGTCATTACCTACCACAAAATGTATTGAACGTTGTGCTTTAACATCCGGGTTCACTACACCGTCACTACTCCTAAGCTCTCTATAAAACGGCGGTTGGTAGTAAAACCCTCCCGAAACACGGAAAAGCATGTCCATTTCCCAGTTAGGTTTTAAAGTAAACTGTGCACGCGGGCTTATTACTATCTGGCTCTTGCCATCTTCGGCATCCCTTTGGGTAACCTGCCACTGATGTGCCCTTACTCCTGCATTCATCCACACTTCACTTTCACCAATTTTAGCCCTTCTGCTCCATTGCGCATAACCCGAAACCCTGTTGATTTGTGTAAAGTTTAAAGCCCTGACACTGTTATAAGGTACAAGCGGGCCTGTGTATGGATTATAGGGCTGATCGTTTACAGGCAGGTCTATTACCGGCGGATTAAGTGAGAATCCGGCAGAATCGATAACTTCCCATTCCAATAAACGGTCGCGTATATCTTCTCGGGTATATTTAACACCCCATTCTATTTTGTTCTTTTTGATATTGTGATACCCTTTTACCTCAAGGTTAGCAATAAGTGCATCAAGATTGTTACGGGCGTGGTTTAACTGAGAACCTACAGCCCTTGCAAAACGCACATCACCAAATGTTTCCGAACCAATATTGGTATCTACTTCCCCAAGCGCATACTGGGCCAAAATATCAAAATGCTCCTGCTCCTGTGTATGATAAAGGGAACCTATAACCTTAAGCGTAAAATCATCAGATACTTTGTAGGTTGATTTTATTGCTCCAAAGTAAGTTTTGTATTCATCTTTTTCCTGCCCGTCATAAAAAATCTGAAGTGCAATAGGCTCGTCTATAGTACCAAAATTGGTTTGTCTGTATAGTGGTTGATAATGATATTTGTTTTCGGAAATATTACCAAGGAAACTTATCTCCCATTTTTCATTAGGTTTAAAGTTTACCATAGTCTGCACATCGGCAAAAGTTGGTTTATAGTTTGTTTCCGTTTGCTGACTGTTAACCAAAAGACTGTTATCCCTGTAACGTCCGCCTATAATACCACTCCATTTCTTATTTTTGGAAGCACTTTCCAGTGTTAGGCTACCGCCAAGGAAACTTGCCTCAAGCTGTGCCCCGAATTCTTCAGGCCTTCTGTAAGAGATGTCCAATACCGAAGATAGTTTATCTCCATATTTTGCCTGAAAACCACCTGCCGAAAAACTCAGGTCTTTCACCATACTGGAGTTGGTAAAACTTAAACCCTCCTGCTGTCCTGAACGGATTAAGAATGGGCGGTATATCTCTATATCCTCCACATATACCAGGTTTTCATCATAGTTACCACCCCTAACAGCATATTGTGTACTAAGCTCGTTATTGGAATTACCACTCACAATTTTGATGAACTCCTCAACTCCTCCTGAAGCCGAAGGTAATTTTCGTATGGTTGCCGGAGATACTTTTATAATCCCCTCAATCCTGTCTTCTTCAGTGTTTTTATCAATAACTACATTATCAAGCTCTGTATGCCCTGTAAGCAGTATAAAATTCATTTCGGCAGTATCATTTTCCGCCATTTCCACATCAAGCGATGATAGTTTAAAGCTGGTATGTTCAAACCACACCACAACTTCCCTGTCAATAGGAATTGAAATTTTGTAAACACCGTTAACATCAGATACTGTTCTTACCGTACCTTCAATATCAGCATAATAAACATTAACTCCTTCAATAGGCTGCCTGTTTTCGTCTAAGAGAATTCCGTATAGTATTGGCTTTTGTTGGGCAAAAGCCACAGCACTGAGCATAAAAAGCATCAGTGTAAATAACTTATTTATCTTTTTCAACAGCTGTTGTTTTTTGTGTTCTGAAAAAATGCGTTTCAAAGGTAGTAGAATTTCCTACATTATCTGTAACCGTAACTTTCAAATCGTTACGCCCTTCGTCTACAATTCCGTCGCTAAAATTATGAAATATTATTCGGGTCTTGTAATCATAATGCATTAATATCCACTTACCGTTTAGCCATGCATCAAATGTGGCAATACCTGCAAGGTCATCACTAATCTTAAGGCTAAAACTATCCTTGTTGCTTAGCCACTTCCCTTCGGCAAAACTCACACTGTAAATTTTAGGAGCCGTATCATCCTGCGCAAGCTTAAACTGCCCAAGATACCTTACCTTAGCCGTAAGCCTGCCACTCTCCATATAACTGTTATTATACAACAGTCTTTTTCCATCTACTCCTGCTATAAATGTTTTTTGCAGCACTTCTGGAGACATATGACTAACGTCAAACGAAACTGTTATATTGCCATGTACAGGTACCGAATCATCATGCAGGTACAAAATGGAATCTTTCACATCAAAATCCATGTAAAAATCCTCATACAATGCATGTGCCGGTATAAATACCGAAACAGCATCTTTCGTATAACTGTTATCATTGGCTGCCTTTACAAAATAAGGCGTTACCTTTTTGGGCTGGGTTATAGTCGCAGGTTTGTCGCTATACTCAATACTACCGTTCACTATCCGCTTGTTACCATGAAAATCAGAAACCTCAATACGGTAGCTCACAGTTTCGCCTTCCTTAATATCAATTTTACCATTGGTGGTATTATCCCTAATCACTCCAAGGGTATAAGGCGTATTGATAAACAGTTTTTGGTAGCGTTGCTTGGTAGCGTTGTATTTTTGATAATCAATAAAATTATTGATATACCTGCTCTCATCAAAAGCAAACTGGTCAAAAACAACCTTAAACTCACGGTTACCGTTTATAAAGGTTTCTATTTTAAACACTCCGTTATTACCAAGACTACCCGTACTCTTATCAGTAGCATTGATGGAAAATCCCATGGTACCACGCGCATAGATTTTATCTGCCAGATAAGTCCCGTCCTTTAAAAGTTTAAGATTTAGTGTAACAGGCTTTTCCGATTCGTTCACCACTGCCTTATCTCCCAAAGCATAAGCCATAACACCGTAAATCGTAGGCTTCTGGCTGTCTTTCATTATTTTATTTAATCCGAAAAATAACGGATTGATGATTTCCTCGGTTTTGGTATCCCTGTATTCAAAATGCAGGTGTGGTCCACCGGAACCTCCCGTATTACCCGAAAGGGCAACAAGCTCTCCTTTCGTTACAGGTAACTCACCCGGTTTAGGAAATAGTTCTATATCAAAACTTTTCTTTTCATACTGCTTTTCTCTAACATAAGCTTCAATTTCAGGAGCATATTTACTAAGATGCCCGTAAAGCGTGGTATATCCGTTTGGGTGATCTATATACAAAGCTGTACCATATCCATAACTGGATACTTTTATGCGCGATACATAACCATCGGCGGCGGCATATACAGGCAGCCCTTCCCTTTGTTGGGTACGGTAGTCTATCCCGGCATGAAAGTGATTACGCCTTAACTCTCCAAAAGTACCTGAAGGGTGAAGCGGTAAATCCATTGGGGAGCGAAAATAATCTTCCGGATAATTTTGCTGGGCAAAAAGTGCTGTAGTTGAAAGTAGTATTAAAAAGAAAAATCTCATAAGGCTAAAATATAAAAAAAGCGTCTTAAAAAAAGCCTAACGCCGCATGTTTGTTATAACTGTTTACATAGCAAATTATTACATACAATCTTAACACAATTCAACATTTTTTATAACAAACTATTGTTTCTAATTAAAGTAATATTAACTTTGTAGAATAATGTAATGAAAATTGACTGTAATGAACGGACTATCCGAAATAGTTGATTCTCTTGAAAATAAGCTAAATAAGCTGGTTCAAAAACAGGCCGTGCTGCAACAGCAAAATCAGGAGTTAAGGGACAAAATAGCCCAATCGGCTTCGGTAATCCACAGTCAGGCTGAACAGATTGCCTCATTGGAAAAGCACATTGAGACCTTAAAGACAGCCAATTCATTACTGGGCAGTGACGATAATAAACGAGAAACAAAACTCAAAATAAATTCATTGATCCGCGAGATTGATTATTGCATAGCTCAACTTTCTGACTAGCATGAAATGGATGATAAACTTAAAATAAAGATATCAATTGCCGATAGGGTGTACCCGTTAACAGTAACACCATCGCAGGAAGAGGGACTGAGAAGCGCCTCTAAAAAAATTGATGCCATGATCAAGCAGTTTGAAGAGAGTTATGCCGTGAGAGACAAGCAGGATGTACTGGCAATGTGCGCCTTACAGTTTGCCGCACAAATAGAGCAAAAGCAGATAGACAAGTTTACCGATGTCAAAGACGCTTTTGAAAAACTACAGTTAATGGATGAAAAATTGGGAAATCTTCTCGATGACAAATAAAATACGTTCTTAAAAATACGTCAAAAATACTGCCTACATTAGCACATATTTGATAAACTCAACACTAACAAATTAAAATGGGTGAATCATCGTTACTAAAGCATGCTGCCCCGAGCAGATCCTTGAACAACGAGTTAGCTCAAAACTTGTCTTTTACGAGTTTATACAATCTTCCTGATGTAGGCTTTTTTTATATATATATCTTACATAAAAACAAACTATGGACTCGACACTATTTATAATTATTGGCAGTTTCGCCGGTTTAGGGATCGGATTCGGAATCGCAAAGATTCTTGAGAAGAAAAACGTATCCACCCTAATCAAGAATGCGAAGAAGGAGGCGGCATCGATATTGAAGGATGCCAAGACAGATGCCGAAGCCATTAAAAAGGATAAATTACTTCAGGCTAAGGAAAAATTCCTTGAGCTTAAAGCAGAACACGAACAGGTAATACTTGGCAAAGACAAAAAAATTGCCGAAGCAGAGAAAAGAACACGTGATAAAGAATCTCAGGTTTCAAACGAGCTTGCTAAAAACAAAAAGCTTAACGACGAACTTGATAAAAAGGTTTCTGATTACGATAACCGTATAGAGTTCCTTGATAAGAAACAACAGGAAATAGACAGGCTACACAAAAGCCAGGTAGAACAGCTTGAGGTTATATCAGGCCTATCTGCAGAAGAAGCTAAAAACCAACTTGTGGAAAGCCTTAAAGCTGAAGCCAAAACTACTGCTATGTCCCACATTCAGGACACTATTGAGGAGGCTAAGCTTACAGCTCATCAGGAAGCTAAAAAGATTATCATCAATACTATTCAGCGTGTAGGTACCGAAGAGGCAGTGGAAAACTGTGTATCTGTATTCAACATTGAGTCTGACGATGTGAAAGGTAGAATCATCGGTCGTGAAGGTAGAAATATTCGTGCCCTTGAAGCTGCTACAGGAGTTGAAATTATTGTAGACGATACTCCGGAGGCTATCATCCTTTCATGCTTTGACCCTGTAAGAAGAGAGGTTGCACGTTTAGCATTACACAAACTGGTTACAGACGGTAGGATTCACCCTGCACGTATTGAAGAGGTTGTAGCTAAAACAGCTAAGCAGATTGAAGACGAAATTATTGAAGTAGGTAAACGTACTGTTATCGACCTTGGTATTCACGGTTTACACCCTGAGCTTATCAAAATTGTTGGTAGAATGAAGTATCGTTCTTCTTACGGACAAAACTTACTACAACACTCGCGTGAAGTTGCTAAGCTTTGTGGCCTTATGGCTGCAGAACTTGGCCTTAACGTTAAGCTTGCCAAAAGAGCAGGTTTACTTCACGATATAGGTAAAGTGCCGGATACAGAAAGTGATCTTCCGCACGCATTACTTGGTATGCAGTGGGCAGAGAAGTATGGTGAGAAAGAAGAAGTTTGCAACGCTATTGGTGCTCACCACGACGAAATTGAAATGAAATCGTTACTTTCCCCTATCGTACAGGTTTGTGATGCTATCTCTGGTGCAAGGCCGGGTGCAAGAAGACAGGTTCTTGACTCATACATTCAGCGTCTTAAAGACCTTGAGGATATCGCTTACGGATTTGGCGGTGTTAAGAGCGCATACGCTATCCAAGCAGGTAGAGAGCTTCGTGTAATTGTAGAAAGTGAAAAAGTAAGCGATGAAATGGCTGCTAACCTATCTTTCGAGATTTCACACAAAATCCAGACAGAAATGACTTACCCAGGTCAGGTAAAAATTACGGTTATCCGTGAAACAAGAGCGGTTAACATCGCAAAATAATTTACCCGAACCATATAAATAAACAACAGAAAAAGCTGCCTTTCGGCAGCTTTTTCTTTTTAAATAAAACAAACAATAAACACCATCATTTCCAGCCGCCTCCCAGTGCACGGTACAAATCGGTCACTGCATTAAGCTGATCTCTCTTCAGGGTTGCAAGATCAAGCTCACTTTGAAGCACATTACTTTGTGCGGTAATCACTTCTAAATAAGTGGCCATCCCTCTATTAAATAGTTTATCAGCATTCGTAGTTGCTTTTTGCAGGCTTTCCACACGTTGTTGTGCAAAATCCTGTTCATCTTTAAGTTTTTCTATCTGTACCAGTGCATCAGATACTTCACCTACCGCAATTAGTACACCCTGCCTAAAGGACAGAACCGCTTTTTCGCGTTCTATTTTTGCCACTTCATATTCAGCTCTCAGTCTTCTGCTGTTAAGTAATGGTTGAGCTAATCCACCCGCTACCATACCAAATAATGATGACGGCATATTAAACCAGTTATTGGATTTGAATGAATTTAATCCACCCGCTGCAGTAATATTAATAGCCGGATACATTTGGGCTTTGGTAACCCCTACCCTTGCATTTGCAGCCGCAAGGTCGTACTCAAACATTCTAACATCAGGCCTTCTGCTCACAATAGCCGCAGGAAGTCCCGTACTTATATTTTCATAAACAGGCTCCAGGTCTAAAGAAGTCATCCTTGCAATTTCCCCTGGGAGTTCCCCTGTAAGTATACTTAACGCGTTTTCCTGAATTGCTATCTGCTTTTCAAGCATAGGTACAATTCTGGCTGCTGTAAGCTTTTGGGCGTTGGCCTGCTCTACAGCCAGTGATGTTACCTGACCCGCATCAAACTGCATACTAACCATACGTAAGGTATTCTCGCTCAATTCAAAATTCTTTTTGGCAACATTTAACTGTGCATCCAGCATTAACAGGTTATAATAACCTTTGGCTACACCGGTAACAAGTTCGGTTTGCACCGCTTTTTTAGCCTCTTCAGTTTTCAGGTATTGCGCCAGCGCCTCTTTTTTCCTGCTGTTAATTTTCCTCCAGATATCAGCCTCCCACGAAAGGTTTATCCCCGCGTTATAATCTTCAACATGGCTAGTACCCAAAAAGTTTTTGGCACTAAGTCCATTTAAACTATTTTCAGACGGGATTGTGGTATTGGCATTCACATACAGGTTCGCCTGAGGTACATTACCCCATTTGGCCTGTTTTAATAACTGATGTGAGGCTTCAATATTTTTAATGGCAATCTGTAAATCATAATTCCCCGATATGGCTTTACCTATAAGTTCCTGCAAAGCAGCATCCGGGAAAAATGTTTTCCATTCAACATCGGCAATCGTTAAGGTATCTGCAGTTACAACAGCATTCCTGTAAGCTTCGGGCAACTCGGGCTGCACCTCCACATCTTTAGAAACCTTACACCCCGTAAGTACCAAAAAGGCCGTGAATACTATATATATATTTAAATTTTTCATTGTTATCGATTAGAATGGCTCTCCTTTCGGAGAGCCTTAAAAATTTAATTCATCAGTTCAAGCTCGGCTGTTGCCGCATGCTCATGTTTAACCGGTTTAAGGTGTGGTTTACCTGATACTTTTTCCTGTAGGTACTGGAATACTATAAAGAGAACCGGAATGATAAACAGTCCCAGTATTACTCCCGAAAGCATACCCCCGGCAGCACCTATACTGATAGAGTGGTTACCCTGTGCAGACGGTCCTACCGCAAACATCATAGGTATAAGCCCTACAATAAATGCAAATGAAGTCATGATAATAGGCCTTAACCTTAGTTTAGCTGCCTCTATGGAAGCCGACAGTAATGATTTTCCTGCCCTTCTTCGCTGTACGGCGAACTCAACAATAAGTATGGCATTTTTAGCCAGAAGACCTATAAGCATTACCAGTGCTACCTGTACATAAATGTTATTTGAAATACCCGTAAAGCCTATAGCAGCAAATACACCGAATATACCTGTGGGGATAGATAGTATAACTGCTAACGGAAGGATGTAACTTTCATACTGCGCTGCAAGCAGGAAGTAAATGAATAGTAAGCTCAACAGGAATATTACTGTCGACTGTCCTCCTGATATGATTTCCTCTCTTGTCATCCCCGAGAACTCATACGAGTATCCCTGTGGCAGGTATTGAGCAGCCACTTCTTCCACAGCTTTAATGGCATCGCCCGAACTTACACCCGGTGCAGGTATTGCATTTACACCAATAGAGTTAAACAGATTGTACCTCGAAGCATTTTCAGGGCCATAAACCCTTTCCAGCTTAACAAGTGTATTAACCGGAACCATTTCGCCATTTTTATTTTTCACAAATACGGCATCAAGCGACTGTGCTGTCGCACGGCTATCCTTATCAGCCTGTACCATTACACGGTAGTATTTACCAAATCGGTTAAAGTCTGACACCTGTGCACTACCATAATAAGCCTGTACGGTTTGAAGTAAGTCCTTAACACTTACACCAAGCTGTTCAGCCTTAACATCATTCACTTCCATTTCATATTGCGGATAATCGGCCCTAAATGGTGTAAAGGCTACAGCAATCTCAGGACGCTTCATAAGCTCACCAATAAACTGGTTACCTACCTGGCTAAACTTATCCAGTTTACCTCCGCTACGATCCTGAAGCACGAAGTCAAGTCCGTCAATATTACTGAATCCGGGTACGGTTGGGAAAGTAAACACAAAGAAGTTAGCTTCTTTTATAGCAGAAAGTTTTCCCCTTACCTCGTTCATAATATCGTTAATATCACTAACTTCTCCTCTTTCTTTTAGAGGCTTAAGATTAAGGAATAGTACACCAAACGATGGGCTTGACGACTGGGTAAGCATATTAAAGCCCGAAAGTCCGTCGATTTCCCTATTAGCTTCCACTGTACGGATTATGTTTTCTGCCTCTTCAAGTGTTTTAACAGTGCGCTCCAGTGATGTACCTGCCGGCATGGATACCGAAACAGCTATGAATCCCTGATCTTCCGAAGGGATAAACCCTGAAGGAGTAGTATTCACCATCCATACGGTAGCCAGTATCACAACTCCAAGTCCGCCAAGGCTTAGCCATTTATGACGAATAAGAAAACGTAAACTACCCAAGTAACGATTGGTCACTTTTTCAAAACCATTATTGAATCCTGCAAAGAAACGTTGCTTAAAGCTTGTTTTCCCGTGTCCGTTTTGATGATGGCTGTGATTGTCCTTTAAGAAAAGTGCCGCCAGTGCCGGGCTCAGTGTTAAGGCGTTAACCGCCGAAATCACAATCGCAATAGCTAATGTAAAGGCAAACTGCCTGTAGAATACCCCGGTAGAACCTTCCATAAAACCAACCGGAAGAAATACCGCCGACATTACCAGTGTAATTGAGATAATAGCACCTGTAATCTCACTCATGGCAGATGTGGTTGCCCTTTTAGGATCCATACCCTGCTCCATCTTGGAGTGTACTGCCTCGACAACCACAATAGCGTCATCCACCACAATACCAATAGCCAGTACCAGTGCAAACAGCGTTAACAGGTTTATGGAAAACCCAAACAGGTTCATAAAGAAGAAGGTACCCATAATTGCTACCGGTACGGCAATTGCAGGAATTAATGTGGACCTGAAATCCTGAAGGAAAATATATACCACAATAAATACCAGTAAGAATGCTTCAATAAGGGTAGATTTTACCTGAGCGATAGAAGCATCAAGCATTACTTTGGTATTATAAATACCTACCCTTTTAATACCTTTAGGAAAGCTTTTTTCTGCCTTAACCAACAGGTCGTTAATCGCTATCTGAATATCGTTAGCGTTAGATCCCGGTAATTGGATAACCATAATATTAGTACCCGGTTTACCGTTAATCCTTGTAAAGTTACCATAGGTATAGGAACCAAACTCTACCTTAGCCACATCCTTTAATCGAAGTATGGATCCGTCAGGATTGGTACGTATTATTATATTCTGGTAATCTTCCGGCTTGTTAAGCTTTCCTTTGTATTTGATAACATATTCAAACGATTCGGCACTGTTTTCACCAAATTTACCCGGAGCTGCCTCAAGGTTTTTATCCTGAATGGCTGCCATTACCTCCTGTGGAGTAATGTTATAGGATGTCATTTGGGACGGATTAAGCCAAACCCTCATCGAATAATCTTTATTACCACCAAAAATTGCTGCCTGACCTACACCCGGTATCCTTTTTATCTCAGGGATAATATTGATTTGGGCATAGTTGGTAAGAAATGTCTGGTCGTATGTTTTCTCATCTTCAGAGTAAAGTGCAGCTACCATAATAAGGCTGTTTTGCTGCTTAGCTGTAGTAACACCCGCCTGTATAACCTCCGCCGGCAACTGGCTGGTAGCCTGAGCCACCCTATTCTGTACGTTTACAGCAGCCTGATCGGGATCAGTACCCAGTTTAAAGTATACTGTAATAACAAGGGAACCATCGTTACTGGCTGTAGAGCTCATATAAATCATGTTCTCCACACCATTAATGGACTCTTCCAGTGACGGAGCTACCGAACGAAGTACCGTTTCGGCATTCGCCCCAGGGTACAGCGCCGTAACCTGAACCGCCGGTGGCGCAATGTCAGGGAACTGCTGTAATGGTAATTTAAAGAGCCCCAATACTCCTACAATTACCAATAGGATGGATATGACCGTAGCCAAAACCGGTCGGTCTATAAATCTTTTAAACATTATGTTCTAAAATTAAATTGTTGGTTATAAATTATTTAGAAGCTACTTCGGTTTCTGCTTTTTGCGGAGTCACAACAGCGCCCTCCTGAAGGTTTTCAAAGCCTTTATACACAATTCTGTCTCCCGACTGAAGTCCTTCGCTTACCAGATAATCAGTACCGCTTTTACCCAATATTGTAATAGGTTTTTTAGCAACTTTGTTGTCTTTGTCTACAGTGTATACAAACACCCTATCCTGTACTTCAACAGTAGCAGCCTGAGGGATAAGTATAACATCACTGTGATCTATACCTAAACGCACCCTACCAGTGTTACCCGAACGAAGTAAACCTTTTACATTAGGAAAACTTGCCCTTAAAGTTATAGCACCTGTTGTACTATCAAACTGACCGTCTACCATGTCTATTTTTCCCTGTGTTTCATAAACCGCATTATTAGCTAAAACCAATGATACCGGTGGAAGGTTTTTAATCTTTTCATTAAGAGTGTTCCCTTCATACCTGTTTCTAAAGCTCAGGAATTCTGATTCTCCTAGTGAAAAATAAGCGTAAACCACTGCAATATCAGAAAGGGTTGTTAATGGTAGAGGATCGGCAGCCGAAACAAGGCTTCCCTGTTTTTTAGGCAATCTGGTAATGTAACCGTCTACCGGAGCAGTAATGAGCGTATAGCCTAAATTTATTTGTGCAGAAGCTACTGCCGCTTCAGCCTGCTTTTTATTGGCCTCAGCCATTTTAAGTGAAGCTTTGGCTGTTTTTAACTGATAGTCAGAAACTACTTTTTCATTTACAAGAGGTGTTAACTTCTCTACCTCAAGCTGTGCATTTAAAAGTGCTGCATCGGCAGCGTTTAAGTTACCTACAGCACTATTAAGCTGTTCCCTGTAACGGTGGTCATCTATTTTAAAAATAGGCTGTCCTGCCTTTACAAAAGCGCCTTCATCCACATACAGTTTTTCAAGGTAACCGTCTACCTGCGGGCGTATCTCAACATTTACGCGTCCTTCGACTTTTACCGGATATTCCTGATATGTAGTGGCTTGTCCTTTGCTTACAGCCAAAACAGGTACCGCAACTTCCTGTGCTGCAGGAGCTGTGGCAGTGTTGCCGGAGCAGCCGTATAAGAATAAAGCTGCTGCAAGAACTAAGAGTAATGAAATTCTTTTCATAATAGCATTAAATTATTTAATGGTGTTAAATTGTTAGATAAAAAAATTGATGATTGAACGAATGATTACTGTTTTTTTACATTAGTTAAATTATTTAATGGTGTTAAGTAAATGATTAAAAAAGTGTAAGGCTTATTGTTTTTACGGTTTTAAACTATTTAACAGCGTTAAGTAGGTGATCAAAAAAAAGGATTATTCCTCTTCTATATAACGGATAATACCTGTAATAGCATCTTTAAGAATTTGCTTATTGATATCATCAGAAAGGCCGTTACCTACTATATTAATGGATATTAACCCATGTATAACAGAGAAAAAGGTAAAATACTTTTGCTTTATAACATGCGGATCGGGCTTTTCGATCTTCATTAGTTTTGCAATACAACTACTTATTAACTGGTAAGGAGTGTCTGACTCAGTAGTTCGCTGTGCACAGCACGTCATCTCAACCCCATACATCAGCTGATACATTTCTTTATTCTTAAGGGCAAAATTCCAGTAGGCCAGCCACATACCTTCTAACTGAACCGCCGCATCATCTGACTCTTCTTTGGCAGCCTCTAAATCCTTAATCAATATGGTAAACCCCTTACAGGTTAACTCCTGGAGTATAGCTTCTTTATTGGCAAAGTACTCATAAATAATGGGCGCAGTATACTCAATTTTGTCAGCAATCTTTCGCATACTTAGCCCCTGCCACCCTTCATCTTTCACTATCTCTCTGGCAGCTGTAAGTATATTAGCACGGGTCTCCTCCTTCTGTCTCAATATGCGTTCTTTGCTCCCCATTTTTAAAGCTTTTAAATTACTTAACAGTGTTAAGCAAAAGTATGACGATTATAAATTATAGCAATACTTTTGACTATTGTTTTTTCTTATAGTTGTAATAAACAAAATTGATTTATGCCTTAAATAAAGATTTTATCTAAGTCCTCTTTACAAATTGGTTTTAAAAAATAATCTTTAACAACTCCTGTAAACTCCCTTGCCTTATTAATATCTACCTCATTATTAGACGAGCTAATCATATAAATGGCTATTGGTAACTTTTCAAAGTTATCTTTTACCTTAATGTATTCTTCCAAAAACTGCCATCCGTTCATAATAGGCATGTTAACATCCAGCAATATCAAATCAGGTAACTCATCAACATCTGTACGGGAGCTCATAAAATCTATGGCATCCTGTCCGTTTTGAAAAAAAGAAGACTTAACATCAATCTTATTTTGCTTAAGGAGATTCTTAAGCAAAAAGTGATAAATTTTATCGTCATCTATAACATACAAACTCCTAATCTTCATCTTTAAAATAAATTTTAAACGTAGTTCCTTTATTCACTTCACTGAAAACCTCTACGCTTCCGCCCATGGCCTCTATCTGGTTTTTTGTAATAAACAGTCCAATACCTCTTGAGTTTTGGTTTTTATGAAATGTTTTATACATACCAAATAAAGAATTTTTGTGTTTTTTAAGATCAATACCTAAGCCATTATCGGTAATGGAAAGTATTTTTCTGCCTTCTTTTATCTCAAAATCATACATAATAATAGGAGACCTTTCGGGACTCGAATACTTTATGGCATTTGTTGTAAAATTAAGCAATATACTTTCAAGATAAGCCGGATTGTAAGTTACCATTACATCCAGCGGGATATTAACCTCTACATTTACACCATGTTTTTTTATTTCGTTATGCAATATGTTCAAAATGTTCTTTAGGTAATGACGCAGGTTTAACCTTTCTTTTACGTTTTTTACCTCAAATTGTATTTCTACAAGTTCCTTTAAGTGTCCTATAGTAACATAAAGTCCGTTTGAAATAGCTTCCAGATGTTCAAGCATTTCCTCCCTTTCTTCCTGATCAGCATTCTTAAACACATCTATAAGCATTTTAAGATTACCCGCGTGCGACCTAAGGTTGTGTGACACTATATGTGCAAAGTTAACAAGTCTGTTGTTTTGTTCACCAACAATATCAATAGTATTTCCAAGCTCAATCTCTTTTTCCTTAAGTTGAGTGATATCTTTATGGGTTCCTATAGAACGTACCGGAGTCCCTTCATTGTCAAATTGCACTACTCTACCACGGCTTAACACCCATTTGTATTTACCTTCATCTGTTTTTATACGGTAAATATTTTCAAATGAAGGTGTTTCTCCTGTAAGATGTTTTTCTTTAGCCAAGGCATGTTCTCTTATATCTTCAACATGCATACGCTCCTGCCAATCCCTTAAAGGTATGATAGCTTCTTTTTCCTCCTTACCTATAATTTTCATGGATTGAGCCGAAAAATACACCATATTGGTTTGCATATCCCAGTCCCATATCCCTTCGGATGCTGCCTTAAGTGCAAACTTATATCGTTCTTCTGAAACCTGTAACTGGTGTTCCTGCTCTTTTTGCTCGGTAATATCACCTATTCTTCCGTAAAAATGAATACTACCGTCTTCCTGTTTCTCCGGCTTTGCATTAAGCCTTATCCAACGTATGCCCCTTTTGGGTAACTGAATCCTGAATTCCTGATTCCAGTTAATTATGTTTCTGCGTGAATAATCCAGCCCTTCTACAAACATATCTCTGTCCTGCTCCAGTATCCTGTCATCATAAAACATTCGGGGATTTGCCATAAGTTCATCAACAGTGTATTCAAAAACATCGTTAACCGCCTCACTTAAAAAAAGTACCATGTAACCATTCACATCATCCCATGAGATGTAGAAAATCATATCAGGTAGCTGATTTAGTAGTTTTTTATAAAGGCCGTCTATTTTTTGGCTATGTTGGGAAACAGTCATATATCTTTTCTGAAAATTGCACATTGCACTACGAAAGCAAGCACAATTAATCCGTATGAAACTTAGTAAAATTTTAAGAGTTATGCAATTTTTTATTTTCTTGGGTGGTAAGTATTTAAAATCTTACTCAGGAATTTCCTATCCAAATGCATGTAAACTTCGGTTGTGGTGATGGATTCATGCCCCATCATGAGCTGTATGGAACGTAGATCAGCACCATTTTCCAAAAGGTGTGTAGCAAACGAATGCCTGAAGGTATGAGGGCTTATAGTTTTGTTTAGACCTATAGCTTCGGCCAGCCTCCTGATAATGGTAAATACCATTGCACGGGTTAAACCGCTACCCCGCCTGTTGAGAAAAAGAGTGTCCTCGTGTCCTTTTTTAACGTCCAGCTTGTTTCTCATACTATCCTTATATAGGTTAATGTATTTTTGGGTACTATTACCAATAGGCACAAAACGCTGCTTGTTACCTTTACCCGTAATTTTTATAAACCCCTCGTCAAAAAACAAGTCGGAAATTTTAAGACCTACCAACTCAGAAACCCTAAGCCCGCAACTGTAAAGTGTTTCCAGCATTGCCCTGTTACGTTCACCCTCATTACTACTTAAATCTACAGCTCCAATTAAGTCATCTATTTCTTCTGTAGAAAGTGTATCGGGCAGCTTCCTTCCTACTTTAGGCACCTCAATAAGTTCCATAGGGCTATCTTTCCTGTAGTCTTCAAAAACCAGGTAATTAAAAAAGCTTTTGAGCCCGGAAATAAGCCTTGCTCTCGATCTCGGATTAAGCTCTTCGGCCATTTTATAAATAAAATCCTGTATGGTTTCTTCGGTAATTTGTAGTGGTGAAACATCCTGCCCTGAACCCTCTAAATACCTCACTAGCCTATTGATATCTAAGGAATAATTCTCAACCGAATTCACAGACAAACCCCGCTCTATTTTGAGGTACGATTTATAGTCTGTTATAAATTTAGTCCAACTTTTCATACAGGTTAAAGTTATGTGAATTAAGAATTCCTTGATAATTACCCCAAGATTAATAATATAATTTTGAGATGCAAAACAAAAATTATGAAAAAGATGAAAAGACTATTTAAATTATTTTCGGCAGGAATTTTAATGATTGGAGCGATTACAACGGCAAATGCACAAAGCAGTGATGCACTTACACCAAGTTTTGGTATAAAGGGTGGTGTTAACTTTGCCAGTATTACCGGAGATGATTTTGACAGCCCCGATTCAAGAACCAGTTTTCATGTAGGTGTACTGGCAGAATTCCCGCTAACGGAAATGTTCTCGCTACAGACTGAGGCTCTTTATTCAGGACAAGGGTTTGAGAGTGACCTGGATGGCGAAATTTTTGGTGGCGAAGGCAAGGTAGAATACCAGCTTGATTACATTAATGTACCTGTACTCGCTAAAGTGTACATTTTAGACGGACTGAGTATTGAAGCCGGTCCGCAGTTTGGTTTTAAAGTAAACGAAGAAATTGACGCCAATGCTAATGCTGATGACGGAGACCTTAACCTTGACGAAGCTGAGGACTTTGACTTTGGTGTAGCTGCAGGTGTAACCTTTGAAACCCCTATGGGACTATTTGCTACAGGTAGATACACACAGGGCTTTACCGATATTGTAAACAACCGAGACGTTAAAAACTCTGTATTTCAAATTGGTATAGGATACAAATTCTAAACCCCACTCCCCACAACATATAAAAACAAGAACGCCTCCCGTACTAGCAGGAGGCGTTCTTTATTACATAACTAAAACAATTAGAATTTGTAAACAATACCGAAGTTGATGTTGTCTAAATTTAAACCAAAATCAAAACTGTCTGTAGATTCTGCTCCGTCAAAATCAGGTTTTGAAGTTGAGTAACTAAGGATACCAAAAGTAGCCTCAAGAGCAAAATGTTCAGACACAAAGTAGTTAATACCAGGCGCTACACCTACGTTAAAACCATCTACTTTCACTTCATTAGGACCTTGTTCATATTTACCGTTTTGATACCCAACACCTAACTGACCAAATAAAGAGAATTTGTTAGCCGGAGTAAAATAATACCTACCAAAAGCACCTATTGCAAATTCATTATATTTTGCGTCTTCAGCAAAAGGATCCTCATCTTTAGTAGAAGTATAGCCTAATGAAAGTCCTACAGCAATGTTTTCGCTAACAAAATAACCTGCACTTGGAGCAATGTTAAATCCGTTTGTTTTAAAATCACCTGTAGACTCTGAAGAGAAACCTACAGTACCCGAAAGAAAAATATCTCCTTTTGCAAAACCGTTACTCTCTGTCTCCTGAGCGTTAGCTAAACCAAAAGCAAAAACTGCTGCTAATGATAATAATAATTTTTTCATCGTTTTTTGAATTTAATTGTTACGAGATCAAAAATATATAAAGAACCACAATAAAAAGTAAGAATTTTTAGATAAAAAACAGTATTGAAAATCAATTAGTTAAAACAAAATAACTATTTAATAACTTAAAAATATTGCTTTTATCAAAAATAAAACCTCCCTAAAAAGGGAGGTCATTAAGATTTGGTATGTGTATTCTAAACTTAATTTAAAATTTATATCCTACAGAAACAGAGATAACATTATTGTTGATTTTAATAGCCTCATCTCCACCAAAATCATTAATATCTGCTAAACCAGCACTGTATCTAGCCTGGAAGAAAACTCCCATTGTAAGTTCATAACCTACACCTCCGTTAAGAGCAAAATCAATACTTTTAAATGAGTCTTTTACATCCTCATCTTCAGCTTTAGCACTCATAAGGAAACCTATCTGAGGACCCGCCTGTATACTAAACCCTTCAAAAAGATAATATTTAGCCATAATAGGCACATTAATATAGTCAAGCTTCATATCTTCCTCAACTACAGTAAGACCATCTACAGTTTCAAATTTAGCTCCCTGCATAGAATAAAGCAGCTCTGGCTGGATAGAAAACTGTTCTGTAAGTTTAAATTCTGCAACTGCACCCACATGGAAACCGGTTCTTGAGCCAGAAGTTTCTGCATCTCCGCCAAAATCGGCAATGTTTAAACCTGCTTTAGCACCAAACTTAATATCCTGTGCCTCTGAAGCAAAACCGAAAGCCATTAAGGCTACAGCTGATAATAAAATTTTTTTCATTGGTTTGTTAGTTTTAATTGTTACGCGCCAAATATATAATTTTTTTAATAAGAAAATTACTTCTATTTAATATTATTTCATCAATTTTAGCTTATTATTTAAATAATAAATAACAAAACAGTTAATTTAAAGTTAAAAACAGAAAAATAAATAATTAGTATTTAAGAAAGTTTTAACCTAAAACTGTCATAAATGTTGCCTTTAGTACTATTTTTCTCAAAAGTTATTATATAAATTTGTTTCAAAACAAGCCACAACAATGTGGAGTAACCAACTTAAATATAGTACTATGAAAAAATTCCTTTTTTTAATTGCTGCACTTGCCGGAGGTTTTGCCATGAATGCTCAGGGTATTGACCTTGGTATAAAAGCCGGGGCTAACTTCGCTAACTTTCAGGGTGATATTGATAGTGACGGCATAACTAGCTTTCACGCCGGTTTAGCTTTAGAGCTTAACCTTGTACCAATGTTCTCTGTACAGGCAGAAGGGCTTTTCTCTTCTCAGGGAGCCAAATACGATAATGCATTTGGAGCTGCTGAAGACATTAACCTTGATTATATCTCGGTACCGGTACTTGCCAAGTTTTATGTTGTACCGGGTAAATTAAGCCTTATGGCTGGACCACAGTTCTCTTTCCTTGTAAATGATGCTAAAGACGCTTTTGAAACCAAAAGTTTTGATTTGGCTGCATCGGGAGGTGTTGAGCTAAAAATTATTATGGGACTATTTGCACAGGCACGTTATAACATCGGTTTGACCAATGTAAGTGACAACAGCGACGTTGACGTTAAAAACGGAGTGTTCCAACTATCAGTAGGATATTATTTCTAAAATCAGGTAATTATAATTCGGGGCCGGATGCATTTTTGTATCCGGCTTTTTTATGCCTTTAAATGTTAAATTTTTTCTTACGTATTATGCATTCTTACTGCCGATTATCTACTTTTACAAAAAGACTGAAATGAAAGTTATAATAATAAACGGACCTAACCTTAATCTGCTTGGAAAGCGCGAACCTGATGTATATGGCAGCAGGAGTTTTGACGATTATTTTGAAACACTAAAGCATCGTTTCCCTCAACTGGAATTAAGCTATTTCCAAAGTAATATTGAAGGGGAAATTATCTCTAAAATACAGGAAACCGGATTTGATTATGATGGTATTGTTATTAATGCCGGAGCTTACACCCATACTTCCATAGGTATAGGTGATGCTATTAAAGCAGTCACCACACCTGTTATAGAAGTACATATTTCAAACACATTTTCCAGGGAAACTTTCAGGCATCAATCCTACATATCTCCGGTTGCGGCCGGTGTTATTATAGGTTTTGGGTTAAAAAGCTATGACTTGGCTTTACAGTCCTTACTACCTTAATATATGAAAAAATGCCTGCTTCTGATATTACTGCTATATAGCTCACTTACCAATGCTCAAATAAGGGGCAGGCTAACTTCTTCACAGTCGGGTGATGCAGTTCCCTATGCCAGCATAACGATTAAAAACGGTCAATATGGTACCTCATCAAACGAAAATGGTGAGTTTTACTTACCTATTACCGAGAAAGGGTCTTATACATTTGTATTCCGTTCCCTTGGCTATCAGACTAAAGAGACAACACTGTCAATAAATGAGTTTCCGTTTGAACTCAATACCAGCCTTAACACCGAAGAATACTTACTTAAAGAGGTGGTAATTGAAAACAGGGAAGATCAGGCTAATACCATCATAAAAAAAACTATTGAATACAAAGAAGTTAATAGGCAAAAAACTGCTTCTTATGTAGCCGACTTCTATTCCCGTGGAATCATAAGAATAAGTGATGTACCCAAAGAAATACTGGGACAGGAAGTGGGTAATTTTAGCGGCACGCTGGATTCTACCCGTAGCGGCGTATTATACCTTTCGGAAACTGTTTCCAAAATACGTTACAAGCGCCCGTATAAAATAAACGAAGTTATTACCGCCTCTAAAGTAAGCGGAGATGATAACGGTATCAGTTATAACAATGCTTATGCCGCCGAGTTTGATTTTTATGAAAACTACCTGCCGTTTGAAACCAATGTTATCTCTCCTATCGCAAACAATGCTTTTAATTACTACAGCTACGAACTGGAAAACACTTTTAATGATAAGAGTGGTTATTTAATCAATAAAATCAAAGTAACTCCAAAAAGAGATAGTGAGCCCACCATGTATGGCTACATATATATTGTAAACAACAGTTGGGAACTATATGCCGTGAACCTTAGCATAAAAGGGCTCCTTATTGACGAACCTCTTGTTGACATACTTACCATAAATCAAAATTTTGGTTACAGCTCTCAAAAAGACACATGGGTTAAAAACGTACAGATCATTGATTTTAATGCCGAAATTTTTGATGTAGGCCTATCGGGCAGGTTTAGTGCCGTATACAGCAATATTAATTTTGATACTAATTTCAAAGTCAACCCGCTAAGTAATAAAGTACTGGGATTTGAAGAAGATGCAAACAATAAACCCAACAGCTACTGGAATAAAACAAGACCTATCCCGTTAACACAGGAAGAAAAAGAAGACTACATTAAAAAAGACAGTCTTGAAAAACTGAAAAACAACCCGGAATATATTGAGCTACAGGACCGTAAAAAAAACAAATTCCTGCTATTCTCTCTCCCTATAGGTTATACGTATTATAATACAGATGAAAACTGGAAAATTACGTTTTCGGGTCTTGCAAGAAAGTTAGGATTCAATACTGTACAGGCTTATCATTTAGCCCCTACATTTACTTTTACCAAAACAAACCCAGAGACCAAAGCCTATACCACTTATGGCACCAACCTAAACTATGGTTTTGCCGAAAAGCGCTTCAGGGCAAATGCATTTATCAGTCATAAGTTTAATAATATAAGTAACCCAATAGCAACCTTAAGCGGCGGAAGCAGCATAGAACAGTTTAACCCTGAAAACCCTATTAACAGAATGGTAAATAGCATAAGCACACTATTTTTTAGGGATAATTACATGAAACTGTACGATATTAACTTCCTTAAGCTTAGTTATGAGGAAGAACTTGTAAACGGCATTGAGTTTTTCGGATCGGTAGAATACAACCGTAAACGTTCGTTATTCAATAACACTAATTTTTCTACCATTAAAAATGCCAAAAAGCCTTATACATCAAATAATCCGCTTGAACCTGAAGCTTATGACACCCCGTCATTTGAAAAGCATCATATGATAAAAACATCTGTTTCTGCCAGGTTTACCTTCGGTCAAAAATATATGCTTAGACCTGACGAAAAAATAAATCTGGGCACCAAATATCCAAGGATACTTTTAAAATATGAAAAGGGATTTGCTTCCAGTGTAGAGAATTATAACTTCGATCACCTTTCGGCAAAAATAACCTATGATGCTACTATAGGTAATGTTGGGGATTTAGGAATAAGCATCCGTACCGGGCAGTTTTTTAACAGCGACAGCATAGCCTTTACTGATTACAGGCATTTTAACGGTAACCAAACCCATGTAGGCAAGTCAGAACGCTACTTAAATGTATTTAACTTCCTGCCTTACTACACACACAGTACTAACGATAAGTACTTTGAAGCCCATGCCGAATATAACTTTAAAGGTTATCTGGCTAACAAGGTTCCGTTGTTTAATAAATTAAATTATTACCTGGTAACAGGATACCATGTGCTTGGCATACCTAACCAAAAACCCTATATGGAATTTACCGTAGGGCTTGATAATCTGGGTTGGGATCGTTTTCGATTTTTAAGGATAGACTACATCCGTTCTTATGATGGCAGGCAAATGAGTGATGGAGTTATTTTTGGGCTAACCTTCCTCGATATACTGGAATAATTACTTCTTATTCCTGAAAACACTGGTTTTAAAATCTTCCAGAGGTTCCTTTTGTCTAAAGCGTTCGATATCTTCCAGTGTAGAACATTTCATATTGAACTTTACCCCGTCTATTGATATGGGTAGTGTGACGCTTTCTACTCCGGTTAAATCTTCGTCAAGATAGTCCTCCATATCGTGTACCACATAAAACCATTCCTTATCAAACTGAATCTTGTTTACCGAACTGTCTTTGCGTAGTTCTGCTTCTTTAATCTTTTTCATGGTACCGGGAGTAAAAATAAAGTCCAAAGATACACAATGTACTTCAATATATACCTGACTCTAAAACACGCTTTCGGTGTAACAAAATATACTTCGTTACGTTTTAATCAAAAAAAAAAGAATTTTCATACAACCATTTTCAATTTTAAAACGTCTACTATAAAACCAATAATCTATCATTATACCTTAACCTTTAAACAATGCATAAAGTAACTACTTATTTACTACTACTGTTTGCAACTGCTTCCTTCGCCCAAATAAGAGGAAAAATAACCTCTGCCAATGGCGAACCTGTCCCTTTTGCGAGTATAGGTATTGAAAACACCTACAACAACACTTCGGCAAACGAAAACGGAATGTATGAGCTAAACATTAAAAAAACCGGAAACTACACCCTTGTATTCCAGTCCATAGGATTTAAAACAAGAAAAGAAACAGTAAATGTTACGTCACTCCCCTATACGTTAGACATAAACTTACAGGATGAAACCTACACCCTTAATGAAGTGGTTATTAGCAATACCGAAAATCCTGCCAATAGGATTATAAGGGAAGCCATAGCCCATAAAAAAGAAAACTCGGAAAAAGCAGGACGCTTTGAAGCCGACTTTTATTCCAAAGGAATTTTCCGTGTTGAGAATGTTCCTGATAAAATTATGGGAATAAAAGTAAAAGAAGAAATGGAAGGAGATATTATAGACTCTACCGGATCGGGTGTGTTATACCTTTCAGAAACCGTATCTAAAATTACCTTCGAACAGCCCAACAATCTAAAGGAGAGAATCATTGCCTCAAAAATAAGCGGAGACGATAACGGCTTTAGCTACAATACAGCATTAGGTACCTACTATAACTTTTACAACAACTATGTAGAGTTTAACCTGAAAATGGTTTCGCCTTTAGCCAACAATGCCTTTAATTACTATAAGTTTAAGCTGGAAGGAAGTTTTTTTGATGACAACAATAACCTGATAAACAAAATACAGGTAACTCCAAAACGCGACAAGGAGCCTGTTTTTGAGGGTTATATATATATTGTAAATGAAAGCTGGGCCATATATGCGGTAGACTTTGATATAAAAGGCTACAGGATGCAAGAGCCTATACTCGAAAACCTTAACCTGAAACAAAACTTTAGTTTCAATACCAGTAGTAGAATCTGGGCAAAAAATTCACAGATATTTGACATTAGAGCCGGATTATTAGGAATAACTTTCTCGGGTACATTTACCCATGTTTACAACAATTATGTTTTCCACGACCATTTTGATAAAAATACATTTGGGAAAGAAATTGTTTATATAGAAGAAGATTCCAATAAAAAAGACTCGCTATACTGGCAAACCGCAAGACCTGTGCCTCTAACTGAGGAAGAGGTAAAGGATTATTTCAAAAAAGACAGTATTAATACCGTAACCAAATCTCCGGAATATCTCGACTCTTTAGACAGAAAATATAATAAATTCCGCCCTTTTGACATCGTTAGCGGTTACACTTACAGAAACTCTAAAAAACATAACCGTTACTCTTATGACGGAATTTTAAAAATCCCTACGTTCAACACGGTACAGGGATGGACCTTTAATACAGGGCTTTCATTTAGGCATTATGATTCTGACGAAAAGAAATATACTTCTTTTGGTGCTAAATTTAATTATGGTGTGGCCGAAGACCGTTTAAGGGTAAACGGATGGTTTACACACCGCTTTGGTAAAGTAGGCACTTTCTACCTTACAGGAGGGAGCATCGTAGAACAGTTTAATGCAAACGAACCTATATCTCCGGCTTTAAACATGATAAGTTCTTTACTGTTTAAAGATAATTACATGAAACTTTACGACAAAACTTTTGCCAAGTTAAGCTATGGCAGGGAGATATTTACCGGACTTAATATGGGGGCAAATATTCAGTATTTAAGGCGTAAGCAGCTTTTCAATAATACTGATTATGTACTTATTAAAAACGACCACGATTATACATCAAACAACCCACAGGCTCCAAACGATTATACTACCCCTGCATTTGACACCCATAACTTAATGAAAGCCGACATAGGCGCTACTATACGTTTTGGGCAAAAATATATTACAAGACCCGATGGTAAAATTAATGTAAGCACGGCCAATTACCCTACTATTGCTTTACAGTACACCAAGGCTTTTGCAGCAAGCGACAGTAAGTATGAATACGACTTTATTGCAGCAAGAACGTATTACAATACCACATTAGGAAACAAAGGTGATTTTGGCATCAACCTGAAGGCCGGTAAATTCTTCAATGCGGATAATATAGCCTTTATGGATTATAAACATTTTAATGGCAATCAAACACACGTAAATTCGGGCAACAGTAATACTAATGCATTTAACTTATTGCCATACTACTCTCATAGCACTAACGATTCGTATTTTGAAAGTCATATTGAGCACAATTTTAAAGGCTACCTTATGAATAAAGTTCCTTTACTGAACAAGCTACAGTGGAATCTTGTTGTAGGGTATCACGGTATTGCCACACCAAACTACACTCCTTACCATGAGTTTACTGCCGGGTTTGACAATGTAGGTTTTGGTAAATTCAGAATGTTTAGAATAGACTATGTCAGATCATACCAAGGTAGTGGCTATGTAACTGACGGAGTAATGTTCGGCTTAAAATTCCTTGATATTATTCAATAAACATAACCCCGAAAAGGGTTCAGTCATCAATCCAACCAACCGGTTTTTATACCAAAAAAAATCCCTCTCAATTCAGGAGGGATTTTTTGATTCTATTTGGTTTAATGCAGTAAACAATTCGTCTTCTTTGTTTGTACCCAGCATAAGTTTTTTTCCGTCTTTAAAATATATTAAAACTCCGGTATTACCCGATACGTTATAAGCCCCTATTCTTATCCCCCATCCCCCATAATCCATAATGGGATTGTATTTTTTAATTTCGCAGTAGTCGATATTTTTCCAATCGTAAAATTTAAAATCCCTGTGAAAACTTTCAAATTTTACATAAATCCCTTTTTTATCAATTTTTGTGACCAATGCTAAACGCCATAGCCAAAAAGTAATCAGTAGTAAAACCGTTTCTCCTACCAGCGCCGGCAGCCTTACAATATCTGAATTTATAATAAGCGGATACACCATAACAACGTTTATTACAGCAAGCAGTACCCAAAGCCACCATTGCCTAAACTGTTGTTTCTCATAAAATAATAATCCGCTTTTCATTTTCAATTGTTTTGGTAAAATACTATATAAGATATTAGACTTTCTATTTCCTCTTTAGTAAATTCGTTTTTGTGCTTGTAATCGTTTTCTCCATACTTTTGAAGAAGTTGCTTTACAACACTATTATTAACCTTAATGAGAGAATCCTCATTATTGATGTAATCCATTAAAAACGCTGCATTGTAGTTTTTATCAATTCCTCTTAGCGCTCCGTTGCCCAAATCAATATTTACTTTATGACAGGCTGCACAATTGGAATTCATAATTTCCCTTCCTTTAGCCGACTTCTGTGGCGGATTTGGTGTTCCGCAAAACAATATGGGTTCTTTTTCAACAACAGTCTGTTGTGGAGTATCGGGTAAAACTATAAAAGCACATAAAAACACCACTCCGGTAATAATAAGCACAGAGCCAAAAATTACACCATATGTGATACGTTTAATCATTGATAAAAAGGTTGTTACCAAATTTAACAAAAAAAGGCTGAATAACTTCAGCCTTTTAAATGATATTGTAGTAAAAATTAATCCTCTCTGGTAATTTTAGCCCCAAGAGCAAGTAATCTTTCGTCTATTCTTTCATAACCACGGTCTATCTGGTCAATGTTCTGAATGGTACTTGTACCTTTTGCAGACAGTGCTGCAATAAGCAACGAGATACCCGCCCTGATATCAGGAGATGACATCATGATACCTTTAAGCTGTGATTTAAAATCATGTCCAATAACCGTAGCCCTGTGCGGATCACAAAGAATGATTTTAGCCCCCATATCTATCAGTCTGTCTACGAAGAACAGGCGGCTTTCAAACATTTTCTGGTGAACTAAAACACTACCCCTTGCCTGTGTAGCTACTACAAGTACAATACTCAACAAATCGGGTGTGAAACCAGGCCACGGAGCATCTGCAATGGTAAGTATAGATCCGTCAATATAGTTTTGAATTTCGTAACCATCTTCATGAGCAGGAATGTAAATATCATCACCTCTACGCTCAAGAGTAATACCCAGTTTCCTGAAGGTATTAGGAATTACACCAAGGTTATCCCAGCTTACATTCTTAATAGTGATTTCGCTTCGGGTCATGGCAGCAAGACCAATCCAACTACCTATCTCAATCATATCAGGTAAGATTCTGTGCTCACATCCGCCCAGTTTTTCTACGCCTTCTATCTCGATAAGGTTAGATCCTACTCCGGTAATTTTAGCTCCCATACTGTTTAGCATTTTACAAAGCTGTTGCAGGTATGGTTCGCAGGCTGCGTTATATATTGTAGTTTTCCCTTCGGCAAGTACAGCAGCCATAATAATGTTTGCCGTACCGGTAACCGATGCCTCATCAAGAAGCATATAGGTTCCTTTAAGTCTGTCGGCCTCTACACCATAAAAATAATCTTCTCTGTTGTAACGAAACTTAGCTCCTAGATTGATAAATCCTTCAAAGTGAGTATCAAGTCTTCTGCGTCCTATTTTGTCGCCTCCCGGTTTTGGAATATACCCTTTACCGAAACGGGCTAATAACGGACCAACAATCATTATAGATCCTCTTAACGATTTACCTTCTTCCTTAAAACCTTCTGATTCAAGGTAAGCTAAGTTAACCTCATCTGCCTGAAAAGTATAAGCACCATGTGCCAGCTTTTCTATTTTAACACCTAAATTCCCTAACAGCTTAATTAGCTTGTTAACGTCAATAATATCGGGAATATTGGTTATAGTAACTTTTTCAGGAGTTAAAAGCACTGCACATAATATTTGTAATGCTTCGTTTTTTGCTCCCTGGGGGGTTATTTCACCTTTTAATTGTATTCCACCTTCAATTTTAAATGTTCCCATGCGGCGTTTTAGAGGTTTTTGAGGTTATTTTCTATTCTTAGTATTTTGGTTCTTAGTATTATTACTTCGGTGCCCTTTTTGTTTACTGTTATTAGTATACTGGGTTTTATTGCTGTTCTTCTTATTCACCCTCATCAGGTCGGTTGAGTTGGAAAGCTCCTCATCTGTTTTAAGAAGGTTTATTTTTCCTCCCGAAAGTTCCAGCAGGTGTTCAAAAATCACTTCATCCTTCACCGTATCTTTATTCCAGCTCAGGTATGATTTTTTCATATGGTTAGCAATTACCATGATAAGGGCTGTTTTAAGCTCTCCGTCTTCCCATTTATTAGCTACCTCAATCATATTGGTAATATTGTTACCGTAAAAACGATATTTAGGGAAGTTTTGAGGATAAGCCAGCCTTTCGGGCTTTTGCTCCAGCATCTCTTTAGATGGTATTGGATATGGCGAATCAACATCTAGTTTAAAATCAGACATTATAAAAATCTGATCCCAAAGTTTGTGTTGAAAATCGGGCACATCGCGAAGATGTGGGTTAAGGCTTCCCATTACCGAAATAATATATTTTGCGGCTTTGTTTCGCTCTTCCCTGTCTTCTAATTCCACTGCCTGTTCTATAAGCTTCTGCAGGTGTCTTCCGTATTCGGGAATAATCAGTCTGGCCCTTTCAGAATTATATTCCAAGGCATTTATGGCATTATCAGGATTGTATTCCATGTTGTTTGTTTTTATAGTGAAATGATGTCTTCTATAGACGACATTTCAATGTATTTATCTATAACCGATTGGGAGTCCTTCATTGTAACGTTTATAGAAACGCTGGTATATTTACCTGTTTTGGACTGGTTTGTTTCTATAACAGCTCCCATTTGGTCAAAAGCCTTTTCAATTTCCTCAATTTTTTGAGGCTGAGACGGCACTATAAACTTAAATAAATATTCTGTTGGCCATTTAGCCGTAGTATTTTCAAGTTCTTCTTTAAGTCTTTTATAAAATTCTTCGCTTTTCTTATCCATTCTTCATTAAAAAATAAACGCAAATATACATTATACGCCTGTAACTTCATTAAAAATCAGCTACAGGATCATCGAATTACAAAGTACACAAATATTTTCTTTTCCCAAGCAACCTTTTTACATTATTTGCATCTATTAATAAAATCTTCATAAAAAGGTTAGGTTATTTTAGATTGTTTATTTGGTTAAAAACCGCTGCATTAAATGTGGCGGTTTTTTGTTACCCCTTTATCATCAGTAAAGTAGTTACAGATACCCCAAGCATAAAAGTATAACTATACAGTATAACCTTTTTAAGATTTTTGTTTTGCCTAAACATCCTTATTACTGCAAGTAGCATGGTACCCGTTAAAAAGTTATATATAATCCATTTAAAAAACACTTGGTTAAGACCTGCATCTACAGTATTTATATAGTTATACATTGCCATAGCGACCAGTACGCCTATTACAATTACCCATAAAAAATAAACAGCAACCAAAACATGGAATGCTGCGTGCTTAACATCCAATTTCCTCATTTAATATCCTCTTTTTTTAAAGGCTTAGTATTTTGTGTACTAATATAACGTTTAAGCAAAAGGTTTATTGAATAAAAACCTTATTTAACCTAATCTTAATTAGCTACGGAGCTTACAGAGAATTTAGCTTTAAACATAAAATCATGGAAGAAAAACAAATATTTTACCTGATTAGAGCAACTTAGAGTTGATAAAAAAATACTATAAAATACCAGTAGTTAAGACTTCCAAATTCTATGAAAGCAGTTAACAACCCTATTAATTTAACTTTTAGAAGTATAATTTTACAGTCTTAAAACAAATTTACGCACATAAAATTTGTTTTAATTAATAAAAAATTAACAAATTTTTAATAGTTTTACCCCGAACTTTAATGTTTACAAACAAACTTTAGTCCCCCACGGCTAAGCTTAAAAATCACATAGCGTATGAAGCTAAAAGACCTTAAAGCGTGGATTAATGAGTTATCTGAGGAAGAGCTTGAAAAAGATTTGTTTTATAACTCTATGGATTACGGTATATCCGGCAAGGTTAAAGAAATTTACCGAAATGATTCCAACCTATACTACGTAGGTGATGAACCCGTTTTACTGCATACCCACGAAGAATTAAAACAAAGAGGCTTTACTGATAAGCAAATCTCAAAATTTGATATTGAGATTCCACAAGACTGTTACTACATAGAGCTAAGTAACGAGTACAGTATTTTAGAACGTTTTCTAAGATAACTCCTCCCACACACCTTCCATTTTTTATTATTACAATTTACTGCAATCACTTGCATTAAATAATCATTTTGGTAATTTAGCCCTTATCTAAAATAATAAGCTATACCTTAATGAAAGTACTTACAATTACCCTAAACCCTACTGTAGACAAAAGCAGTGAGGTACAAAATATTAAACCCGAAAAAAAACTACGATGCGCCCCTCCAAACTATGAACCGGGAGGCGGAGGTATAAACGTATCACGCGGACTGGTTCGCCTTGATATCAACTCAACTGCATTATTTACTTCGGGCGGACGTACAGGTGAACTTCTTGAAAACCTACTTATCAAAGAGGATGTAGACATACTACCGATAAAAACAAAAGGAGAAACACGTGAAAATTTTACGGTTGTAGATACCGCCAGTAACGAGCAGTACCGTTTCGGAATGCCGGGAGAACCGCTAACACAACAGGAAATAAACAATACTCTTGAAACTATAGCCAACTACAGTACGTTTCCCGAAATAGTTGTAATAAGCGGAAGTTTACCTCCCGAAACCAGCCCTGACATACTACGAAAAATAACAGCAATTGCTAAAGAAAATGATGCTAAAGTAGTTGCCGATACATCGGGCGATGCTTTAACCGAAATACTTAAAGAAGGTGTTTACCTTTTAAAACCAAACCTGGGCGAATTGAGCCGTCTTACAGGCATTGAAAATCTGGACAACGAAAGTGCCGATGATGCTGCAAAAAGACTTATAGAGGAAGGAAAAGCCGAAATGATTGTGGTTTCAATGGGACCGCAAGGTGCCTATATGGTTACTAAAGACGAATGTTTACACGTGCCTGCTCCTTCGGTTAGAAAACTGAGTACAGTGGGAGCCGGAGACAGCATGGTTGCCGGTATGGTTTCTATAATTGCGCAAAACGGAACTGCTGCACAAATGGCATGCATGGGGGTTGCCTGTGGAACTGCCGCTACTATGAACCCGGGAACAGGACTATTTAAAACAGAAGATGCCAAACGACTTTACACCTGGCTAACAGATAAAGCCGTTCCTGTAAAATAATTATATATTTATTTCACAACCCAAAACACACCTACAAATGAAAAAAACTTATTTAACTGTATTTGCTATTATACTCACATTATTCACCACAACCAATGTATTTGCACAAGCCAATCCATATACCGGAACATGGGAGCATCAAAATGGAAATCAAAAATTCATTTTATCTATTTGGGTTAACTCAGACAATATAATGTTAGGCCATTACAAAATGATTACAGTTGACAGCAACGGACAACAAACAGGAACAGTATATAATTCTAAAAAAGAAGTTCACAATAGTGGTATAGACTGGCCTCATGCTGTCTACTTTGGAGATATGAGTAACGGTTATACTCAGCCTTTTTCAGGACCTATAACTGACAATACAGTAAATAACCAAAGAGGATTCATTAAAGGGCTGTTTGTTTTCACACCTAACTACCCATTAGGATCAACAGCTCAATGGGAAGTTAAAAAACCTCAGGGAGTTAGAGAGCCTAATGAACCTGACTTTAATATTCCAAACAATATTTTGTTGACTAAAGTTTCAAACTCCATTAATTTAGATTAAAGCATATTTTTCTATAAAAAAAAGGCACTCAATGAGTGCCTTTTTTTATTCCTTCTCTATATTATTGATAAACTCAAAAGGATATTTGTCAAGATATTTTTCCAAGAGCCTACCCTGCTTAAAGCTTAGTTTCCACAGTACTTTATTAGAAAAAATATCACACCACAGTTCAACAAAAAAATTGTCTATGGCATAAAGCAGTTTTTTTACTTTTCCCTGCATACAGGCATCTATCAAAACACCTTTATCCCAAAGTATATCATACTGCTTTTCTTCACTTAGTTGTTTGTATTCATTCAGCTTCATATCCTTCCCTAAAATTACAAATTTCTTTACCACATCTTTTGGTAGCACGTATACATTAATACAAACGTAACAGATTTTACATTATTACCACAATCAGTCACACATAATTTTATCATATTGTTAACTAACCCATTACAACAAAAACTTTAAGTATTAATTAGTAAATGGTTAGCGAAAATTATGATTTATAAAAGCGAAATTGCAGTATACAAATCAAAAAAACTATTGTTATGAAATTGATATTGCTAATACCAACAGCTGTACTGATGGCAATTTCAGGATATAACCTTTCTGTAGAATTTGCCAAATCCGGAGAACCAAACTACCTAATATTCAAAATACTGCACCTCACAGTGTTTTTAATAAGCCTTATTAGTGCCGTAACTATAATACGCTCTATGTTTAGAATTAAATATACTGAAACAACACAAAACGAAAGTATACAACAACACGCTTACAATGCCGAACTAAAAGTCATACGTTAGATACAGCAAAAGCCCTGTATGCAATTTTCACAAATTAGTATTATAGGGCTTTACAAAACAAAAAGGACGCTTAATAAGCGTCCTTTTTTATATCAGTTTAAAAGTCTATTATTTTCTGATAATTTTAGTAGTGTAAGAAGCTCCTGTATCTCCTGTTACCTGTAGCACATAAGTACCTTGTGGTAATGAAGAAACATTAAGCTCGGCATTTGTACCGTTTACATTAACTTCCATAACTTTTTGACCTAAAAGGTTAGTCACAGTTAATTGAGAAATTGTAACATTACCGGTAACCGTTAAAATACTTTCTACCGGGTTAGGGAATACTTTAAGTCCTGCCGACTCAAAAGTAGCAACACCAAGAAGCTCTGCAGCCTCTATAGCAAGCGGCTCACTCTCACAACCTTCGACAGTTTGAGTTACATAGTAAACCGTATCATCCATTAATTCAGCACCTGCCTCTACTTCCACAAGCTCATCTGACTCGTTCATTACATAGTAAGTTACAGTTGCATTTTCTGCCACTGTAAAGTCAAGAGACTCAAGTGTAGCGCCTGATTCAAATTCCTGATAATCATCTCCTGTAGGAGCATCAGGAATCGCATTAACAAATACATGAGTATCGTTTGCAGCACTTACACATCCTGCAGCAACAACCTGTCTAACAAAATAAGTTCCAGGCTCAAGCTCGGTACCTGCAGCGATTGGCTCAGTAGCCTCTTGAGATTCATACCACTGAATTGTCGCACCAGCCATCCCATCAGCATAAAGCTCATCTACAGTTACGCTACCACAAAAATATTGATTAGTCTCTGTAGCAGGAGCTGCAATTTCATTAAAGTCAACATTAACTTCAACTCTTTCACTTTCTCCACATCCCTCAAGAACAAGAGAAACAAAGTAAGAACCTGCCTCAACAACCGTTTCATCATCTAACGGGGTTGGGGCATCAGCAGTAGCATACCAGTTTAAGGCAGCATCTTCTATACCTGTAGCCATTAAATCACCTACTGTAGCACCTTCACAAAGCGACTGGTTTTCAGGAGCTGTAGGTACAGGAATTTCAGTAAATGATACAGTTATTTCTACCCTGTCACTTTCTCCACAATCTTCAGGAGTTTGTGAAACAAAGTAAGAACCTTCTACTAAAGCTGTATTTTCACTTAATGCAAATTCAGCATCAGCAGTAGCATACCAATGTAATTCGGCACCTTCAAGAGCATCAGCATATAAATCTGCTACTGTAGCACCTTCACATACTTCCTGATTCTCAGCAACCGGAAGCGGAACATCTGTGAATGAAACAACAACCTCTACTCTTGGACCACGACAACCTGAAATTTGTTGTGTTACCCAGTAAGAAGCACCTTCTTCAAGTTCAGTATTAGTACCTACAGGAGCCGGAGCATCCTGAGATGTAAACCATAATAGCACACCGCCTTCATCTGCCTGTGCAGATAAAGCAGAAATCAGCGAACCCGGGCAAACCTCCTGCTCACCATCTGCAGTTGGCGCAGGAACCGAGTTAACAGTAACTTCAAATGCTGTTCTGTCACTCTCACAATCCCCTATATATTGAGAAACATAATAAGTACCTGATTCTTCAACAAGAGTTTCCGGGTCTAAAGGCTCAGGAGCATCGATAGTGTCATAGAAATAAAAATCTACATTACCAGATCCTTCAACAACTAAATCAGAAACTGTAAAACCTATACCTCCACAAGCAATTTGATCATCAGCTTCAGGAGCAGTAAGTTCACAAACAAAAGGTTCATAAGTAATAGTAATAATAAAAGTTCCGTCATCAACTGTAGTATAATAAACACCACATTCTTCATTTGACCCCCATGTTCTCCATGCTCTTAACTCAAACTCTACATCTCCTGTAGCGCCATCTGCAATATTAAGACCTGTACGGTTATAAGTTGCCGTGCCCATATTCCCTGATGGCCCGGGAGTTACTGCACTCTCTCCCATATTTGTCGTGTTACAGAAAAGTAGCGAACGCTGCTCAGACATATAGGCACTATTTTGTGAAGTCATCTGATAAGCTACATCAACAGAGGCTATCTGGAAACCTTCAGGAACAGATACTGTTAAAACTGTAGGACATGGCGAAGTAGAAGTAGCACTCGTATTAGTATTTAACGAAGTACTACCGTCTCCACCTGTATAAGTTGTAGACATTTGACCGGTAGTGAAAGTAGTCATTTCCCAATCACCTTCTTCAGTACCACAATTAGACCTGATCCAGAAATAATATGTAGTACCTATTTCAAGTTCACTGAAAGTAACCTCATTCACAGTATTAGCTACATTAGTAACATCAGTCTCAGCTGTTGGAGCATCAGACGATGCAGACATATAATAATCATATCCGCCAGTTGGAACAACCGGAGCAGCAGACCATGATACTGTACCGCTATCTTCTGTAGTAGTTGATGTTAAACCTGTTGGAGAAGGACATGAAGGTAATTGATTTGCAGAAAAACCCATAACATTAACAACACCCTGAACTGTAGAGGTTTTAGTAACCTCTATACTTTCAATAAGCTTCCCTTGGTTAGCCTCATCAATGTTTACAGTTAACTGATATAACCTTGGGTTACCAAATGGTGTATCAATACCATCTGTATTACGGTTTACACGACCAAAGCCAGAAGCAGCAGTAGGTTGCGATGTACCGCTATACCAATCCGGTATAGCAACACCTGTTGCCGACTGTGAAGTATCATCTGCAAAGTTTACAGTTATAGTAACTGTTGCATTACCACTACCTGAAGTAGCAAGAAGGAAAACCTGACTTGCCATTACCTGATTTGAGAATACTGCTGTTAAACTGGTAGCGGCGTCAGGTATACGCATGGTATTATTCTCGTCAAACGGAGCCATTTGATAACTTAAGCCTGTAGTAGCGGCTGAATTAATTAAACCTGTAGCCGGAAGCGCACTCGCATATGAGTCACCTCCCGGTGAAAGGAAATCAGTGCTTAAAAAAGCATAACTATCGTTGTCCACCTCGATAGTCGTAGATGCCATAGCCGTGGCTGCACCATTAGCCACAACATCATGGTTGTACCCGGTCGTTACGTCCAGGTGTACGTATTCCTGAGCAGCCACACCAAGTGACATTAAAGGAACCAACGTAAATAGAAAACGTGGTAATTTTAACTTCATAGAAACAAAATTTAGTTGATTAAATTAATTAGCGTAATTTTCATGTATATCCCACAAAAAGCAGGAATTTAACAAATATAATCAGTTTAATCTGTTAAATATTGTAAGAATTTTTTATTTGTTATTTCACTAACAAACTTCACCTATGATGTTATTTTTTTATACTTTATTTAAGAAATAAAACTAAAATTTAATTAAATAAACACACATAAAGAACATAGAGTAGTTAATTAATTTAAAAAAATATACATATTTACATTTATACACTAAAAAAAGGCTTAATAAGCAGTTGTCAAAGTAAAAAATCTAAGAAAAATCAATTAATTTTCTATCTGTTAAAAGATGTAAAAAACAAAAAAGGCTGCAAGTGAAACACTTACAGCCTATTGCTACTTTTAGTAGCGAAGACGGGAGTTGAACCCGTGACCTCAGGGTTATGAATCCTGCGCTCTAACCAACTGAGCTACCTCGCCAAATATTCTCGGTTATTACTTCCTTGAATGCGGGTGCAAATATAAAACTAAATTTAAAGGTTGCAAATATATTTTCAAGAAAAAAAATTATTTTTCAAAACACTTTCATTTCAAAACTAAAAATTATATATTTCAAAAAAAATAACAAAGTATGGACGTTAAAGTAAAATACGAACTGGAGTTCCCTATAACATCTTCCCCGCAGTTGTTATATCAATATATATCAACACCTTCAGGCTTATCAGAATGGTTTGCTGACAATGTTAATTCGAGAGGAGAAGTATTTAGCTTCCTTTGGGACGGCTCTGAAGAGAAAGCCAGGCTTGCCTCCAAAAAAAGCGGCGAAAAAGTAAAATTCCGTTGGCTTGATGAAGACAATAAAGACACTGATTACTATTTTGAGATTCGTATTATAGTTGACGAAATAACAAAAGATGTTTCATTAGTAGTTGTTGACTTTGCAGATGAAGACGACGTAGAGGAGTCAAAACAACTTTGGGATAACCAAATTTCCGACCTGAAACATGTAATAGGTTCTGTTTAGGAATTCTTTTATATAAGACTTATATTTGCCCTGAATTTTCAGGGCTTTTTTTATGATTAATTACAATGGCAATCTTACAGAAAACACAAACATTTCACTGGAGCAAAACAGAGGTTTTTTATACGGCGATGCCGTTTTTGAAACCTTAAAGGTTGTAGACGGAAAAATATTGTTTGCAGAAGATCATTACTTTAGGCTAATGGCTTCCATGCGAATTGTAAGAATGGAAATCCCGATGTATTTTACTATGGAATACATGGAGGAACAGGTTAAAAACCTGGCTAATGCTTTAAACATAAGCGCTTCCTGCCGTGCCCGACTTACCTTTTTCAGAAAATCAGGCGGTTTTTATCTGCCAACCACAAATGATTCTGAGTTTATCATAACTGCCGAAACTTTACAGGAGCCTCTGTACAGCTTTACAGAAAACTCAACTTATGAAGTAGATTTGTTTAAAGACTTTTATGTAACAAAACAGCTTTTATCAACCATTAAGTCGACTAACAAAATGGTGCAGATAACCGGAAGTATTTTTGCTCACGAAAACGGCCTTGACAACTGCCTGCTTATCAACGATGAAAAAAATGTTATTGAAGCCCTTCAGGGTAATATCTTCATGCTTAAAGACAAAAAGCTGGTTACACCTCCCGTTACAGACGGATGCCTTAACGGAATAATGAGAAAACAGGTTCTTGCCATTGCCCGTAAAACAGAAGGTCTTGAGGTTACCGAAGAAAGCATTTCACCTTTTGAACTACAAAAAGCAGATGAAATTTTTATCACCAATGTAATTAAAGGAATACAGCCAATAACCAAATACCGTAAAAAAGAATACGGCAACACACTGGCTAATGAGTTGATAAAAAAACTTAATGTATTTATTAGACTAGGCTAGTTTAACGAAGGGTTTTCGGGAGAATTAGACCATATAAGATATTCACCTCCAAGCTCCATTATTTTCTCTTTCCAGAAAGAGTTACTAGACTTACCTATTATCTTGTTCTCATAACGGTTTTCAGAAACTATCCAGGAGTTATCCTCCAGCTCATCTTCTAACTGATGAGCAGCCCACCCCGTGTAACCTAAAAAGAAACGGATATTAGCCTTTTTAATCTTACCCTGATTAATCAGGTGTTTCGTAGATTCAAAATCACCTCCCCAGTATATACCATTAGATATTTCAATACTATCAGGTATCAAATCGGGGATATTATGAATAAAATAAAGATTATCCTGCTCTACAGGCCCTCCGTTATAAATTTTAAAATTCCCCTCTACCTCAGGAATCAAATCCTTTATTGAATATCCTAAAGGTTTATTGAGTATAAAACCTATAGAACCTTCATCATTATGATCAGCTAGTAAAACTACAGACCTGCTAAATGACAGATCTCCAATGGATGAGGGTTCTGCTACCAGCAAATACCCTTTTTTGGGTTTTAATGTAATCATGGGCTTACCTTTTTATTAAAATAAATTTAAAGAAAAAATACCTAGTTCCAAAATAATTACCTAAAGATTTAATTAAAAAAGCCTCCTAACTGGAGGCTTTTTAACTTATATTTTCAAGATATAATATTAGTTTACAGAACCGTCAAGCTCAGCACCCGGCTTAAATTTAACTACATTTTTAGCAGCGATTTTGATTGTAGCACCAGTTTGAGGGTTTCTACCTTCTCTTGCAGCTCTTTTAGAAACTGACCAAGAACCAAAACCAACTAAAGATACTCTTCCTCCTTTTTTTAATGTATCACCTACATTACTAACAAAAGATTCTAAAGCTTTTTTTGCTGCACCTTTAGATATTCCTGCATCTGCAGCCATTGCGTCGATTAATTCTGATTTGTTCATAATAAATGTTATTAATTGTTTGGTTAAAATTATTGTTTTTCTAATCCTGTACTACAAATTTAATAGGAAAATCAAATTACGCAAGTAAATATAGGTTAATTCCGTTTTTTTGTTGATAACTTCAAGTCAAATGTTAATAAACTTGTTTGTTTTATTAAAATTTTCTTAAAATATCAGTATTTACAAGGGTTACAGCGCCTTAGCTGTATCAGAAAACTGTACTCCGTTAAGCAATTCATGAGCTGCCATTTTTTTCTTACCGGGGAACTGTAAACTTTTAATATTTAGATACCCGTCTTTAACCGCAATTTTTATCTCTTTCTTTGTGCTTACTATAGTCCCCACTTCTTCATTGGGTGTAACCGGCTCAAAAGCTGTTTCATATATTTTCACATTCCATTCCTTACCGTTATCTGTAAAATAACTCCAGGCAGCTGGATAAGGACTAAGCCCCCTAACAAGGTTATGAATTCCCCTACCTGTTTTAGACCAGTCTATCTTACAGTTATCTTTATTTAGCTTATAGGCTGTTTTAATATCAGCAGCATCCTGTTGTATTGTAGTATCAGCCTTACCTTCCTCAATAAGAGTAAGAGTTTTTATAACTGCTCCCTTACCAAGTTCCATAAGCCTGTCATGCAACTCTCCGGCTGTCTCATTCTCCCCAATACTAACTTCTTCTTTAAGTATCATAGCACCGGTATCAATTTTCTCGTCTATAAAAAATGTAGTAACACCTGTTTTTGACTCACCGTTTATAACAGCCCAGTTTATGGGAGCTGCACCTCTATATTGAGGAAGAAGCGATGCATGAAGGTTAAAAGTACCCAACTCAGGCATTTTCCAAACAGCTTCAGGCAACATCCTGAAAGCCACTACAACCTGTAAATTAGCATTAAGCTCTTTCAGTTCAGCTAAAAAAGTTTCATCTTTAAGGTTAGTAGGCTGCAATACCTTTAAATCTTTTTCTAAGGCATATTCCTTTACTGCCGAAAACTTTACCTTTTGCCCTCTCCCTGCCGGCCTGTCGGGTGCTGTAATCACAGCAGCAATATCATAGTTATTATTATATATAGTATCGAGTATCCCAACGGCAAATTCCGGCGTACCCATAAACACGATTCTCAGCTTGTTCATTATTTTAAAATATATTGATTATTGGTATTAATCTTAATCTTATTGTTTTCTAAAAGTATTTGTATTGCAAAGATAACCTCATCGGGCGTAAGCTCAAGCTTATCTTCAATATCTCTTGAAGATAAAGCTTCACTACTTATCAGTTCTAAAACCTGTAACGCAACTTGTGAAGGATCTTTAACTTTTTTGCTTTTTGTTATACAATAAGAACATATTCCGCAATCCTCATTAGCCTCTTCATCAAAGTAGGTAAGTATGAGCCTGCTTTTACAGGCTTGCGTATTTTCAATATAATTTATAACAGCATCAAACTGCTGTATTTTTATATTGTTTTGCTTTTCCAGAAATTTAGCTACCCTGTTAATGGTTAGCTCATCTTCCCTCACCTCATTAAAAGTCAGTTTACTGTCATTACCAAGACTCCTAAAGGATATCACCTCCTTTTCATGGAGTCTTTTAAGCACCTGCATTAATCCTTCTTCATTTGTTTTCGCCTTTCTTACAATTAAATCGGTATTCAGATTAATCTCCATATCAAACACTCCCGGATAACTCCTTAAAATGGTTAATATAACCTCTTCATCATTCCTGTTAAGACTAATGTAACGCATCACCTCCTTACTCGGAATCAAAAACTGTATGGTGACTTTCTCAGAAAACTCCTTGGATAAAGTAACTATTCCCTGCCTATCCAGAAATTGTAATGCATTATACGTTTTTACCACAGGCAAATCATACTGCCTGCAAAATATATTGAGATTAAAAGCAAAGCTTTCGTTTATACCCTCACCATAAGCTATCTGGAGATAATTATTAAGCCTAACATACACCTGTTTCAAAAACTTTTTATCAGGTAATACTTCCAAGAACTGATTTTTCCCTATCTGGGTATCAGACTTATTAACCAGTAGTACAGCAAAAGCCTTTTCTCCGTTACGCCCTGCCCTTCCGGCTTCCTGATAATAGCTTTCCATATTATCGGGCAATTGTATATGTATTACCGTTTTTACATTAGGCTTATCTATCCCCATGCCAAAAGCATTTGTGGCTACCATAACCTGAGCCTGCTCACTCATCCACATCTGCATGTTTTTTTGCTTTTCGGAAGAAGTTAACCCTCCATGATAAAAGGTTGCCTTGAAACCCAATGACTCCAACTGGCGCGAAACATCATGGCAAGCCTTCCTGTTCCTTACATATATAATAGATGGTTGCGGGTTTTTAACCAACATCTGTTGTATACGATGCAGCTTATCTTCGGTCTCAAAAACCATATAAGCCAAATTTTTCCTTGCGAACGATTTGATAAAGACAGCCGGATCATGCAACTCCAGATGCTTTATCATATCTTCCCTTACCCTTTTTGTAGCCGATGCCGTTAGTGCCATAAAAGGCACATTAGGCAAATATTTTTTTAAAACTGAAACTTTAAGATATGCCGGCCTGAAATCATGCCCCCATTGTGATACACAGTGCGCCTCATCTATAGCAACAAGGTTTATTGGTAGCTCTTTAATTCTCTCCAATATCCAGTCGGCCTGTAGCCTTTCGGGAGACAGATATAAAAACTTATAATTACCATAACGGCAGTTATCCAGTAAATTACTAATCTCATCGGTAGAAATACCTCCTGTAAGCGCGATTGCCCTTATCCCAATTCGGGACAGGTTCTCAACCTGATCTTTCATTAACGCCACAAGTGGAGAAACCACAAGACACAAACCAGTTAGCATCATTCCCGGAACCTGAAAACAAACCGATTTTCCCCCGCCGGTAGGCATTACCGCGAGCGTATCTTTTCCGTTTAAAACAGATTGTATGATTTGTTCCTGAGGATCCCTGAAACTTTCGTACTTCCAGTACTTATTAAGGGTATCAAGGGGTTGTTGCATAATTATATCACGAAAGATGCTCTAAGATAAAAAGAATTCTGTTATCCAGCGTCTCTTTTGGCACTTCTATTAAGTTATAGCCGTAAGTTGTATAGGTTTCAGCCAAATGGTCGGCAATTAATTTAGCCTGTTCAAAGTTCTCATAACGCTCTTCGTCAGGAGTATATATTTCTTCCCAAGGCGGTAAAAAGAATATTTTTGTATAACGGTGATTTTTACACGCCTCATCAAAAAAAGCGGGATAAGCATCGCCTATGTAGTGCATATAAGCCAATACATCAGGTATACCCCTGTCCAAAAAAACTACTGGAACTGTTTCCTGCTGCGCATCTGTATACTGTTTTTTACGCCCTTCCAGTAAAAGCTCACTAAACAGCAAAGGCTTTTCAAGAAACAACTGCTCTATACCCTGCCTACGGGCCTCCAGTGTTACCTGACGCGAAATTTCAGGGTAGCAGGTGTACCCTTTTTTAGCAAGTTCGTTAATCAAAGATGTTTTTCCCGAACCCGGCCCTCCTATTATTACTACTATCTCCTTTTCCAAAACAAAGTATTAAAGCACAAAATTAATCAAACTTACAAAATAGCTAAACATGGCACGCTATTTGAATATTTTAAACTAAAACACTATATTTAACGCAATGTTAAATATTTTTTACTAAAAAAATGCGTTATATATATTTAATGACGTAATAAAGAATAAATGCTATGAAGGACACAGGAAATACACTAACGCGAAAAAAGAAATATGCACACTATTTTTCTTTTAGAAGAAAGGATGCAATTATACGATATATTGAAATTGCCGTGATTACCATTATGGCTATAATGGTAATAGGAGGCTTATACGGAATTTTTAATTAGATTTTGCCAATTCGTTTTAAATGAAAAACTCCCCTACTAAAGGGGAGTTTTTTTTATACAATAAGGCAAGATGCATGAATCGGCATAGGTAAATTAAGGCATAGGTGCATTGCCGGCCTCCATGTAACTTTTAAAACCTTCAATATCTTTAGTTATCATTTTCTCAAATATAGGATTAAGTAGTTTTGCAGCCGCTTCACCTGCCGCTCCCATTGGAGCCTTATAAGAAATAGTCACTTCCACATCTGTACTGCTACCGTTGTCTTTAAAGTTTACTTTACCCGAATTATGAATAGCAGCCCCGGCAAGTGATTGCCAGCTCAACAACTCATTTGGTTTATCGTCCAGTATTTCGGCATTCCAGGATATAGTACCAAGCCCTCCCGGAACTTTTGCTTTCCATTCAGATACATTATCAGTTATCTGCCTTACACTATCAAGATGCTCCATAAACAACGGCAATGACTCTAAATGTCTCCATGCATGATATACTTCAGCAACATGTTTATTAACCGTGAAAGCAGAAGATATAGACACACTACCGCCTTTAAGTATTTTAGAATTACTTAAAGCATCATAAGCCGGACAGTACCCGCTTATCCCCCTAAACAGCATTGTACCGGCAGTAATACCTTCCAGCACTTTTCTTTCATCTTTTTTACTAAGTGCTCTATATAATAAATAAGCACCTCCGGCTATCATCAAAGCTCTTTCTGCTTTCCCTACATTAACATGTAGTCCGGGTATTATACTTTTTTTACCATGCAGGTACTCATCTGCCTCCTCATGATTGGTAACCGAAGCATATCGGTTTGGATCGGTACCCGAGGGGTCATATTTTGAAAAACTCCTTTTTGAACTCCCTGTTTCTTCAGGTTTTATAATATTTGCTTCCATAACTTTATTTTTTTGAGATTATTTAGATTAATTACCTCATATAAAGTTATTTAATAATAAAAACAGCAACAGCCAAGTATATGATAAAGTATTCTTAATAATGTGATAAAAAACTAAAAACCACCCGATTGGGTGGTTTTTTATTTAAATATTTTATGTTTTATATGTTTAACCGAAATGTACTTCAAGTATGTCTATTTCGTCTTCTTTCACCTCATTATTGTTATCGGCAATGATGTTGATTCCCGAAACACGTAACGATTTCACTTTGTTCTTTCCTGCTTTTACCAGTCTTTCAAAATTAGACGGATGAAGCATTAGCATTACATTCCCTTTAAGGGCATTAGTTAGAATAAATCTCTTAATGGTAGCAAGGTCGATGTTTTTTCTCATGGTAACTTGGCGTTGGTTAATGATACAAAGATGAGATTTAAACCTTTAAAATTTTGATAACAAAAAGCCAATAAATGTTTAAATTTTCCTAAAAACTTATTTTATCGACCAAATGCTTGATTTTATCTTTTAACTACCTTAATAATCAACAAAGTACAGTAAAAAGGCTATTTTTTACCATGTACTGATATATATAAAAACCATGAGTTTTAAATATTCTCTAATAAACTAAGTTAAATATCTCTTAAAAACTAAAAAAATCAGTCCTCATAACCACACAAAGTACGCCCCTTATCTTTAGCTTCCTTTAGTGTAACTTCCTTAATCTCGGCTTTACAGTTTGAAAGTCCCCTGCACTTTTTATTATAGTGATATCTTTTTGAACTTTTACCCGTACATATATACACATCACTTTCACCACTTCCGTTAAAAGCAGTAAGAGGAACAAGCAACAACAGCAGTAAAAGTTTTTTCATAATTATTACTATTTCTTTTGTTTGGCAGCATTAAGACCTTTTTCCCAAGCAGAACGATCTATGATATAAAACTCATTTTTATAACAGTCCCACACCGATACTTTTGTTTTAGACAACACATAATGTTTTTCCCAATTAGCATAAGGGCTATAAAGCATCAATACACAAACATCAGTCGCCGTTATAATATCATCTTCGGTATGAGCATGCAGTGAATTTGTTTCCGAAGAATTACCACTATAATTAACCGGAGTCATACTGCTATGTAGTTTTTCCACATTTTCAACAGTATTATCATCATTAAAAGTAATAAGATAATCATTCCCAAAAATAACCACATTGCCTTTTTTTGGTCCTGTAAAAAAGTAAACCATCTTTTTTTCTTTATATATAAGAGGTACCGGATTAAAGGATGTATAGTTATAAAATTCAAAAACAGGATTCCTGTTAAGCTCGGCCATTGCTTCTTTCCTTATACTGTAGAGGTCTTTTTCATAATCACTAAATTCCCTTGCAACCGTATCAATTTGAGCTCTCACCGGTAAATAGGTATCATCAAAAGAAAATACAGCTACCGTTTTAGGAACAGTATCCCTGTCATAAAAAACACAAATATTCCTGTCTTTATCTGTATAAGAAAAATATCCGCCTGCCAGCTTGCTTTTTTCAGGAAAGCGATCTAAAAACATATCTGTTCCCTGCCAGGATGCCTTTTCTGACTTGTAGAGAAGCTTACCCTGTTCCAGGATTTCTTTCTCATTTTGTTGTGAAAACAAATTATTTGAACAAAAAGTAGTTAGTAGTAGTAAAGTAGTTAGTTTGTAAATAAACCTCATTTAGTATGCTATTTTAAGAAAAAGCAATTTTAGTTAATTTTCACATGGCAAACATGAATTTTATTTAAAAATTGGTTGCTAAAAATGTTTTTTAACAAAACACATAGTAATATAACAGATTGTCAGCATTTTAACTTCTATTAAAAATGCAAAATTCATTAACATTTCTCTAACAATATTTTACCTACATCGTTTTTTTAAGTGTTAAAATTTAAAATTTTAACAATTTTAACTAAACTTAATTCAATAGAATATCTATTTTTATCGAAACATAAATAAATAACCAAACGCTTATGGAGAAAATTACTTTTAACGCTATGCGTGAATTTATTATTGAGAATGAATTAACAGACAACGTGTCTATCACGCTGCATCCGGACAATTTTGATGAACTTGTTTTGGACTATCTGGACTTTAACGACAATCAGATTGAACGTCCGTTTGAAATTCTGGGAATTGAAATCCTGCAGGATAACTCAGGAGAAATTCCTAAAAGCAAAATCCATATTATGGAAATCGCTCAATAATTTTCACTTTACGACCAAAAAACAATCGAAACCCCGCTTAAAGCGGGGTTTTATTGTATACACAATATTGTAATCTTTAAAACATTAAATTATAATCCGACTACAACAATTAAGATGCAACTTGCAGCTTAATTCCCCCCTATACAATACCTCAGGCAAACCAACAACATTATGCACAACGGTAAAATAAATTATGTACAAATAAGGGATTATATTCTGGAAAATGAATTAACAGACAGTGTCGCAATTGTATTGCACCCTGATAGTTTTGACAGCCTGGCTATTGATTATATTTCACAACATGGTTTTATAGAACGTCCTTTTGAAATATTAGGGATAACCATACTGGAAGATACAACAGGGAATATATCAAGAAACAGGATTGAAACACTTGAAATATAAAAAGCCTCCCAAATGGGAGGCTTCTTTATTATTGAATTTTATTTTTTAGCTCTTCTAAACTCACCTGCGCCTGTTCTCCGGTAGCAAGATTTTTTAGAGTATAAGTATTATTGTTTATCTCTTCGTCACCAGTTAATACCGCAAAAGGTATCCCTCTCTTATCGGCATGCTGGAACTGTTTACCAACTTTAGCCGAATCAGGATAAAGTTCAGATTTTATACCTGCAGTCCTCAACTGTTTTACAGCCTTCATAGCATATAGTGATTCTTTATCACCAAAGTTGATGAATAACACTTTGGTCGATTCTGTAACGGTATCCGGAAATAGGTTAAGCTCCTCAATCACGTCATATATACGGTCAAGCCCGAAAGATATACCCACACCGCTCATATTCTTTAATCCGAATATACCGGTAAGATCGTCATATCTTCCGCCTCCACCTATGGAGCCTATTTTTACTCCGGCAGGAGCAGAAACTTCAAATATCGCTCCAGTGTAATAGTTAAGTCCACGTGCCAGTGTAACATCAAGATCAAGGGTTGACTCCCCTAAACCTATAGCTGCAACATTATCACATATAAAACGAAGCTCTTCTACTCCTTTCAAACCTTCTTCAGATGTAGCAAGTAGTTCATTTAACTTACCCAGCTTTTCATTTATGCTGCCTGTAAAGTTAAATAACGGTTGCACTTTTAGTATAGCATCTTCACTAATGCCTTTTTCAAGCATCTCCTTTTTTACACCGTCTTCACCTATTTTATCAAGCTTATCAAGAGCAACAGTAAAGTCTATAAGTTTATCTTTCGCTCCAATAACCTCTGCAATACCCGAAAGTATTTTACGGTTATTGATTTTAATTGTTACTCCGTTCAGTCCAAGCGAGGTGAACACACCATCATAAAGCTGTACAAACTCTACTTCCTGCCATAATGACCTTGAACCTACAACATCGGCATCACACTGGTAAAACTCCCTGTAACGGCTTTTTTGAGGCTTATCTGCTCTCCATACCGGTTGAATTTGGTATCGCTTAAACGGAAACACAATATCGTTTTGGTGTTGTACCACATAACGAGCAAACGGTACAGTTAAATCATAACGAAGTGCTTTTTCAGAAATCTGAGTAGCAACCTTAACACTATCCTTATTTTCAAGAAGCGTAGCATCAACTTTTGCCAGATAATCACCTGAATTGAGTATTTTAAAAATAAGTCTGTCACCCTCTTCCCCATATTTCCCCATAAGGGTAGATGAGTTTTCGAATGTAGGAGTCTCTATTGGCTGAAATCCGAAAGTCTCAAAATGATGCTTTATCGCCGATATGATGTATTGACGCTTAGCCACCTCTGCAGGTGAAAAATCTCTTGTTCCTTTAGGAATTCCCGGTTTTTGTGCCATAGTAAATCTTATTTTTAATTTAAATGCAAATATAATACAGTTTACCCTTTCAGGCTTACAGTTTATGTTTCTATTATAAGGTTTTGTAATGCTTTAAGTATATTACTAAATTTTACATTAAATAGCTAAAACAATTTATGTATTTTAGTGGCTAAATTGCAAAACTATGTTTAGCCTGTTAAGGGAAAATACCAAAATTGCCTTTAGTTCAATTAAAACGCAACTGCTGCGCACTATACTTACTGTAATTATTATTGGTGTGGGTATATGGGCACTTGTAGGCATACTTGCCACCGTAAAAGTACTTGAGAATACTATTACCGGTAACTTTTCGGCAATGGGAACTAACACTTTTTCCATTAGCCGTTACGACTTTTCACAACAGATAAGACAAAACGACAGAACTGCAAAAATAAACCCTAACATTACCTATCCGCAGGCAAAATCATTTCAGGAAAAATATCACTTCCCTGGTTCGGCGGTGTCACTTTCATTTACCGCAGCAAGCGATATCGAAGTAAAATATGGCTCTGAAAAAACTGATCCGGAAATCAGTGTACTTGGTGTAGACCATAATTTTATGGGCAACTCCGGACTCGAAACAACATCCGGAAGAAACTTTACCACTTTTGACATACAAAACAACAACTATGTTTGTATTGTAGGCTCTGACTTTGAAAAAGGGCTTTTAAAAGATATTAACCCAATAGGAAAAACAATTTCAATAAGAGGTGCAAGGTTTAAGGTTATAGGTGTATTGAAAGAACAGGGATCTACCTTTGGCAACAGGCAGGATTTAAGGGTTTTATTACCTATACAGGTAGCAAGATCACTATTTACCGCTCCAAATATTAATTATGACATAAAGGTTAAAACCCAAAACAAGGATATGCTTGACGGCTCTATAGATGAAGCTACCATAACCATGAGAAGGGTAAGAAAGCTAAACCCTGTAGAAGATAATAATTTTGGAATTGCCAGAAGCGACGAATTACTGCAACGCCTGATGTCACAAATTAATATTTTAAATTATGCAGCATGGTGTATTGGTATCATTACCGTATTTGGTTCTACTATCGCTCTTATGAATATCATGTTAGTATCGGTAACCGAAAGAACCCGCGAAATTGGAGTACGTAAATCACTTGGAGCCAAAAAGAACACCATAGCCGGACAGTTTCTTACAGAAACACTGATAATAAGCTTTTTGGGAGGATTATTAGGAATCGTATTAGGTTTACTAACAGGCTATGGAGCATCAATTTTAATGAAAGCAGCTTTCCCAATGCCATGGGGAGCCACAATAGCTGCCTTGACCACTATTATAATTGTTACCATAATATCAGGTGCTTACCCGGCTGTTAAAGCTGCTTCGTTAGACCCGGTAGAATCTTTACGATACGAATAATCCCTATTATATATCACACGACACCATACGGTCGTTACCATAAATATCTTTTTTAAGGATAACATTTTTATAGCCTTCTTCTTCCAGCATTGAGACGGTTTGTGGGCCTAAATACTGGTTTATCTCAAAATAAATTTTTCCGTTAACCAAAAGGTTTTGCCTTCCAAGCTTAGCTATCTTCCTATAAAAAAGTAACGGATCGTTATCATCTACAAAAAGTGCCAAATGAGGCTCATATTGAAGTACGTTATTCTTAATTTCCTGCTTTTCAAGATTACGGATATAAGGGGGATTTGAAACTATAATATCAAAAGATTCGGGTAAAGAGTCTGCCACAAGAATATCTTTCTCTATAAAAGTAACATCTGCCTCATTACGCACAGCATTACCTCTGGCCTTAGCCAAAGCATCTTTAGAAACATCTATAGCATACACCTTAGCTTCCGGCAGGTTTTTGGCAAGAGTTATAGCAATACACCCGCTACCGGTCCCTATATCCAGTATTTTAATATCTTTCTTTCCTTTATTTTCATTGATAATCCACTCTACAAGCTCTTCTGTTTCAGGTCGTGGTATCAGGGTATTCTCATCTACAAAAAACTCCAGTCCGTAAAAATGAGCATTACCAAAAACATACTGTATAGGTCTTTCCTGTTCCAGTTGGGTTAATACCTCATTCCACTTAACCAACTCTATCCTGTCCAGTTCGGTATTACTGTTCATTGCCAAATCTACTTTTTTCCAACCTTTAAGTTCTTCAAGGCATATATAAAAAAGGCTTTCAGCTTCGGCAGCATCATATGCTTTACTGAGCGTATCTAAAAAAAAGGCGCGGTATTCTTTAATGTTCATTTGTGTTCAGTTCTTTTATCATCCACACCGGGCACGAATTATGTCCGGTATTACCCATTGGAGCATCCAGATATACAAAGCCTGATTTTTTATAAAGCTTTTGTGCATCTTCCATATAAGGCATGGTTTCTAAATAACATTTTTTGAAGCCAAAACCCGAAGCACTTTCAAGACATTTTTTCATCATGAGGCTTCCCAAACCAAGTCCGCGTGCCTCAGCCAGAAAATACATCTTTTGTAATTCACATATATCCTGAGGACCGTTTTCCAATGGTGCTATACCAGCTCCTCCAATAATTTTGCCATTTTTCACTATAACAAAGTAAATACTGTTATTTTGCGTATAAGTCTCAAACATACTGTCAAGTGACACATCGGCATAGGCAGTACCTACTTTAGGCACATTATGTTCCACAAGCACATCACGTATCACTTTTGCCACAGTTGTATTGTCGGCAAGTGCTATTGGTCTAATGATAACTGAATCCATAGTACAAAACTAACCAATATTGGATTTACGACTGCACAAAACTTTGTAACTTTGATTTCTTACTACTTCATCGCCCATGAATCACGAAATATACATGCAGCGCTGCCTGGATTTGGCAGCAAACGGATTAAGAGAAGCAATGCCTAACCCATCGGTAGGTGCAGTTTTGGTATACAACAACACCATTATAGGTGAAGGACATACTTCTCCCTACGGAGGACCTCATGGCGAAGTAAACTGTGTTAATTCGGTAAAGCCCGAAAACCAACACTTAATACCGCTTTCCACACTATATGTAAGTCTGGAGCCATGCAGCCATTATGGTAAAACTCCGCCATGCTGTGATTTAATTATACGTGAACAGATAAAAACTATTGTAATAGGCACAACAGATCCGCATGAAAAAGTTGCCGGTAATGGCATAAAAAAACTTAAAGAAGCAGGCAGGGAAGTGATTGTTGGTGTACTGGAAAAGGAATGCCGTGAATTTAACCGTCGTTTTTTTACCTATCACGAAAAAAAACGCCCCTACATCATTTTAAAATGGGCCGAAACAGCCGATGGCTTTTTGAGTCCGTTACCGGAAACAAGAAACAACAAGGATAAAAAACCGGTATGGATTACCAACACCTACTCCCGACAGTTAGTTCACAAATGGCGTAGTGAAGAGATGGCTATACTGGCAGGCACCACTACTATTTTAGACGACAACCCCAAGTTAGACGTAAGAGACTGGACAGGCAACAATCCGACACGTGTGATTTTAGACAGAAAAAACCGAATACCTGACAATTATTTTGTTAAAAAACAAAAAATAAACACAATTATTTTGACAGAAAAAGAGAATTTACCTAATTTAGGGAGTTTCCTTTTTGAAAAAATAAATTTTGATAGTAATCTCCCACAAACGATTGCTAATGTACTTTATAACCACAACTTACAATCGGTTATAATTGAAGGCGGCAGGCAAACCCTGCAAACGTTTATTGATGCAAACCTGTGGGATGAAGCAAGGGTTTTTAAAGGTAAAACCCTTTTTCATGAAGGGATAAAAGCGCCGGCCTTACAAGCCACAGCAAATGAAAAGTACTTTGTACTCAATGACGAACTTTTAATTTTCAGAAATCATGATTAACACTATAGTATTTGATTTTGGCGACGTTTTTATCAATAAGGATAATGAAGCCCGCGACAATGCGCTGAAAAAACTTGGACTAAAAGAATGGACCGACGAACTAAATCAGCTGGAAAAAAAATTTGAAACCGGCAAAGTTAAGGAGGATGCTTTTATAAGAGGAATTAAGGCCTATATTCCAAATGCTGATCCTACTGCGATTAGAGAGGCATGGAATGCCGGTATTGGTGATTTCCCTTTACACAGATTAGAGTTTCTACAAAAACTATCTGCAAACTACCGTTTATTTCTTCTTAGTAACACCGATCCAATACACATTGAAAAGTTTGAACATGATGCCGGAGCATCATTCTATATGGATTTTTATCAGTGCTTTGAGCGTGTATATTTTTCTCATGAGATTGGTGTTAGAAAACCCGAATCAGAAGCTTACACCTATCTTATAAATAATCACGATATACAGCCAAAACGAACCCTTCTCATTGATGACAAAAAGTTTAATACTGATGCAGCAGAGTTACTTGGTTTTAAGGTATGGACATTAAATCCTGAAATGGAAGACATAACAGAACTTTTCAATAAAAAGATAATTACCCTCGAAGAGGTATAAAAAAAGCAGCATACATTACTGTATACTGCCTTTAAATAATCTTATACCCTATTATTTCTTATTCTGCATTTTCTTCTACAGCAGAAGTATCGTTTTTAATACCTATCAGGATTTTATCATACGATTCAGTATAAAATAACAGATTTCTTGTTTCAGGCAGCCTGCCGTCAAAATCGTGCTGCATCAAATAGCAACTCACTTTATCAATCACTTCCTCATCATCCGGCACAATTACATAAAGACTTATTTTTTGGTCATTTCTTTCAATAAAGCCTAAATTGAATTTGTATTTGTTATCAAAAAGTCCATTTAGAGTCTCGATAACATCTGCTGCCAGTTTTTTATCGTCGTCAGAAAAAGTATAACCTTCATTACCTATTTTTTTCAGCTCCATAGCCTGAAATGCTGACATTTCAACACCACAGTGTACTTTATTGGTTTTATCTTCTCCACAACTTGTAAGGAATATTGCCGCACTAAGGACAAAAAATGATTTAATAATATTTTTCTTCATAATAAAACAGTATTTGATGCGTTATAAAGATAAATAAAAAAACCCACCCCTATTGGCATAAGGATGGGAAAAATTGCTATGAAAAAGAAAAATCCACTAGTTACCTAGTGAATTTCAAATATATAAATTTATCTTAAATTACGAAAACATATCTTTAACTTTTTCAAAAAAAGATTTATCCGATTTTTCCGGACTAGGAGTGAAGTTTTCGTCAGTTAAAGAATTTTCAAAAAACTGCTTTTGCTCTTTAGTCAGTTTTTTAGGCGTCCATACATTAACATGCACCAGTAAATCTCCGCTTCCGTAGCTATTTATACTAGGTACACCTTTACCTTTAAGCCTTAATATTTTACCAGACTGTATACCTTCTTCAAGCTTAATTCTAACCTTTCCGTTTACCGTATCTATATCCTTATTAGTACCTAAAGCTGCCTCCGCAAAACTTATATATAAATCCAAGTGCAGGTTTTCACCCTCGCGTTTCAGTGTTTCGTGTTCTATTTCCTCAATAGCAACAATCAAATCACCCGGTACACTGTTGTTACCCGGTGCATCGTTACCCTTACCGGAAACTTTAAGCTGCATACCGTCTGCAACACCGGCAGGTATCTTGATTGATACAGTATCGTCTTCCATTATCATACCCTGAGCATCGGCATGGTTTGGTTTAGAATCAATTATCTGACCTGTACCACCACATGAGTGACAGGTCGAGGCAGTTTGCATTCTACCTAATATGGTATTAGTAACTTTCATTACCTGACCGGCACCATTACAGGTAGGACAGGTTTTAAAACTAACTCCCTGCGCCTGTACCTTGCGCTTAACCTTGATTTTCTTTTCAACACCGTTAGCAATCTCTTCAAGGGTAAGTTTTACTTTTATACGAAGGTTACTTCCTTTCATTCTGCGTTGGCCTCCGCCACCACCGAAACCTCCAAAGCCACTAAAACCTCCGCCAAAAGCACTACCGAAGATATCGCCAAACTGACTGAATATGTCATCCATATTCATACCTCCGCCACCGCCAAAACCGCCATTTTCAAAAGCAGCATGACCGTATTGATCGTAACGGGCTTTTTTATTAGGATCACTAAGAATCTCATAAGCCTCGGCAGCTAGTTTGAAGTTCTCTTCAGCCTCCCTGTTACCCGGGTTCTTGTCAGGGTGATACTCAATAGCCTTCTTTCGGTAAGCCTTTTTTATCTGCTCTGTAGTAGCAGTCCTTTCAATACTAAGTATTTCGTAATAATCTTTTTTCATCCTTGTGTTTGCTTTTTTCTGTTCCTTAAAATTAGTTACCTATAACCACTTTAGGGAAACGGATAATTTTTTCTCCAAGCTTGTAACCTTTTTCCACTACATCAACCACTTTCCCTTTAAGTTCTTCACTTGGGGCAGGTATTTGAGTAATCGCCTCTGCATAATCTGCATTAAAATCATCTCCAATTTTAATATCAACCAGTTCCAAACCTTTAGACACTAACGTATCTTTAAGTTTATTATGTATAAGCTCTACTCCTTTTAGCAATACCTCATCATCAGTTTTTGAAATTTGAGCAATCGCCCTGTCAAAATCGTCAAGTACAGGCAACATAGCCTGTAGTACTTCCTGATTGGCAGTTTTAAAAAGATCAATTCTTTCTTTAGATGTTCTTTTTTTATAGTTTTCAAATTCTGCAAACAGCCTTAAAAACTTATCTTTTTCTTTAGCCAGCTCTTCCTTAAGTTTCTCTTCTACGGTTAACTCTTCGGCAGAGGCAATACCTTCATTTACTGTCTCTTCACTCTCATTAATCACATTTTCCTGTGTTAAATCTTTTTCAGCATTTTCTGAATTTTCCTGGCTCATATTTTTGAATATTTTCTTAAACATTATTATATAGTTCAAAACCGAGTGCAAATGTATTGCCAAATAGATATAAATGTCAAATTGTCACATTTATTTTTTAAGGAATTTGTTTAGATTTGTGTCAATTATTCATCTAAATAAAATAATATGAAAAACAAGTTTACCCTACTTATGTTGTGTGCTTCACTTGCTTTAACTGTATCTTGTAAAAAAGACAATACAGAAAATGCAGAAACAACAGAAGCAGTTGATGCAAAAGAAGCTACTGCTGAAGCTGTAAAATACAATGTTAACACTGAAGAGTCTGTAATTGACTGGACTGGTTCTAAACCAACCGGAAAACACACAGGTACTATTAAAATCAGTGAAGGTGAGTTTGCCGTAAAAAATGATTCTGTTGAATCTGGTAAATTTACTTTAGATATGAACTCTATCACTGTAACCGATCTTGAGACTGGTAACGGTAAAGAGGATCTTGAAGGACACCTTAAAGGTTTAGGTAAAGAAGAAACTGCAGACCACTTTTTTAACGTAAACAAATATCCTACTGGTACTTTTGAAATTACAGGTATCACTCAGGAAGAAGGTAAAACAATGGTAGAAGGTAACCTTACACTTAAGGAAACCACTAAAAACATTAAGTTCCCTGCAACTATTACTGTTACTCCGGATGCGGTTACTCTTGTAAGTGATAGCTTTAAAATAGACAGAACTTTATGGAAAGTAAACTACTCATCTAAAAGTATATTTGACAACCTTGGTGACAAATATGTAGATGATGAAATTGAAATTAAAGTAAATGTAAAAGCAACTAAGTAATCGCTTTTATCATTAAAAATAAAAACCTCCTGTTTTGCTGGAGGTTTTTTTATTTTACTAACTCGTGAGCTATAGCTTTTTCAAGCGAAAGGAATTTAAACTGATATCCTGTCGCTATTATTTTTTTTGCGCTGACATTCTGACTTGTAAACATTAGCATACTCATTTCGCCAAGTACGATCCTCATTACAAACTTTGGCACATTAGGCATAAAATAAGGTTTTTTTAGAACCTTGGCTACACATTTCACCAAATCATTCTGACTAACCGGATAAGGTGCTACTGCATTAAACACACCTTCCATTTCATTATTCATTACATGAAAAAATATTTCGGTAAGATCTTCAATATGAATCCAGGATTGTATTTGCTTACCTGAACCAAATGCTGAGCCTACACCATAACTAACCGGTTTTTCCAATTCTGCAAGCATACCTCCTTTAGCCGAAAGTACCAACCCAATTCTTACTTTGGCAACTCTTATTTTCAGTTCTTTAACCCTGTTTACTGCTTCCTCCCAATTCTCTACTACCTTTCCAACAAAAGAATTATCTACCTGTGCGTTATCTTCAGAGTAAACCTCTTCCATACTATCCGGGTATATTCCTATTGCCGATGCACTAATAAACTGATGTACACTATTCTCCTTATTCTTAAGGAGATTATAGAGCATATTTGTAGTTACAGTCCTGCTATTCAGTATTTCTTTTTTGTAACTATCTGTCCATCGCTTAGCTATAGGGGCACCCGCAAGATGAATTATAACATCAACTCCATTAATACAATCCTCATCTATAACTCCTTTTTCCGGATTCCAGTAAAACCCTGTATAAGAATCATCTTTTCTTATTTTGCTTTTTGATGTAGTAAGATAGTTTATTTGAATACCTCTGTTAAGCAGTAAAGAAACCAGTTCGTTCCCTACTAGCCCGGTAGCACCGGTTATCAAAACTCTCATAGTTGCTTTTTTAACAAAGTTAAAACCTGAATATTTAAATAAAAGTTAAACAAAAAGCTTTAACTGAATTTTGTGATTTTATCCTTACAAATTACTTAATCTTTATACTCCATTCGAACTCCATTTCAGACACCTGATCCCCAGCCTCATCTGTCCCTATTGATTTCATCCAGAAGGTTTGCCCCTCACCTGTCTCAATAGCTTTATTAATCATCTCCTCAATAAGGTTACCGTCATTACTGGTAAAGGCTATAACACCCTTAGCCTTTTTGGAAAAACTCCCCTTATTGTTTGCAACAAGCATTGATATTTTTTTTCCGCTGTTTTGTATATGATTCATAACCAAGGCACCGGTAGTTAATTCGGCAGCCATAGCCTGAACAGCAAAATACATAGAGTTAAACGGATTTTGATTAATCCAGCGGTGCCTCACTTTTACAATGCACTGCTCTTTTGTAATGTGTTTTACCCTAACACCACATAAGTATGCCGAAGGTAATTTCACCATTAAAAAAGTATTGAGTTTAGATGGTGTAAAGTTCATATCAGTTGGTTTACATGCGAATATAACAATTAAATAGTGAATATTCTATCTTTTTTAATTTGTTAAATTTATGTTAAATATTAGTACTTTGTATTGCACAATACCTGTCTTTAAACATATATTTGCATAGAATATTAATAGATATACCCATATACTATGGAAACCACAGCAAACCGAAACACAGCCATACTAATGCAGCTTAGCGCATACACACAGTACTTTATACCGTTTGGAAACTTTATATTTCCAACATTAATATGGAGCCTTAAAAAACAGGATTCAAAATTTATAGATTATAATGGCAAGCAAATAATAAACTTTCAGCTTAGCCTTTTTCTTTATTCATTACTACTTATTGTTATTGCTATACCACTTTTACTTTATACCACCTTAAGTGACGTAAGCTTTAATACAGTTAATGAGTTTCATTTTGTACACGAGCAGTTTAGTGCCGAAAAAATAACAGGGATTGCAACCATAGCTATACTCGCAGTATTAATCCTGATAGCAATGAAAGTTTTGGAATTCTTTTTAATAATGTATGCATCAGTAAGAAACAGTAACGGGGAAAATTACAACTATCCTCTAACTATAAAATTTATTAAATAAACAAATCAGCCAACCCTTTTTCAATCATCAATCAAATCATCATCAATCATCAATCAAAAAATGAACAGTTCAATTAAAACACAGGAGTCTTATGAACATTGAAAACACAAAGGCGCAAATGCGTAAAGGGGTATTGGAATTTTGCATCCTTTCCATTTTAAAGGAGAAAGATGCCTACACATCAGAAATTCTTGATACCTTAAAAAACGCAAAGATGCTGGTGGTAGAGGGTACGGTTTACCCTTTGCTTACCAGACTTAAAAACGACGGACTTCTAAGCTATCGCTGGGAAGAATCAACATCGGGGCCACCAAGAAAATACTATGGCCTAACCGATGAAGGAAAAGAATTTTTAAAAGAATTAAGTATCACCTGGACAGAATTGTCCGACGCAGTAAACGTAATAACAAGTCAAAACTCACAGTCATGAACAGAACAGTAAGTATAAATTTAGGAGGCTTTTTCTTTCATATAGATGAAGATGCCTATCAAAAACTAAATCGTTATTTTGATGCTATCAAACGATCTCTGTCACCAGATGGCAAAGAAGAGATTATGAATGATATTGAAGCCAGAATTGCGGAGCTTTTGTCTGACAAGATCAAAAACGATAAACAGGTTGTAGGTACCAGAGAAATCGACGAAGTTATTGCCATTATGGGGCAACCGGAAGATTATAAAATTGACGAAGACACTACAGCAGATTCTTCATCATCTTATTCCGGTAGCACTTACTACAATCCGGAACATCGAACAAGGAAGTTTTACCGTGACGGAGAATCAAGTATTATTGCGGGTGTATGTGCCGGTATTGGACATTACTTCAGGATAGATCCTTTATGGGTAAGGATAATCTTTATTATTTCACCATTTATTTCATTCGGTACCAGCTTACTGGTTTATATCCTTCTATGGATACTTATACCAAAAGCTATTACCACTACTGAAAAACTTGAAATGAAAGGCGAACAGATAAACATCTCCAATATCGAAAAAAAGGTTCGTGAGGAAATAGACAGTATTTCCTCAAAACTTCAAAATGTAGACTATAACAAACTGGGAAACGACGCAAAAACCGGAGCCGAAAGAATAGGTAATGGTATAGGCAGTGTATTTATGGCTATTTTTAAAGCTATTTCAAAAATAATTGGGGCTGTTATCCTTATATTTTCTGCCATAACACTTGGGGGGCTTATAATATTTTTCTTCACTGTTCTATTTACATCAGCCGTACCGGGCGGACCTTGGCATGATGTTATGAACTTTGCTAATTATACCGAAGTACCACTATGGATTTTAGCTTTAATTGGATTACTAACTATAGGCATACCGTTTTTCTTCCTTTTCCTTTTAGGCCTGAAAATACTGGTAGAAAATCCTAAACCTATAGGTAATGTTACTAAATATACCCTGTTAGCAATATGGCTAATTTCAATTGCCTTCTCAATTTATCTAGGCATTAGGCAGGCTACCGAAGTAGCTTATGATGGTAAGGTCATGAAAAAAGAACAGATACTTATTAATCCTACAGATACATTAAACATTAAATTCAGATATAATGAGTTCTATGCCAAAACTGTAGACCGCAATACTGATTTCAGGATTACACAAGACACAACAGGCAACAACCTGATCTTCTCAAACAGCATACAGTTATTCTTTATGAAAACCGACGCCGATACTCCATATCTACAAGTTGAAAAAGTAGCCGAAGGGGGCACTATAAGCGACGCTAGGGAAAGAGCCGAAAAAATAAACTATAATTTTGATTTAGAAGGAAATAAATTAACTTTAGACAATTATTTGGTTACCGATTTGAAAAACAAATTCAGGAGTCAAAGAGTCAAGGTTTATGTATACCTACCGGAAGGCACTATTATAAATGCTGACAAAAGTATTAGGCACTACCACAGGAGCGATTACTCATTATACATTCCTTATAATGACGAAAGCCACATATACCAGCTAAATGGTGATGATCTTGATTGTCTTGACTGCCCGGAAGAGGAAATGGAAGATGAAGAAATGGAAGAAAACAACCTTGAGGCTCATGGTCATATAAAAGTATCTGAGGGCAATACCAATATTAGTATCCAGATAAAAGACAAGCAAAAAGATACAATCAATTAAAAACAATAAGTTAAAACAGCTAAAACCAAAATCATGACAAAAATTATAACTCATATCACAAAAGCCGTAATAGCCATAGTGACCGCTTTATTATTCTCATCCTGCGGATTTGGGATAAACGGAGACGGAAATGTAGTAACTACCGAAAGGAATGCCGACGGCAATTTCACATCGGTATCAGGGAACCGCGGACTTGAAGTTGTTATTGAGCAGGGAAACCAAAAATCAATAGTTGTTGAAGCCGACGAAAATTTACAGGAACACATATCAACAAAAATTGAAGGTAGCGAACTTGTTATTACAACCGATGTAGGCATACAAAAAGCATCTTCCAAAAAGGTTATAGTTACTATGCCGGTTATAGAAAGAATAGCTTCATCATCGGGCGCTAATATAATTAGCAAAAACACTATTAAAAGTGAGAACCTGGGCTTATCTTCGAGTAGTGGCAGTCAGCTTGAAGTAAGTGCAGAAGCAGTAAATGTAAGAGCAGAATCAAGTAGTGGCAGTTCTCTTAAAGTAAGTGGAAAGGCTCAGAAACTGGAAGCTGACGCTTCCAGCGGAAGTAATATTAATGCAAAAGACTTAGCAGTAAACGCAGCCAACGCCGAAGCTTCAAGTGGTAGTTCGGTTTTGGTTAACACAAGTAACAGCCTTGATGCCGAAGCATCAAGCGGAGGATCGGTATTATTTGCAGGAAACCCTGCAACAGTAAATAAAAACACTTCTTCGGGGGGTACTGTAAAACAGGATTAACCTCCCCGCCATTTCTAAAAAACACTGCTGACCACAGTGTTTTTTTTATTTAATCATCAATCAAAAAACTATCAGCCATGAAAAAATTAATTATTCTTATGGCCGCATTAACAACAGGCATTGTTAATGCTCAGGATAAATTCCCGGAAACCCAAAAAGAACTCGAAGCTAAAATAATCACCTTAGATAGCCTGGCATTTGAAGCCTACAACACCTGCGACCTAGAAAAATCCAGAACTTTTTTCACTGAAGATGTAGAGTTTTACCACGACAAGGGAGGTATTAGTAAAGGCTGTGATAAACTGATGGAAAGCATACGTAAAAACATTTGCAACGGTTCGCAGAAAATACTGCGCAAACCTGTACTAAGCACCTTTGAGGTATACCCTATGGTTGGGTACGGAGCCATACTAAGTGGTGACCACGAATTTTATATTGTAGAAAACGGTGTGGAAAGAAAAACCGGAACGGCAAAATTTACTCACTTGTGGCTTTTGGAAAACGGAAAGTGGAAAATGTCACGCATACTCAGTTACAATCATAAACCAGCAGAATAATTTTATCGTTTACTACGTTATAACACCGGTCACCGCCGGTGTTTTTTTTTATATTTGCCACAAACCGTTTCTAAATTATAATATGAAAAAGTTTATAATAATCGTATTCTCTGTACTGGTTAGCACAGTAGCTTTCGCACAGCGTAAGGACAAAATAAAAGGAACCAAGAATGTTACTGTTTCTCAAAGGGAAGTAACAGCCTTTGAAAATATAGAAGTAGAAGACAATGTTGAAATCTTCCTTGTTAAAGGTGCCGGAGAAGGCATTGAGATTGAAGCAGACGACAACCTGCATGACGTTATCCGGACAGATGTAAACGGAAGTACACTAAGGATTTACACTTCTAAAGATGTTAACCGTTTTGAAAAATTTATTGTTAGGGTTACCTATACCGAAAATCTTAAAAGTGTAACGGGAAGGCACGAAACTGTTATTAATTCCCTTGCCGATCTTGAAGTAGATACTATCACCGTTAAAAACTTTGATTACTCTAAATCCTACCTAAACGTTAAGGCTTCTAACTTTAGCCTTTATCTTAATGATAAAACCAAAGCCGAAATAAATTATAAAGGAGATGATTGCATTTTTGAATTAAGTAAAAAAGCCAACCTTAAGGCGCTGGTAGCAGCATCAAACTCCTCTAAGTTTGACCTGTATCAGGAAAGTGAAGCAGTCATAGAAGGCGATGCTTTAAATGCTCTTTTAAGGGTAGACAACAGCGCTTCGTTTACCGGAGCTAAATTCACGGTTAAAAACCTTGAACTGGTTGCCGAAGGATATTCAAACACAAACGTTATGGCTGCCGAAACAGCAATAATAACAGCTAAAGGAAAAGCAGAAATAGGCTTTTACGGAGATGCTAAAATAGAGCTTAAAACTTTTGCTGACAGCGCTTCAATTTACAAGAGAGAACTATAAGTAAAACATCTATAAAACAAAAAAGCAGTGCTGTTGCACTGCTTTTTTTATATCATTATCATAAATTATTAATGACTATCAAGTGTAGCAAGGTAACGCTCGGCATCAAGAGCTGCCATACAACCTGAACCTGCTGCTGTAATTGCCTGCCTATATTCTTTATCCTGAACATCTCCGGAAGCAAATACACCCGGTAAGTTGGTTTTGGTAGATTTACCCTGAGTAATAAGGTAACCTGTTTCATCCATATCAAGCTGACCTTTAAAAATATCAGTATTCGGTTTATGACCAATAGCTATAAATAAACCTGTTACAGGGATTTCTGTTTTCTCTCCTGTCTGGTTATTTACTGTTCTTAAACCTTCAACAACCTGCTCACCAAGTACCTCATCAACTTCAGTATTATAAAGTACTGTTAGGTTAGGAGTATTTTCAACACGGTGTTGCATTGCTTTAGAAGCCCTCATGAAATCTTTTCTTACAAGCATCGTAACATTTTTACAGATGTTAGCAAGGTAAGTAGCCTCTTCGGCAGCAGTATCCCCCGCCCCTACGATAGCCACATCCTGACCTCTGTAAAAGAAACCGTCACAAACCGCACAGGCCGAAACTCCACCACCTCTAAGGCGTTGCTCACTTGGTAATCCAAGATATTTAGCTGTAGCACCAGTAGAGACAATTACAGTTTTTGCATGTACTTCCTTATTATTATCAATGGTAGCTTTATGCCATCCGCCGTGTTCTTTACTAAGTTCAATGGCAGTAACCATTCCTATACGTACTTCTGTACCAAAACGCTCAGCCTGCTGTTGTAGCTGCACCATCATGGTAGGACCGTCAATACCTTCAGGGTATCCCGGGAAATTATCAACTTCTGTAGTTGTGGTTAACTGACCTCCAGGCTCCATACCTGTATATATAACCGGATTCATATCTGCCCTTGCAGCATAAATAGCCGCAGTATAACCCGCAGGGCCTGAACCGATGATAAGACATTTTATTTTTTCGATAGAATCAGACATAGTTTTAACTGTTAGTTTTAATTCAAAGAGTTGCAAATGTAAGTTTTAATTAAAAAAATAACTACACTTATATATCAGATTTGACTATGCAAAAATAAATTTTTACTATAGGCTTTGAAAATTGATTTTTAGTAGTATATTTGCAACCTCTTAACAGAGAAACGGGGTGTAGCGTAGCCCGGTTATCGCGCCTGGTTTGGGACCAGGAGGTCGCAGGTTCGAATCCTGCCACCCCGACAAAAAGCTTCAGTGAAAACTGGAGCTTTTTTTATTTTAATCACCTTACAAAATGTATACAGTATATATAATCTACAGCTTGTCTAAATCCAAATACTACATCGGTCAGACAAATAATATTGACGACAGGATTAAAAGGCACAATAATAAACAATCCTTATCAACAAAAAATGGGGGTCCCCTGGAAACTTATCTACACTACAAAATTACAAACACGCTCTGAAGCTGTTTTAATGGAAACAAAAATTAAGAAAAGAGGGGCTAAAAGATACCTTCAGGATATAAATTTCAACTATGAAATATAGCGTACAACGGAAAATGCGTCCCGCTTAAGGCGGGAAGGTCGCAGGTTCGAATCCTGCCACCCCGACAAAAAGCTTCAGTGAAAACTGGAGCCTTTTTTATTTTAATCACCTTACAAAATGTATACAGTATATATAATCTACAGCTTGTCTAAATCCTACATCGGTCAGACAAATAATATTGACGACAGGATGTAATGATGTAATCATAGAAATATATCATGATGGCGACATAGACAGTAAGTATTATATGTTTTATTTAAATTTTACCTTTTACCTTGTTTCTGTGATTTTCACCCCAATTACTCAATTCAGTCAGTATATTTTTCAGTGTATGACTATAGTCTGTAGCTTCATAAATAATGGTAACCGGAGTTGTTGGATACACATTACGCTTAATCAGAAAATTTAATTCGAGATCTTTCAGTTCATTAGCCAATACTTTTGGCGAAATGCCTTTTATTTCCTTCTGAATTTCATTAAAGCGTTTTGAAGAATGCATAAGACAAAGCACTAATGGCAATTTCCACTTTCCATTTAAAACATATATAGCATCAAAAACGTTTTTGAGCGACCCTGCACATTCTTCTTTCGTTGGAAGTACTTTATTTTCAATTGTTTCCATAGAGCAAAGATAGCAACTTCCCCAAAAGTAACCGCTTTCCATTAGGTAACTACTATCTTTTACACACCTCCATACCATACCTTTGCTCTTAAATACAAATCATTTTTACACTTATGAATATGAAACAAATTCTCCATATTAAATCAAGCCTGATGGGTAAACAATCGTATAGTATTAAATTAGGAGATACTATAGTGGAACAAATTCAGGATAAATACCCCGGAAGTACTATTGAAGAGTTAAACCTTGTAGAGCTTGGATTACCACACCTCACTCCGGAAGTACTAGGCACCTTCTTTATTCCTGAAGAGCAAATGACTGAAAATGACCGAAAATCTATTCGTCTCTCAGACCAACTGGTTGAACAATTAATGAAAGCTGATATTATTGTAATGGGTGCTCCGCTTATCAACTTTACAATCCCCTCATCTCTAAAAGCATGGATTGACCATATTACCAGAGCCGGAGTCACTTTTGGATATGGGGAAGACGGCCGCCCTGTTGGAAAGGTAACCGGAAAAAAAGTATATGTAGCCATGGCATCAGGCGGCATCTATTCAGAAGGTCCGGGAAAAGTTAATGATTTTGTTGCTCCTTACCTGAAAGCTTTTCTTGGTTTTTTGGGAATGACAGACCTTACAGTATTCCGTGCCGAAGGTCTTAAAGTTCCCGGAGTTAAAGAAATGGCTATGAAAAAAGCTATTTCAGATATTATAATTGACTAATTACATTATCTTAAGTCAGGTTTAAATGTTGGATAGATTTCGTTATATCCGGAACACGTAACCATAACCTTTGCAAACCTATAACTTATTAATATAAAAAATTTTGTAATTACCTAGAGTCTTTCTGCCATACCAACAAAAAGCTCCGGTTTTCACTGGAGCTTTTTGTTATTTTATTCTTTTTTAAAAGCCTTACTTCTCAATAGCTGTTTCGCTTTGTTTTTAACGCCTTTCCCCGCCCCATATTGAAATAATTCTACTACAACTTCTTTAGAGACATCTTTATGATCCAAAATTAATTCCTGAAGTTTTTTATGGTTAGAGGCTATAATGCTTTCCGTAACCTGATTTGTTAAACCATTCGTTAACAAATCTTGTCTTATAGCCTCATTAGGTTCATCCACAATACCCGGTTTTAATAAAATACGGGTATCAGTATATGGTTTTAAAGTAAATAGTAAACTATTTAGCTTTTCTATTAATTCCAGTCGGTTTTGGGTTGTAAACTCCAGTTCCGGGGCTTCCCAAATACCTTCATAGTCCATTGTATTTGTTATGCTGTTAAACTTTGGCAATAGCAAAATAACCTGTAGTTGATATGCGCCGTTTATATCGGCTTCCGGTTGCCAGCATACATCAATTGCTTTTAATAGTGTTGATGAATTTACAAGTAGCAAACTACCTGTAAATTCATGTATAGTTTCTTCTGTCGGATCTGTTTCGGTTAACAAATTCCATCCTACCGACCAACCCGATGGTATTTTTAATGGCTGAAGATTCATTTATAAACAAGTAATTATAGGTTCTTTTTCAACTCTTTTTTTGCTATTACAGGAAAAGTATGAGAAACATAACAAAATAAATAGTGATAATTAATCATTCTGCCTCTAAAAATAAAAAACTACAATGGAAACCTGAACTTTTTACTTTATTGTTTTTAAACTTATGCTAATATTTTAATTTTACCACAGCACTCACAAACACCTTACATATCTAAACCAACCGAAATGACACTTAACGAAATTATTATCAATCATCTGGAACAAGTAAGACGAAGGAGTATTATTCTTTGGAAAAGCCTCCCTAAAGAATATTACAACTGGAAACCTGATAATAATGCCATGACAGCAATAGAATTAATACGCCATGTATTACAGGCTGATTACGGATGGAACATAATTATCAATAAGGGAGACATGACAAACTACACTACACCTTGGCAAAATCTTCCTTATACAAACGTACAGGATGAACTGGAATTTGCAGCACCTCATCGTCAAACGTTTTTGGATAGTATTAAAAAGTTCACTCAAAAAGAACTTGAAGAAACACAAATAATACATCCCGGTAACAGAGAAAAAAAGAATCTTGCCGCATACTTGCTTCGCATAGGTTATCATGAATCTGTTCACGCCGGCCAGTTTCTTTCCTATTTAAGAGCAATGGGTATAGATCCTCCTTTTATATGGGATTAAACTAATCTTTACTATTTTTGCCGCCCTTTAACAAAATCCAACATGAAAACTTTCCCTGTAACAAGATCGATCCTTAATGCAAAAGAACTTGGCGACTTTATCATTTTGCAATATGATTTAGAAAACAACACCAGTTGTTCCCTTTTCCGCACCGGGATGAATCACACCTATATGTTAACAGGTAACAGCAACAAACATGTACTTAGGTTATATTGCCATAACTGGCGCACTAAACAGGAAATTGAAGAAGAAATAAGCCTGCTTCTGTCTCTAAAGGATAAGGAACTGAATATCTCTTACCCTATCCCTGATGCAAACGGTAATTACATTCAGGAAATAAACGCACCCGAAGGGATTCGCTATGCCGTTGTTTTTTCATTTGCTGAGGGAGGGAAAGTCCGGTTTATAGACGAAGACACCTGCTTTCACATTGGCATAATAATGGGTAAATTTCATCAGGCAACAAAAAGTAAAACCTATAAGCGAGTTAGTTATAATACACTAACACTTACCGAACTACCATACCAATATGCCAATACCTATTTTCATGATGACCTTCCTGAAATGCAGTATCTAAAAGCTTTGGGTAAAGACATAAAGCAACTGTTTGAACAGACACCTTTAGAACAGGGTGTGGTACACCTTGATATGTGGTACGACAATATGGCGATTACCAACGAGAATGAAGTAACGGTATTTGATTTTGATTTCTTTGGTAACGGACCATTGATATTAGACGTAGCTTACTTTTGTAAACACCTCTTTATTATTGAACCAAACAAAGAGGTATACAGTAAAAAAGCCCAGGCTTTTATAAACGGACATCAAAGTATAAATACACTTTCACAACAGGAACTAAATATTATTCCACACGCTGCTGCGGCTGTTTTTATTTTTTATCTGGGAGTACAGTCGCAACGTTTTGACTGGTCTAATATCTTCCTATCGGAAAACTACCTTAAAATGTATGTAGGCAGGATTCAAAGCTGGATGGAGTATCACACTAAAGAGTAACAAGTTTAATTATGTAATTACATAAGAAAATCCCTATTTTTGACATCACACTTTACAAAACCAATAAAATGAAATTTTCAAACCAATTAGTATTACTATTTACTGCATTATTATTAATTAACTGTTCCAAAAAAGAAGACGTTTGCCATATAAACGGTACTGTTGTTGACACTGACACTGAATCTGTAATACTCGTGAGACCCTATGAAGACTTAACTGAGCCTGCTATAGATATACCTGTTATTGATGGTAAATTTGAGTATATAGCCCACATAGAAAACCCTGAAAGCTATCAGCTTTTTTTAGGTAAAGCAAAGGAGACGCGAGGAGGTCAATTTACATTGATATTCCTTGAAAACACAGATATAAATATTACTGTACATTCAGAAGAAAATTTTGATAAAAACACAGTAGAAGGAGGGCAGTTAAATAAAGAGTATAAAACAATTAATGATGCATATAATACAAAACTGAAAAGCCTCAACCAAGAGGAAACAAAGCTTAAGGAGGAAGGAAACTACAGAACAAAAGCATTCCTGGATGCTGATAAGCTAATGTCAACCGATAAAAATACTTGGCTAAAAAAAACAGATAGTTTAAGAAGACTTAATCAAGTATACACTACTAAAGGAAAGGCTTTTAATGAAAAAGTTTCTAAAATTATAAAAAGTAGAATAAAATGGGCAGAAAACAATCCTTCCTCTATTGTTTCTTATTACCTGCTTTTAGAAAATGTAATAAACCAAGACATTATTGACGTTAACAAAACCTACAAGCTTTACGAAAAGTTATCAAATAACTTTCCTAACCATCCTTATAATGAGGTAGCACTTAATCTTATTAAAGGAAAAAGCATTAAAGCGGGTAAAAAATTTATAGACTTTACAGCACCTGATTTGAACGGTAACCCGATAACACTATCAACCCAAATTAAAGGAAAAGTAGCTTTACTTGATTTATGGGCAACATGGTGTGCCCCTTGTATTGCAAAAAGCAAAAGCATGGTACCTGTGTACAATGATTTTAAAGACAAAGGCTTTACCGTAATTGGCGTTGCAAGAGAAAAGGATAATACAGAAAAACTTACTAAATTTCTTGAAAAAGAAAAATGGCCATGGTTACAATTAACAGATGTAGATGGAGAAAATAAAATATGGCAAAAATACGGTATCCCAAGCGCTGGAGGAGAAGTATTCCTTATTGATAAAACCGGAACTGTTTTAGCAGTAAACCCAACAGCCGAAGAAGTAAGGCAACATTTAGAAAAAATACTCAACTAATACAGTTAAAAAGACCTCCCTTACTCAGGAGGTCTTTTTTTTATTAAAACATATCTACAAAACATTTACTACCTTTGAATTTTGCAAACAACGGCAGTTATGAAAACCATTAAAAACACAACGCTCGAAGAATTTTATAAAGAAGCCGTAAACTTTACAGGCAAGGATTTAGACACTCTTTTACCTCCGGGTATAAGTAAAGAGGTAGGGCATTTTAATGTGTTTGATATTTCGGAAACCATAAAACAGGTAAAGCAAAAAAATGTAATGCCCTATAACAGGAGGGCCTATTACAAAATAAGCCTGATTAGAGGGAAAAACCGCGCTGAGTATGCCGATAAGGTGATTAACGTTGAGAAAAACGCCCTGCTGTTTGCCACACCAAAAGTACCTTACCACTGGTATCCGTTAGACGAGAACCAGGGAGGATTATTTTGTGTTTTTACTCATGAGTTTCTAATCAAAAATAAAAGCGGACTGGTAATAGATGAGCTGCCAATATTCCAATCGGGCGGGTATCCCGTTTTTGAGATTGACGATGCCATGGCAGATGAAATAGAACTCGTTTTCAGGAAGATGCAAAAGGAAATCAACTCTGATTACGAATTCAAGTATGACCTGTTACGCAATTACCTTACAGAGCTTATACATTACGGACAAAAACTACAGCCTGCCTCTACCCTTCGGTCAGAGCAAAATGCATCGACACGTATCATATCTCTTTTTATAGAGCTATTAGAACGCCAATTCCCTATAGAGTCGCCTACCCAAAAACTACAGTTACGCACAGCAAAAGAGTACGCCGAAAGACTTGCCATACATGTAAATCACCTCAACAAAGTGCTAAAGGAAAGTACAGGTAAAACCACTACCGACATTATAACCGGACGTATTTTACAGGAAGCAAAAATCCTTTTAAAGCAAACCGACTGGAACGTATCTGAAATAGCCGACAGCCTGGGCTTTGAAGAAGTTGCCCATTTCTCTAATTTCTTTAAAAAACAAACCTCACTGGCTCCGCTTACCTTTAGATCATAATCCTATATTTGAATTTTACAAATAACCGATTGATGTTTGCAAACCGTACCATGGTTTTTTGACGGAACTTTGTACCATAAAATAATAACAACTAAAAATTGATTTTTATTAATATGGAAACAAGAACCAAAATAGCTATAGTTACAGGCGGTAGCCGTGGCTTAGGCAGAAACATGGCAGTTAGCCTTGCCCAAAAAGGGATTGATGTAATATTTACTTATAATAGCAATAAGGAAAAAGCAGACGAGGTAGTTGCAGAAATCAAATCATTAGGACAAAAAGCTATTGCTTACCAGTTAAATACTGCCGACACTTCATCTTTTGAAGGGTTTATTAAAGAGGCTACCAAGCATCTGGAGGAAAACACAGGAAGCCCTAACTTCGATTTTCTTATCAATAATGCAGGAACAGCGTTATATTCCAGCTTTGAAGACACTACCGAAGAACAGGTAGACGAGGTATTCAATATTCACTACAAAGGAGTATTTTTCCTTACACAAAAGGCATTACCTTATATCAACGAAGGCGGACGTATTATAAACATTTCTTCAGGACTGGCACGTTTCTCTTTTAACGGATCATCTGCCTACGGATCTATGAAAGGTGCTATCGAAGTACTTACAAGATATCTTGCTAAGGAATTAGGCCCGCGTAAAATTGCTGCTAACATTGTAGCTCCGGGTGCTATTGAAACCGACTTTGGCGGTGGTCATGTAAGAGACAACAAAGAGGTTAATAATCAGGTAGCTTCTGTTACCGCTTTAGGCCGTGTAGGCTTACCGGATGATATTGGCGGAGTAGTTGCCTTTTTATGTACCGATGAAGCACGCTGGATAAACGGACAGCGTATAGAAGTATCGGGCGGTATGATGCTGTAAAACATAATTTCTTTATTTTAGAATGAGCCGGACTAACGTCCGGCTTTTTGTTTACAAAAAATTTCTATCTTTAAATACATTACTCCTGTTAACCAACCAATACCAACATGGAAGAACTAAACTGGCTAAAAATCCTCATATCGGTTATTGCTGCAATCGGGTTATTTACCCACAGTCTCGAAGGCTTTTCGGACACCTTAAAAAGTGAAGCCGACTCTAAAATAAAATCACTTCTTACAACCCTGTCACACTCCAAAATAAAAGCTTTTTTATTAGGGTTTGTAGCCACAGCACTCATACAGTCCAGTAGCGCAGTGATTTCCATAGTAGTTTCGTTTGTAGATTCGGGGGTATTACTTTTTGAGAGTTCCTTACCCATACTTTTAGGTAGTAACCTGGGAACAACCGTTACGGCTTGGTTGGTTTCTTTCCAAATGGAAGCACTGGGGATCATACTGCTTGCCTTAGGTTTTATTATGGGGTATTTCCCCGAAAAGATAAAACTATATTCAAAACCTGTATTTTACATGGGGCTTATACTGTTTAGCCTTGAACTGATAAGTATGAACCTAACCCCTATTAAAGACAGTCCTGATTTGGTAGATTTCCTCGGCTATGCTTCAAATCCGTTCATCGGAATTTTATATGGTATCATCATTACGGCTATTTGTCAGTCAAGTTCGGTTACCGTTGGTTTAACCATAATATTATGTTCCCAAAATATTTTGGGGCTGGACAGCGCCATAGGTATTATAGTAGGTTCTAACATAGGTACCACCACAACAGCCTTTATAGCTTCGTTAAAACTTGGAAAAGTAGCCAAACAAACAGCATTAGCTAATCTTGCCTTTAATGCTATAGGCGTAGTTATATATTTACCGTTTTACAAACTGTTTGAAAATCTCATATTAAGCATATCATCAAACATTACTTATCAGGCAGCATTGGCACATTTAATATTCAATTTAATCATAGCTATTGTATTGCTACCGGTTTGCCATCAGTTTGCATCATTGTTCAAGCCTAAAGGAGAAATGTTACCCTAAACAGGCATAACTATGGTTTTGAATATTTAAGCTAAATTTGCAGAAATTATTACAAATCATGTCTGTTACTACCCACAATACATTACCCTCTACATCAGAGTTATTACAAAAACCTTTGTATGTTTTCGCTTTAGAATCAGAGGCTACTCATGAGTTTAAGGACGTAAACACCCTTTTTGTTGGCATAGGTAAACTAAATGCCATGTACAACCTTATGAAGAGCATACACGACAATAAGCCTTCTATTATAATAAACTTGGGTTCAGCCGGAAGTACTTCACACAAAAGAGGTGAGGTAGTTTGTTGTACTAATTTTGTACAGCGTGATATGGATGTAACCGCACTGGGCTTTGAAAAGTACCAAACACCTCTCTCTGTACATTTACCTGTATTAGAATATGGAATTAAAATAGAAACCTTACCTCACGGAATATGTGGTACCGGAGATAGTTTTGTAATGGATCACAACACCGAAGATTACAATGTGATAGACATGGAAGCCTACCCTTTAGCACTCATAGCCAAACAGGAAAACATTCCGTTTTTATGCCTTAAATACATCTCTGACGGAGCGGATGATACTGCTGCTGTAGACTGGCCCGAAATGGTAAAAAATGCTGCCAAAGCACTAAAGCATACACTAAACAATATCATTACAAAATAAAAAACGGGGCTCATAGCCCCGTTTTCCTTAAACAAAATCACAAATACAATTCTCTAATTGGTGATTGGTATGAATCGTACAGCCGTACCTCCACCCGGAGCTAAATTCAGGTCAAGAACAGAAGTACTGTTAACCGTCATTACATCTATACTTACCGGATAAGGGTTTTCTTTATAATCAGCACCTTCTCCATCCCTGTATATTTCTGCCTTATAAGGCACTCCCTGTTTCAGGAAGTTTAACGGGACAGCTATTTTTCGTGCATCGCTGTTAGTTATAGAACCTAAAAACCACTCATCGCTATTGCGGTCCTTACGGGCAATAGTTACATATTCCCCAATTTTAGAATCAAGTACTTTACTATCTTCCCAATTGCAAGGAACATCTTTAATGAACCGGAACTCTGCCCTACCCTCATAATTTTCAGGCAAATCGGAAGCCATTTGAAGCGGACTGAATAGTACCACATACAAAGCCAACTGCTTGGCAACCGTAGTTTGCACCATCGCTTTATTTGGCGTTTCGTAATCAAAGTTAAAGTTACCCGGGGTAAAGTCAAACGGACCTGCAAGCATTCTTGTAAACGGCATAATAGTAGTATGCTCTGGTGTGTTACCTCCGTCTGCCGACCATGCATTGTACTCCTGTCCTCTCGCTCCTTCCTGAGCCATAAGGTTAGGATAAGTTCTCCAAAGCCCTGTTCCCTTTACAGGTTCGTGGTTATCAATCATGATATGATGTTTGGCTGCTGTTTCTATCACCTTTCTGTAATGACGCACACCAAACTGACTGTCATGCCATTCTTTTTTATCCAAATACTTGTTTACATATCCTGTTTTTACCGAGTTTACACCAACCTTATTATAAAGGCTGTATGCATCTTCCAACTGGCTTTCATAATGACTCGCTGCACCGGCAGTTTCATGATGCCCTATAAGGCGTACATTTTTTGAAGCAGCATACCTTGTTATTTTTTCCAAATCAAAATCAGGATAAGCCTTTACAAAACTAAAGGCAGTACCATCGGCAGTCCAGTCGCCGTCCCATCCTTCATTCCATCCTTCCACCAAAACACCGTCAAAACCATTTGCAGCAGCAAAATCGATGTATTTTTTTGTATTCTCGGTAGTAGCACCATGCTTTTCTCCCTGCCCCCAAGTGTATTTATCAAGGTGCATACCCCACCATATCCCCACATATTTCATTGGGGTAATCCATGATGTGTCTTCTATTTTACATGGCTCATTAAGATTTAATGTTAATGTAGACATAGCAAGGTCTCCCGGTTTTGTACCTACCATAACAGTTCTCCATGGCGTTTGGAAAGGTGTTTTTGCATATACCTTAACCCCATTTGCCCACGGCACTAAATCGCTTTTATAAGCATTACCCTGAGTTTTAAGCAGTGTCATGGAGGCAAAGTCGGTTAAGTTAGCTTCATGTATAGCAACGAACAGACTGTCTTTTGTTTCAAAAGTCGCCGGAGTATTAATGGTATCGGTTTTACTTATTGGTGTTTTGCGGTAAAAGCTTTCATAGTAGCTGTTCTCACCATGTACAGGCATCCACCATACATCATTATCAAACGGGAAAGTAAATTGTGTAACCTCATCGGCTATTTTAACCTCGCCCATATTAGGCTGTTCCGGGAAATAATATCTAAAACCCAGTCCATCGTCAAATACCCTGAAAATGATATCCATTAAACGACCATCGCCTTTAGATTCCTTTAAGTGAACTACTAATTCTTTGTGGTTATCCCTTACGGTTTTAAACTCTCCCCAAGGCTGATCCCAGCTTTCATCAACTGACTTTTCTTCGGTATTTACCACCTCAAAGCCATCTGTCATTTTACCGGCCTCCTGAAACTCAAACCCCATTAACGAAGATTCTATAACCGTTTTTCCGTTTGAGGAAAAACTATATTGCGGCTCTCCCTTTTCTGTTAGTTTAAATACCAGTTCGTTTGTATTTCCCGGAGAAGATATTGTATATACTTTCTCTTCGGTACCGCATGATAATACCATTACCGAAGCAAAAGCCGTAAGGCACAACCTGAATAATTTATTTTTCATTATTTGCATTAATTACAATTGTTATTGAATTTCGTTTAGTAGCTCTATCGCTTTTTCTGCTTGCATTGAAACAAAATAATTGAATGCCTTATCAAGCTTTTTCTGAATATCAGGGTTGCCTTTATACTCTTTTCTTAAATCGTAAAGTTTACTTATCTCATTAAATACATCTCCGGTGTTTTGCACTCCGGCAAATGTTTTTACTTTTTGTATGTAGCTGTAACCAAACTCTGCAGTAGGCTCAAACATGGTCCCTTCGCCAAAGTCGTTCCAAGTTACCAGTTGCAGGTAATCAAGGTTAGCATTTTGTGCCATGCTAAGAGTTTCGTCGAGCGTTGCCCCGTTGTTATGATCTATTGTCCATCCAATAACGGTAGATGTACCACCTTCGACATAGTAATCATGAAACCCCGGATAAGCACTACCCATTGCCACATCAAGATTAGGCAGATTATTTACATAGAAATTATTAAGATTGGTATTATTCTCATAAACCCATGAGTATTCGCCCGAAGCATTTTCACCCGCCTCGTTTGATTCATTCCATAAAGTAAGGAAAGTTGGTTTGGTACTAAGATTACTAAAAGCTGTAGTCCATTCATCAGGAGTCTGCATCACAATAGGCCCGAAGTTTAACAACAATGGTTTGTTGTTTACTTTAATATATTCATCAGTATTAAAATAATTGCTTTGCATATAACCTAAATCGGTTTTTGCTGCTCCTGTAACTGTAGGTGCCAGCCCTGCCTGTACAATATCATTTAAAAACCTGTCTTCATATACTATAGCAAATTTTAATCCTACCTCATCCAGCATATCAATTAACTGCTCTGAATTTTCCTTTAAAGCCTTAAAGTCATTAATATCGTAGGTACCGTACCAGTCAATTAAAACACCATCTACTCCTGAATACTTCATCAGCAGTAAATGGTTCTCAATAACATCACGGTCTCCCGAATGATATGGTCCAATTAAAGGATAATAGTGTGAAGCAATCTCCCTCTGCCCGTTAACATCAACATTATCAGGATTTTTGTTTGCCATGGTCCAATGGTAGCCCCATTGGTTGTTCCCACTGCTTTCTTTAGTCTCAAACCACGGCATATAATGCATATAGATTTTGGTACTGTTTGTTTTGGTCACAGCAACAGGATCAAATGTTTCCTCCTGACCTCCTCCAACGGTTTCTGTACCGCCATCGTCCTTACTACAGCTGTTGCAGCTTATAGCTATAGTAATAACACCGCTTAATAATAGTGTAAAATATCTGTTCATTATTTAAAAATATAAGCTTCAGTAAAGTAAAATATGCCGGTCTGCCATGAACTAACTCTAACATGGCAGACCGGCACTACTACTAACTTCTTAATAACCCGGATTTTGTTCTAAATTCGTATTGGTAGATAATACGGTTTCCGGTATAGGGAAGATGGCTCTGAAAGGTTCTGTTGTACCTAATTCCCAACCAGGCTGGAAGAATGTGCCAAACCTAATATTGTCTGTCCTTCTTCTTCCCTCAAAAAGGAATTCCCTGCGAAGTTCCTGATCAATGAAGTCTAAATCTATCGTATCAGGAGTATCCAGTCCTGCACGCATTCTTACCTGCTCTACAAACGGAAGTGCCTGCCCAGGCGAACCTAAGCGAACATAACACTCTGCCTGCATCATAAGTATCTCGGCATAACGAATAACAACAAGATCGTGATCTCTTTCCCATTGTTCTCCCGGTTTCATTTCATATTTTCCTAAACGTACCCCTACATTTTGAGTAGCATTGGTAAAATCAGGAATCTCTTCGGTATAGATAAGAGGTTCACCACTATCCATAATAATAACCGAACCTGTAGCAAGATTTATCTGCTCACCTTCCACCATTGCATTTCTCCTCACGTCATCTTCTTCAAAGCTTGAGAAAACTCCCGGCTCTGCAGCCATACCATTAGCGCTCCAAGGATAATCTCCTGTTGGCGAAATAGTAAACCTATGCAGGTAATGACAACTCATTGAAGACATATAGTTACCTACTGTGCCTGCTGCATTATCGTAAGGTATAGAAAGGATTATCTCTCCTGATGTTTGGTTCTCTGTAGCGAAGTTGGCAAAGTAATCTACCGTTAATGAATAGCCCGACACATTTTGACACATATCGATGCAATCCTGCCAACGGGCCTGACCAATAAACGCTTCTGAATTAAGGTACAATCTTGCCAGTAAAGCGTAAGCCACATTTTTAGTAAACTTAGAGTATACAATTTCTGATTTCAGGTAAGGTAACGACTCCAGTAACTCGGTTTCCACAAAATCATATACTTCCTGACGTGTTGAGTTAGACGGTAACCCCTGATCTTCAAAATCAGTTACGATAGGCACATTACCAAACATATCTAACAACATGTAGTAGTAATAAGCACGAACCGATCTAAGCTCTGCATATATAGGAGCTTTAGCCTCATCGGTAAGCCCTGATTTGTCTATCTGGTAAATAATAGAGTTTACTTTTGCAATACCCGCATAACAGTAACGCCATGCCGAAAGTATCATACCGTCACTGGCAAGCCATGTATGGGTTTGTGCCCTTTGCCACTGCCCACCGTCAAACCAGTCGGTTCCCCTTGTAGGGATAACAGTCTCGTCTGAAGTTACGGCGTTTAAAAAGAATACATATTCGCTACCCGGAAATGAGTTTGAGATTCCGTCGCTAAACCCTCTAAGGGATGAGTAGGCCCCACCCACAAGAGCTTCCACTTCACTTGGTGTATTACCAAAGTTGTCATCCTTTACTCTGTCATACAAATCCTCATCAAGATCTGTACACGACAGTGCAAAAAGAGACGTTAAGAATAATGCTGTTATTTTGGTTTTCATCATTTTAATTTTAGTGTTATCAAATCACTTATTTAGACAGGGTGAAGTTTAGACCTATAGAGAAAGTTCTTGGCCTTGGATAGTTATTAAACCTGTCAATACCCGGATTATCAAGACCGGTAAGGTTAACCTCAGGGTCTGTACCATCGTAATTTGTAAATACTGCAAGGTTTTCACCTAACACATATATTCTAAGCTTAGAACCGTTGTCCTTAAACGGAAAAGTATAACCAAGCGTTACCGTTTGAAGCCTGAAGAAAGATGCTTTCTCTATCCAGTAGCTTGAGAATGTTGGCGCCGAGTTGATACCTGAACCGATAAAGTCATCAGGAACGTTGTATGCCGGTAATCTGTTTGGAGTGTACAGCATCATGTTTGTTGCATTAAGCACTTCCTGACCAAACATACCGTAACTGGTAAATCCGAAGTCAAACTTATCGTAAGTAAAGTTCATACTAAGCCCCATAATAAGATCTGGCTGAACATCACCAATGGCTTTATCTTCCTCACTTAAAATAAACTCTCCGTTCTCATCAAAACCTAAAAACTCTTTACCCCAAAACGTACCTACAGGATAACCTTCGGCAATAATTTGTGAGAACTGGTTAGACATACCCGAAAGCCCGTGAAGCGAACCACTGTAAATTACATCTGTCTCATACATTTGGTTAGACAGTTTCTCAATCATCTGTTTGTTGTGAGAGAAGTTGGTGTTTACACTCCATGTAAACTTATCGTTGTTAATAATGTCGGCACTTAGTGTAAGCTCTACCCCTTTGTTAGAAAGCTCACCTACGTTTGCCAGCATGGTACCTACTAAGTAAGGTGGCTGAGGTACCTGATAAGTGTATAATAAATCTTTAGTTGTTTTTGAGTAGTACTCAAACGAACCTGATATCCTGTTAAATAAAGTAAAGTCTAAACCTAAGTTAAGCTGTTGCGTCTCCTCCCATTTAAGGTCTGGGTTAGGGTTTTGTGTTGGCGAATAAGCAAGGCTCCATGAATCTGTAGCAGGGTTATAGTAACTATCCTGACCTACACCTAATATTGAAAGTGATTTGTACTCACCAATACCATCCTGATTACCGGTAACACCATAACCTGCTCTTATTTTAAGGTTTCCTAACCAGTCGTTAGACCAGTCCATAAAGTTCTCATCAGAGATTCTCCATGCTACCGATGCAGAAGGGAATACACCCCATTTGTTGTTTGCACCAAAACGGCTTGAACCGTCTCTTCTTACAGTTGCTGTTGCCATATACTTACCATCGTAAGAATAGTTTGCCCTACCGAAGAAAGAAACCAGATTTGACTTTCCTTTGTATGAATAAACATCACCTAAACGGTAGTTATAACCTGCACCAAGGTTGTTGTAACCAAATAAATCTGTTTCAAATCCGCTACGCTGTGCACCAAAACCTTCGTATACATTTTCAAGGTAAGAGTACCCTAACATACCATTTACACTATGCTTACCAAACATTTTGTTATAGTTAAGGTACGCTTCAACCTGTGCTGTAGTATACTCACCATACGTTTTCTGTCCGTAACCGTTTTCTGTCCTACCTTCAAGTACAGCATACGATGGCTTGTACTGATCGGCATTAAGCGCATTATACTCTAAAGAAGTATTTACAACCGCTTTAAAATCATTCAACAGGTTTACCTCTGTTTTAAAGTATCCTAATAACCTGTGTCTTTTATTATCGGCTGTACGGTTAGTAAGTATCTCAACAGGGTTTTCATATAATGTTCCTCCTACAGATGTAAAATTACCGTTTTCATCATATACAGGAATTGTTGGATTAAGGTTGAACGAACGCTCAAAAATCCTGTAATCTACCGGATGCCATTTGTCAACATTAGCCATTAAGCCCATATCAAATTTAATGGCTTTATCTAAAGCGTACTGATATACACTAATGTTACCGCTTAAACGCTCCATCCCTGAACGCTTAATGATACCCTCGTTATCAAAGTACTGAAGCGACGCACGTAGCCCGCCATCTTCAGAACCCGAATTAATGCTAAGGCTGTGATTTTGTGAATAAGCAGTTTGCTGAATTTCTTTTTGCCAGTTAGTATCACCGCCATAATCTACAGCATCAGCTAAGTTGTTATCACGCACATAAGCTCTCCACTGGTTTGCAGATAGTAAATCTAAATTATTTGATGCTTTACCAACACTGGTAAAACCGTTATACACTACAGAAAGTCCTTTTTTACCGCTTTTTGTTGTAATGATGATAACACCGTTAGCCCCCCTTGAACCATAAATGGCTGTAGCCGAAGCATCTTTAAGAACGTCAATCGATTTGATATCTGAAGGCTGTACAACATTAATATCTACACCTGCTACACCATCTACTACGATAAGCGGACTGTTACTTGCAGTTAGCGAAGTACCACCTCTTAAACGAAGAGACGAACCACTACTTGGATCACCCGTATCCTGAACAACTGCTAAACCGGCAACTTTACCCTGTAACACACGCTCGGTAGAAGTAACGTTACCTTTTACAAGGTCTTTTTCCCCTACGGTTGATATAGCTCCTGTTAAGTCCTGTTTTCTCATGGTACCATAACCTACAGAAACAAGCTCTACAGCATCAAGCATTAAGGCTCCTTCCTGTAAAGTAAGCTCAATGTTTGATGTATTTTCGGTTACGGTTACGCTTTGGGTTTCATAACCTATAAAAGATATTTCCAGCGTACTACCTACAGTAGCTGTAATAACAAACTTTCCGTCAATATCGGTAGCTACACTGTTTGTTGTACCTACCTCAATTACCGACACCCCCGGCATACCCATACCGGTATTATCGTTAATAGTACCCGATACCTGCTTTTTCCCCTGTGCAAATGCAGCAACCGAAAGAAAAAGTATGACAAATGTGAGTACCAGCGATTTATTAGCCCACACCTTGTACAGGCCTGCTTTAGTATTTTTACTATTCATCGAATGGTTTTTTAAGTTGATTGTGGTTTATTAGTCCAGCTGCTTAAGCGGGATAGTAGTGTCTGAAATTGTTCTGTCGGTATTATCCTTAACCAGAACATGTATTTCGTTTACATCTACATTTTGTAGCGCAGACACCAGGTTTACAAATCCTTTAATCTCACTTACCCCACCTGTAATTTCGCCTGTAATCTCTACTGTACCTGCAGTAACCGTATAGATAAGGGTGTTAATTCCCGGTTCGTTGTTGGTTCTTATTATTCCCAAAAAATCCTTTTTACTTATTTGCTGAGGGAAGAATGTAAATACCGGCGGTGGTGGCGGAATAAACTCACCTGCGTAAAGTACCTGATCAGCGGTGGTACCTGCCCAATCGTCCTTAACAAAAAGGAAAGCAATGTTTTCCATTACATACCCGTCCGGAGCGGCATAATATTCCTGTGGTATAAGATCCATTTTATAGATACCTCCTCCCATGTTTTTTAACTGGGTTTTCTCAACCACTTCCGGAATCCAGGACTGATATTCAACAGCAATATCCCAAAAGTTAAGTCCACTATGAAAGTGTATACTTGTTGCATCTTCAAAACCATCGGCCAGACTGGCATTGAAAAGTATACTTACCCCTTCATCAATAAGTGGTGACGATGGGTATGATCTCCATAACTCACCTGAACCTGCAAAAGATGAATAATCAGTATAAGCCATGCTATGCACTTCTGACTGTAACGAGCCTGTAAGATCTTTTAACCTGAACCAAAAACCGGCACTAGCCGCAATATCTTCAGGAGTCATGTTAAAGTACTCTGTAGGAGTAAGCGTAAAGCTCCATATCATATCCCCTTCGTAGGTAAGTTTTGCAAATTCAGAAGAGTTTTCCCAATTTCCTGCATCCGGTTCAGACGGAGACCAAATCCATAAATAAACATCAGATTCTGCCGCAAACGTTGTAGTGGAAAGGTCAAAAAACCACGTCACTTCTTCGTCGTAAGCATATATTACAGGGAACGACCACATGTCGTTTATAGACCCTGCTGCCTCCTGTGCCCTGGCAACGCCCGGCAATAAAGCAAAGGCCAATACTATAAATTGTATAATTTTTTTCATGGTGTCGTTAATTAACTGCATTTAACTTAAACGAATAAGACACAAATGCAATACCTCCTGACTTCCTTACCAACTGAAGCTCCATTTGCTCACTGCTTCCCGGTACTGCAACCAGTTTAAGTTCATCGGTCATTTGTGTTTTTTGAGCATCACTATATAAATAGATCTTTACCGCCTCACCGTTTGGTTGTTGGAAAGCAGAACTAAGCTTCCAGTATCCGTTTGCCGGAAATAAAGGAGGCACATCACCCATTACTTCATAAGTCGTAGGTTCCATATTATCGTCAACACTAAACCTTATTTTAAAATCCTCATAATTAAAATAAGCTCCCATGTTTTGTTCAGAAGGTTCGATAGCATTTGCCTTTGCATACTCATCTACCATCTTTAAACTCATTAAACCCCAGTCACCTTCCATTTTCTCATAAATGGTAACAGGATTTACATAACTACCATCATCAGGATCATTACAGCCTACCGCAATAAGCCCCATGATAGCTAACCCATAAATAATTTTACTTCTCATAAATGTTGTTGTTTTGTTAGGTAATTAGTTACTCCCTATAAAAAGGATATGACGAAACTAGCCCTTAAAAAACTCTTAAAAAAAACATTGAATAAAAATCAAGATAAATCAAGGCTATTATTTAAAATAAGCAACTGATAAACAATTGATTAATAAATTATTTATACTTAAAAAATCAAGTAGATGTTTAGACAATTTAAAGGAAGTAAAAAATCAAAATAATAAGAATATCAAAATTTAATAAGGATATTTTTCTCAATTGTTTATATATTAAATGATTTTATTGTTAAGATGAAAACTTTTCCCGTATTTTTACATCTTAAAAATAATCTGTTAAAAAAATCATTAGTTTTTACCTTGATTAACAACTGCGTGAGGTAATGATGAGGTTATAGCACCTTGTTATGCGCTATTTCAGCTGTAATGAAAAAACACATCACCTTTCTCTTACTTTTTACCTGTTTCTCTTTGTTCAGCACACCTAAAGAGACCGATCCCGTATTGCAGGAACTGGATAAAGCCCTTGCCAATAAGGAGTATTATGTAAAAAAGAAATATGCTGCCATAGGCGAACTGAAAGTACATATAGAAAAGTTTAAACTAAGCGATGATAAAAAAGCTTTGTACAACACCTATATGTCACTTTTTGACGAATACAAATCGTTTAAATATGATTCTGCCTATTACTATATAGAGCAGGCAAAGGACATGGCTTTCCTCCTAAAGGATCCAGAACTACTTGCCAAAGCCAAAATAAAGGAAGGCTTTGTATTGTTGTCATCAGGATTATTTAAGGAAGCTATTGATACTCTTTGCAGTATTGAGAATGAAGACCGACTGGATATAAAAACCCGTTACGAATATTTCTCGGTCAAAGCACGTGCCTATTATGACCTTGCCGATTATACCCGAGACCCCCGTTATAACATCAACTACATACAGAAAGGCACAAAGTATATTGAACAGGCTATAATGATTGTAGACACCAATACTAATGAATACTGGGCAGCTATTAGCCTGAAACGGATGAAACAACAGGATCGTAAAGGTGCCGAATTTGCCTTTAGCTATTGGATTAACAATTACAAACTTCCTACAGAATATTATGGTATTGCCACTTCCAGCCTCGGTTATATCTATTCTGAACAGGGTTTAAAAGAAAAAGGAATCCATTACCTGTGTCTTGCCGCCATTGCCGATGTAAAGAATGCCACAAAGGAAACCGTTGCACTGCGTAACCTGGCAAACGAATTATTTAAAAGTGGTGACCTGGAAAAAGCCAATAAGTATATTAACCTGGCAATGGACGATGCTACATTTTATGATGCCCGTCACCGTAAAATTGAAATCTCCACCATACTGCCTATTATAGAAAAGGCTCAGCTTAATAAAATTAAAGATAAGAACGATATACTCGAAATAGTAGTGATACTACTCGCTGTGCTATCGGTTATTATTATTATTTTCCTGGTTATTATCTTCAGGCAACTTAAAGAACGTAATGCTTCCCGAAAGGCAATGGCCGAATCATATGCCAAACTACAGGAAATGAACAACAGTCTTAGTGAAGCTAACATCATTAAGGAAGAGTATATCGCTTATTTTATAAAAGCTACTTCCGACTTCATTAATAAGATTGACCACCTACAAAAAAGCACCATACAGAAAATAATTTCCAAGAAAACCGATGAGGTTATTACCAGTCTTAAACGCTATAATGTAAAAAAGGAAAGGGAAAACCTGTTCCATCAGTTTGATGAGATTTTCCTGAAACTATTCCCTACTTTTATTGAGGACTTTAATGCACTTTTCCCGGATGACCATAAAACCGTTATTAAGAAAGGAGAACTGTTAAACACCGAAATGCGACTGTTTGCCCTTTACAGGCTGGGTATACAGGACAGCACACAGATAGCCGATTTTCTTGAACTATCGGTATCAACTGTTTACACCTACAAAACACGTATTAAAAGCAAATCACATTGCAAGGAAATATTTGAAGAGAAGATTATGGCTATAAAAACCATATAACTTTATCACTTCACATTTTTTTCAGAAGCATTTAAGCTAATTTTAATGTTTTCTTTTCTTACAAATGGGTAACTTTGTTATACTTACCTCAAAATTGCCTTACATGGGACTACAATCTAAAACTAAAAACCTGGGGCTGGCAGAACTTATTGCCATTGCTTTAGGAGGAATGGTAGGCGGTGGTATATTCACCATATTGGGAATATCTGTAGCAATAATAGGAAACGTAACCCCTTTTGCCATTATAGTGGGGGGTATTATAGCTTCCCTTGCAGCTTACTCTTATGTTAAACTAGGCGTATATTACAAAGATGAGGGCGCTACCTATGCCTTTTATAAAAAAACCTATCCTAAAACACCTTTTCTTGCTTCTGTTATCGGGTGGTATGTAATATTCGGGTACATAAGCACACTCGCACTTTATGCTTATACCTTTTCCTCTTATGCCATCAGTAGCACTGATTTTTCAGATAATATGTGGATTCGTAAAGCTGTCGCGCTTGGAATTATAGGCCTGTTTACCGCAATTAACCTTTGGAGTGTAAACGGTATGGGTAAAATTGAGGATATAATGGTATACACCAAACTGGTATTACTTACTGTCATATCGGTGGTACTTATGCAAAATGGTGATACCAGCTTTGCTAAGTTTATGGAAACCATGGCTGTGGATGCCGAAAAATCCAGCATCATGAATATCCTTATAGTATCGTCGGTCACCTTTGTTGCCTTTGAAGGATTTCAGCTCGTTATCAATGCAGTAAACGAAATGAAAGATCCCGACAAAAATATTCCTAGAGCCATATACAGTGCCATAGTGCTGGCTGTAGTTATATATGTAGTGATATCCATGGGAGCATTATTTGCCATACCTGCCGAAAATATTATTGAAAATAAGGAATTTGCTCTTGCATCGGGCGCAGGTGAAGTATTAGGTAAACTGGGCAGTACAATAGTTATTGCAGGAGCCTTACTGGCAACCAGTAGTGCAATTAGCGGAACCGTTTTTGGAGCTTCAAGACAACTGGCTGCAATTGCTGATGATGGCTATTTCCCGGATATACTTACTAAAAGAACAAATAAGATACCTAAAAATGCAACCCTTTTTATGGCAGCTTTTGCAGGTGTGTTAATCCTTATTGGCGGACTCGAACTTATATTGGAATTTGGCAGTGTTACCTTTCTACTGGTATCGCTATTAATGGCTATTGCCAATTATAAGATAAAGGACAAAACAAAATCATCTGCTGTCATTACGATGTTAGCCATTGCCGGGCTCTCATTAGGCAGTATCCTTATTCTATACTACGAGCTTAAAAACAAATGGGAACAAATGGCTGCCATCGTAGTACTTTACATACTACTTACAGCCGGAGCATGGTTCTACTCCAAAAGGCATCAGAAAAAAATACAACACAAAAACGCAGAAAATTAAACATCTGCTATTTATCTCAAAATTTCATGTTTCATTATTAATATTTTAGTAATAAACAAATCAATTTTTTATGGGATATTTTACTTTTATTTGAATTTTTACAGGCAATAACATTTTCATGAAGTGCGGGAGCTGATGGGAAAATTGTTCTGCTGTTTATAAGCCGAATAATTATTAAAAACCATAAAAATGAAAACCACTTACTTGAAACAGTTCGCGGCCCTGCTTATGGCTGGAGCGATTTGTTCATGCTCAAACGACTTTGAGCCCGTTTCTGAAGATGCTGCAACATCTCCGGACACCACAAAAGTGACAACAAAGGCCTTTCTCAGTCTGCCGATTAGTTACACAGACGAAAGCAACTTTGTAAACTCACTATCATCGTATGGCTTCCTTGAGCCAGACGATATTAACCTTAACCGCTCTGGCACAAAAAGCGGTTATAACAGCGTGTATGGATTTAACATTCCGTCGGCAAATCAGGTTACCGGTTTCAAATGGAACAGCGGCGACGAAAGTACAGAAGAATGGCGCCCACAGGGACTAACCGGTTTTAACTGGGGTGGCCGCAAATTCCTTTTGGCAACATGGTATGGTGTTGGCCCGGGTACTATTTCGGGAGTTTACAACCAGCACAAAGGTGTTCGTATTGCCCTTGTTGATATTACCGATATGAATAATATCACTTACAGACACATCCTTTTAGTGCAGGACAAAAACAACATGAGTAACAGCAACCTGTACAGATCTACCAATTCTTACGATCAGTTAGACCTGTTTTGTCCGGTTACCATCCACGCAGGCGGTGTAGCTTATTCTAACAACAAAATTTATGTTGTAGATACCAAACTGGGTATGCGTGTGTTTGACATCAGGAAACTTATCGCAGTTTCGGGAGACAGCACCAAAAACCGTATAGGCCGTGAGACTGATGGTACACTAAAAGCATTCAACTATTCTTATGTGCTTCCGCAAATTGGTTATTATGACATTGACAATGCCAACCCCTATTCATGTATCTCGTTAGGTACAGGCAATAATGGTGAGACAAGACTATGGACAGGTCAGTACCTTACGCCAAGTGATAACCAAACCCCTAAGATATATGGATTTGCGCTTAACTCAAGCGGACAGATTAATACGGGGCAAACGGTACAGCAGCTTGAACCACAAGACAACGCAACCGGAAATAACGGACCGGTATACCGTGTACAGGGCGTTTACAGGAGAGGACAGGCTTCTACCAGTTTAGTAACCACTACAGGAAATAGTAGCTACGAAGGTTCTACAGCGCGTTTGGTACGTCACTACAGTGGCGATGGCGCAGGGACTCGTTTCCGTTGGCCTCACGGGGCAGAAGATTTATACTATGATAGCAGCACAGGTTATCTGTGGAACCTTACCGAATATGAAACTTCTAAATACGGACAGGACAACCGTTGCGTATTTGCAGTACGATACAGCGATTATGATTAATTGATTGTTTTGTTATCTGTTTTTCAAAGCACTTGTGTGTTATTCACACAAGTGCTTTTTTATGCACATAATCGAATAACATTGCCAAAATCAAAATCTTACAGATATAATTGATATATTTAAGGTCATCAATCATTAAATCAATTATTAAAACTGTAAGAAATGAAAAAGTCAATTTTGAACTTTCTTGCTTTTGCTATATTTACAGGTATGGCAGCACAAGAAAAAACAGACCTTCCGGGTAATACTTCCCTCCCATCGTCAAAACAGGAACTTGAAAAACTCGCAGCACAGGAAAAAGGCAGCTACAAGTATTCGGTAGAAGATTATTTCAAAAAACCGATGCAAAGCTCATTTAAGTTTTCGCCGGACGGCAAGTTTTTTTCCTACATGGAAAAAGACGACAACGGGAAAAGACATGTTTATGTAAAAAACACAACAACCGATAAAGTGACCCGTGTCATAGAAGAAGGCAAAGACCTTGTAAGAGGTTACGGATGGGCCAACAACAACAGGCTTATCTATATTATGGATAACGGTGGCAACGAAAACTTCCATCTGTTTGCCGTAAACCTTGACGGAGCTAACCAAAAGGATCTTACTCCGTTTGATGGTGTAAGAGTAAATATTCTTAATGGTTTAAAAGACCAAAAGGACTATATGATTATCGAAATGAATAAGGATAATCCGCAGGTGTTTGAACCCTATAAAATCAACATCAATACAGGCGAACTGGAAAAACTGTTTGAAAACACCGACCTTTCCAACCCTATAAGTGGTTATGATTTTGATAAGGATGGTAACCTTAAAGCCTATACCCAACAGCAAAATGGTACCGACTACGTTTTGTATTACAGGCCGGGCAACGATAAGTCTTTTAAAAAAGCTAAGGAAACCAACTGGCAGCAACAATTCGCCATACTGGAATTTAATTATGCCACTCCAAATCCACACGATGCCTACGTATTAACCAACCTGGATAACAATACCAAAGAAATTGTACTGTATGATTTTGAAAAAGGCAAAACAATAAAAAAAATATTCTCTAACGATACCTACGACTTAAGTGGTACAGAAACTTCCAGAAAAAGAGGATATGAACTGGATGCTTATTACTATACGGGAGAAAAATCGGAAGTTATACCCGTTAGTGAAACCTATAAAAAGCTATATAAAAAGTTTAAAAAGCAATTTGGCGACAAGGAAGTTGCAATCACCAATGTAACCGACGATGAAGACAAATACCTACTATATGTAGGAAGCGATAAGCTTTATGGTATTTATTACTTTTATGATGCCGAAAAAGACACCTTCAAGGAAATATTCAACCTGATGCCTAACCTGAAGGAAGAAGATATGGCCGAAATGCGCCCTGTGAAATTTACCTCAAGGGACGGTCTTACTGTTTATGGTTACCTAACTATCCCTAACGAGGCTAAAAACGGAAAGAAAGTTCCGCTTATAGTAAACCCTCACGGTGGTCCATACGGACCAAGAGATACATGGGGCTTTAATCCGGAAACACAGCTTTTCGCCAGCAGAGGCTATGCTACCCTACAGGTAAACTACAGGGGATCTGGTGGATATGGCAAAGAATTCTACCTTGCCGGAAACAAACAGATAGGCCGAAAAATGCTTAATGACCTTGAAGACGGTGTGGCTTATGTGAAATCTCTGGGAATGATAGACGATTCCAAAATAGCCATTTACGGAGGTAGTTATGGCGGACTGGCTACTCTTGGAAGCTTAGTAAAAACACCTGATTTATATACTTGTGGAGTGGACTATGTAGGGGTGTCTAATTTATTTACCTTTTTCAAATCATTCCCCCCTTACTGGAAGCCATACCTAAAACAGGTTTATGCCCAGTGGTATGACGAAACATCTGAAACGGATATCGAAATCATGAAACAGGTATCTCCGGCTCTTAACGTTGATAAAATAACCAAACCTCTGTTTGTGGTTCAGGGTGCTAATGATCCAAGGGTTAACATAAATGAATCAGACCAGGTAGTAGAAAACCTAAGGAAACGTGGTTTTGATGTACCTTATATGGTTAAATACAATGAAGGTCACGGCTTCGGACATGAAGATAACAGGCTTGAGCTTTACAAATGCATGATGGGCTTTTTTGCAAAGCACCTAAAACAATAACAAATCATTTTATATACAGAAAGCCGGGTTTAGCACCCGGTTTTTTTGTTGCCTATTAATTGTAAAATAGTATTTTTACCGCAAACATAAACTAAAATCCAATAATGAACAAACTAAAATTTTTAGCATTAAGCAGCATTGCATTTCTGTTTTCCTGCAGTAATTCAGATGATTCGCAGCCTACCTCAAATGAACCAAACCTTATTGTAAGGCTGAAGTTTGATAAAGATCAGATCCGTCTTAATAACTTAGGGCAGCCTGCCGAAATAGGTGAAGGCAACGCAGCCCAAACCCCTATTGTAAATTACATGAGCGCGCATTATATAGAGCTTGCTCCAAACCTTTATACTCTTTTAGGCGAGGGGGAAGTTATTTACAAAGGTGAAGAAACCACAGCCGGAGGTGCTCAGGCTATCGACTTTAGTAAAGCTATATTGGGTCAGGACGGTGAAGTTTTCCTAAGTATCCCCTTGAGCGAGGTAAGCACAGGTAATTATGATTGGGTAAGAGTTTCGGTATCTTATCAAAACGGAACAATCAAATTCCTGAATTCAGGTAACGAGCTAACAGGAACCATGGCTAGTTTTATAGGCTATAACAACTATATTTATTCTTTTGATATTAACGGACAAACAGTAGAGGTTAATGCTAACAAACTACAAGGATACTGGGCTTTTGAAACACTGGGGTATGTAATAGACGGTCAGGCTCCTGAAGGTGCTGTTACTGTACCAAATCCATTGTTTGAATCATCTCCTATACCACAGGGGTCTTGTGTTTTAACAGGGCAGTTTGAAAACGGACTTACCATTACCGGTAATGAAACAGAAGATATTACTATTAATCTTTCTTTCTCCATCAATAACAGTTTTGAATGGAATGAGGTAAATACCGACGGTAAATTTGAGCCATCAGCCGGAGAAACCCTTACCGATATGGGACTTAGAGGACTTATACCTTCTGTAACGTATTAAAACAATAAAAATAGTTTTACCAGAGCCTCCTCTTTTAGGAGGCTTTTTATTTTGTATTAGGAAAATTTTAAGAAAACAAACCTTATCTTTAAAATAACCAACTACAATACAATATATTATGAGCAAAAAAACAATCTATCCGTTTTTCTTTTTATTGCTAACAGCCTTTATTTTTTCCTGTGCAGGATCAAATACTCAAATCACCGGATCGTGGGTAAATAAAGAGAAAGTAAAAAATGAAACCATAAAAAGCGTATTCATCGCTGTTCTTACTTCAAACATGAGTGCTAAAACCGTACTGGAAAATGAACTGGCTTTTCAGGCAAGTCAGAGAGATGTAGAGAGTTTTAAAAGTCATAATGTATTTACCAGAACTTTCACTAAAGATAATATGCCATCAAGAGAAGAATTACTCAAAGTGATAAGGGCTACCAATGCTCAAACCATTTTTACAGTGGCGTTAAAAGACAAGGAAACCTCAACACGATATGTTCAGGGATCTACTTCTTACTACCCTATGGGTATGGGAATGGGGTATTATGGTAATTTTTACGGATACTATTCCAATGTTTACCCTATGATGTACGACCCGGGTTATTATACTACAGATAAAACCTATTATCTGGAAAGCAACTTATATGATACGGCTACCGAAGAGCTTTTATGGTCGGCACAATCTGCTACCTATAACCCCACTGATTTAGAAAATTTTGTAAAGGGCTATACCGAAACACTATTGAAACAACTTGAAAAAGACGGAATAATAAAAAAAGCTGAACTATAAGTTCAGCTTTTTTTATTATCTGTCGGAGTTTTGACGCTCTACCATCCATTGCGGATATTCTTTTGGTAGTGCACTCAATTCGTCAAGCAATTGTAAATCTTTTTCGGTTAGCTCCACATCAACTGATCTGATATTATCCTGTAGCTGATTGCTATTTTTAGCTCCAATAATAGTACTGGTAATTCCCTGTTGTTGGCGTACCCATGCAAGGGCAACCTGTGCCGGTGTTACGTTATGCTTCTCACCTACCTGTACAAGTCCGTCAATAATATCATAAGCCTTATCCTTGTTCACAGGAGGAAAATCAAATGCTTCCCTGCGCGATCCCGAAGCCTGACCTTCCCTTGTGTATTTCCCTGAAAGAAAACCTCCTGCCAATGGACTCCATGGCATAATGGCAAGGTTTTGATCTAAAGCCAAAGGAACTATTTCTCTTTCAATATCACGCCCTGAAAGCGAATAGTAATATTGTAGGCCTATAAACTTATTCCATCCGTTCTTATCGGCTATTCCCTGTGCCTTCATTACCATCCATGCCGGCCAATTACATACGGCAATATATCTTACCTTACCCGATAACACAATATCATTAAGAGCTCTCATGGTTTCTTCAATCGGAGTACGGTTATCCACACCGTGTACATATAATATATCGATATGATCCAGCTGCAGACGTTGCAGGCTTTCGTCAACCGAATTAAATATATGGTAACGTGACAAACCAATATTATTAGGTTTCTCATCCATACGACCACGAACTTTAGTGGCTATAACCAGCTCATTTCTGTTCAGCCCTAAATCTTTTACAGACTGACCTAAAAGCCTTTCAGATTCCCCATAAGAATACACATTAGCCGTATCTATAAAATTAACTCCCGAATCCACTACAGACTTCATAAGTCCGTTTACCTCTTCCTGCTGAATTTTACCAATGGCCTCCCAAAACCCTCTTCCACCAAACGTCATGGTACCAAAACAAATTTCAGAAACTAACAATCCCGTGTTTCCTAAAAAATTGTACTTCATTGTTTTTTGATTTATATGATTAGAATTGTAACTGCTATGCAGCTACACAAATTTCATCATAATAACAGCGAATTATATTGCTCTAATCAATCAGATCATTACAAAATTCAAACAATTATCTTTTAGGTAGTACAGTAGCAATACTTAACAATAAAAAAGAAATAATTACAGCTATAGTACGAATGCTATGCCATTTGTTCCAGGGATCTTCAAAAGTTTCCCGCATAGCTTTAATAGCTTCCTGACTTGAATTCCCCAAATCAAAAGCTTCAAGCGTATCGTTTAAAGGCACATTCCCTAAAATGGTAATACCAAATAACCCTATGATGTAAAACGCTGCCGAAAGACCGTATAATGAAAAGTTAATTGTAAGCCTCCCGTCATACTGCAGGTAGGCATTTAAAGGAAGTAAAACAACTGTACCAAAAAAGCAGATAAAGAATACCGGATTAAGTATTGCCTTATTTATAGACTGCATTGCTAAAAGATAGGCCGAATCATTAAGTTGGCTAAGTCCTGAATTAACAGAAAATGAATAAGAAAAGAATAGCCCGGCCATAAGCGCCGTAGTCAATAAAGTTAAAATATGAATAACAGAGGCAAAAGTATTCATAATATAATCTTTTAGAGTTGATATTAGATTCTAAACGGTTTTCGAAAAATACAACAAAAAATATATTATGCAAAAAAAGAAAGGGACATAACAAACTGATTATCAGAAATAGTACCCCTATAAAATGAAAAACCCTTCTGCCCGAGGGCAGAAGGGAAGCCGGTAAACCACACCTTACCTTAATTTATCCGGCTTTTTTTATCTTTATACGAAGATATGTATTTTTTGGTTTTAAAAATTAAATAATTATTTAATTTTTAATTACAGTACAAAGTAACAAAAAATAGTTGAATTAACCTCGTGTTTCTTTCCTTAAATTCGCCATTTTAACAGCAACGATAGCAGCCTCGGTACCTTTATTACCATGTTTACCACCGCTACGATCTATAGCCTGTTGTAAAGTATTGTCTGTCAGCACACAAAAAACCACAGGAACATCGGTTAAAATATTAAGATCTTTAATACCCTGTGCAACTCCTTCACAAACAAAATCAAAATGTTTAGTTTCACCCTGTATTACACTGCCTATGGCGATAACAGCATCTACATTTTGGGTATCAATCATCCTTTTTGAGCCATAAATAAGCTCAAAACTTCCCGGCACATCCCATTTTACAATGTTTTCTTCTTTAGCACCGTTTTCAATTAAAGCCTCAAAAGCTCCTTTGTATAAATTTTCAGTAATGGATTCATTCCATTCTGAAACAACAATCCCAAACCGAAAATCTTTCGCGCTTGGGACCATATTTTTATCGTATTGTGATAAGTTCTTATTAGCTGTAGCCATTACAGTTATTCTGTTTCTGCTATGTAAGCATCAATATTATTAGCTTCCGGAGCCGACTCATATTTCGCCTTTAATTCATTGAAATATTTATTAGCCTCCTCTTTTTTACCTAGAGTTAAAGCTGTTTGACCCGCTTTAAAAAGAAAACGAGGTGTAACTAGAGCATCATCACCCATTTTTGCAGCTTCAGCATAATATTTTAAAGCTTCTTCGTTTTCACCTGTTTGAGCAAAAGCATCTCCAATTCCTCCTTTAGCAAGAATACCTGTTGTTAGCTCTTTACCTTTATATTCCTGTAAACGCTCTACAGCTTCCTTATACTTCCCTGTATTAAGGTAAGCCATACCAGCCATATAGTTAGCTACGTTTGCAGCATCTGTACCAGAATAGTTCTCTAAAATAGACAAAAGACCCATTTTAGCTTCTCCACCGTTAAGGGCAAGATTGTATAGTGAATCCTTCTCAGCTACGGTTGTAGCGTTTGAAGCCTCAATAAAATACTGTTGTGCCTGGAATGAATCGTTAGCAGCTTCAGTTTCTTTTGGCTCAACTACAACACGTCCATAAAACAAATAACCTACAAGTGCAACTGCAATAACAGCAACTGCAATAATGATTGGCTTTTGGTTATTGGCTACCCATTCTTCAGTCTTTGAGGCTTTTTCGTCAAGTGTGTTAAACACTTCCTCAGTTGTACTTTGACCGTCAAAAGTTTCTTCCGGTTCTACTTCGTTCACCTCAGCAGGTTTTGGAGCTTTGTACCCTCTTTTGTTATATGTTGCCATCTAATTTAATTTAGTGAGCCGCAAAAATAAAATTTTTATTGAGAATTAAAATATCTTTTTGTCGATATTTTTCAATAATTTGCATGCTCTTTTTATAAAAGTATACTAATTATACAATGTTCTCACTATCAAGAACACAGTTACAAATGTACCTAAAAAATTTATCCCTCCTAAACTACAAGAATATATCTGAAGGCAATTTTGAGTTTGACTCAAAAATCAACTGCTTTGTGGGAAAAAACGGCATAGGGAAAACAAATGTACTGGATGCAATATACCATTTATCTTACGGAAAAAGCTATTTTAACCCTCTTGCGGTACAAAACATAAAGCATGGCGAAGAGTTTTTTGTTGTAGACGGCACTTTTGAAAAAAATGAAAGAAACGAACAAATTGTATGCAGCCTTAAAAAGGGACAAAAAAAAGTTTTAAAACGAAACGGAAAAGCCTACGATAAGTTTTCTGAACATATTGGTTTTATACCATTAGTTATCATCTCCCCTTCAGATAATGACCTTATTATGGAAGGAAGTGAAACAAGGCGTAAATTTATAGACAGTGTTATTTCGCAACTGGACCCCACTTACCTGCAGGAACTAATAAGCTACCAAAAAGTAATTGCCCAGCGAAATGCCTTACTTAAGTATTTTGCCCTTAACCATACCTTTGACAAGGAGACACTGGGTATATATAATGAGCAGCTTACCGCACTGGGGCATTCTGTATTCGAAAAAAGAAAAAAATTCCTTGCCGATTTTATTCCTATTTTCAATGCACACCATCACGCCATAACCAGTTCGGCAGAAAATATATCATTAGTATATCAGAGTCAGCTACATGAACAGACACTAGATAAGCTACTGGAAGAAAACCTGCAACGTGACAGGGTACTCCAATATACAAGTGTAGGCATACATAAAGACGACCTCTCATTTGAGATAGACGAACATCCTATTAAAAAATTCGGATCGCAGGGACAGCAAAAATCTTTTCTGATTGCGCTTAAGCTAGCTCAGTTTGATTTTATAAAGAAACAAAGTGGCGTACTCCCTATCCTATTATTTGATGATATTTTTGACAAACTTGACGAGACCAGAGTTTCTAAAATAGTACAAATGGTAAACGATAAGGTTTTTGGACAGATTTTTATATCTGACACCCACCCTGAACGTACTGAAGAAATTGTGAAGTCTACTCACCAAAGTTATCGTATCTTTACCTTATAACTTATACAACTATGTTACCAGCAACCATACTTCCGTTTCTGGAAGACCTTAAACAAAATAATCACCGTGATTGGTTTCAGGCAAATCAGAAAAGATATGCCGAATATAAAAAAGACTACAAAGCCGTAACCGAAGCCCTGATTAGAGAGGTGAGCGCAGGCGACGAGTCATTAAAACACCTGGAGTTTAAAAACTGCTCTTTCAGGATAAACAGGGATATCCGTTTCTCTAAAGACAAATCTCCCTATAAAACCAATATGGGTATATGGATGTCGGCAGGAAATAAGGAATTCAACATGGGTGGTTATTACCTTCATATAGAAAAAGGAGCCAGCTTTATTGCTGGAGGTCTGCACATGCCCGACCCTGTATCACTTAAAAAAATGCGTCGTGAAATTGCAGGCTTTTACGAAGACCTTGAAGAAATACTGGAAAACAAAGAATTCAAAAAGCTTTACGGAACACTGGACAGAGAACAAAGCCTGAAAACTGCTCCTAAAGATTATGATAAAGACCATCCGGCAATTGAGTTTTTAAAACTAAAAAGTTTCACTGTAACACATAAGCTTAGCGATAAAGATCTTGCCAGTAAAAACTTTATTGGAGAGACTGCAAAAAAATTATTGGTTATGCAACCGTTTATAGAATATATAAACCGCGCCATGACTACCGAAGAGTAGTTAAAATATGTAATTTTGCCACCGGTAAACTAACCCATAATTATGGAAATCATTTCAAACTACCCGCTTAAAAATCATAACACTTTTAGAATTGAGGCTTTTGCCGATGAATTTGTTTCGGTTAATTCTGTAAAAGAGCTTAAAGAAGTACTTCAGGAAAACTCCGGAAAACAAAAATTCATCCTTGGAGGAGGCAGTAATATGCTCCTTACCCAAAACATACATTCATTAGTCATACATATAAACCTTAAAGGTAAAGAGGTAGTTTTTGAAGATGACAAACATGTACATTTAAAAGCTATGGCCGGCGAAAACTGGCATGAATTTGTACTTTACACCATACAGCATAATTATGGCGGACTTGAAAACCTGTCGCTTATCCCAGGCAATGTAGGCACTACCCCTATACAAAACATAGGCGCCTACGGAACTGAAATAAAAGACTCTTTTATATCGTGCGAAGCCATGGACATTGCCACGCAGGAAATAAAAACCTTTACAAAGGAAGAATGCGAATTTACCTATCGCGAAAGCATCTTCAAAAACAGTTTAAAAAACAAATACATTATAGTATCGGTAACTTACAGGCTCACCAAAAAAGACCATAAAATTAACACCGCTTATGGTGATATTATGGCACAGCTAACCGAAAAAAACATTACAGCACCCGGAATAAAAGATGTTAGCGATGCTGTAATAAACATTAGGCAAAGTAAATTACCCGATCCAAAAGAACTGGGTAACAGTGGTAGCTTTTTCAAAAACCCTATTATATCTAAAAAAGAGTTTGATTTAGTTTACAGTAAACATCCGGAAATGCCACATTACGTGATTTCTGAAACTGAAGTAAAAGTTCCTGCAGGATGGCTTATAGAACAGTCGGGCTTTAAAGGAAAACGTTTCGGTGATGCCGGCATACATGCAAGGCAGGCCTTGGTACTGGTTAACTATGGTAATGCCACAGGGCAGGAATTATTAGACCTGTCACGAAAAATACAGGAAACCGTATATAACAACTTCGGCATACGCATTGAGGCAGAAGTCAATATTATATAGTATTCAGTAAAAAGTGGCCCGTAATCAGTCATTACTCAACAATTATTACCCAACACTTAACAACAAACTAAAGGAATAAATAAGACTTTTTTCTAATTTTGCACCATTAAAACGCCAATCAAAAAATACCTGTATGCTTAACATTACCTTCTATATATTTATCGGTATAACCGCAATACAACTATTTTACTATCTTATCGTCTTCGGAAAATTTGCTTTTTCAAAGCCAGATAAAAGCAGTCCGAAAAAAGTTCCGGTTTCTGTTATCGTTTGCGCCAAGAACGAGGCCGAAAACTTAAAAAAATATGTCCCGCTTATTGCCGAACAAAACTATCCCGACTTTGAAATAGTCCTTATAGACGATGCCTCTAGCGATGAAACGCTCGATGTACTTGAGGAATTTGAACAGCAGTATTCTAATATCCGTTTGGTTAAGGTAGAAAACAACGAAGCTTTTTGGGCCAATAAAAAATTTGCTGTTACCTTAGGCATCAAAGCCGCTACTAAAGACTATTTATTATTTACCGATTCAGACTGCTACCCGTCTTCAAAAGAATGGCTATCGCAAATGAGTGCTCAGTTCACCCAGACAAAAACAATTGTACTAGGATATGGTGCTTACGAAAAAGTAAAACGCTCTTTCCTTAATAAGATAATTCGCTTTGACGAAATGCTTAGGGCAACACAATACATGTCGTGGGCAAAAATGGGATCTCCATACACGGGTGAGGGCCGCAATATGGCTTATAAAAAGGAGGAATTCTTTAACGCTAACGGCTTTATGAGCCATATGCATGTAAGAAGTGGTGAGGATGCTATGTTTGTTAATCAGGTAGCCACCGGCAAAAACACTACCGTTTGTTATACTCCCGAAAGCTTTACTTACTGCCCTCCTAAAAAATCATTCGGGCAATGGTTTGCACAAAAAAAGAGACAGGTATACCTACACTCGCAATTTAAAACCGGAGACAAGATAAAAATACGTCTGTTCTTTATAGCACAGTTACTATTTCCGTTATTCGCTGCCGGACTTTTAATTGCCGGTTTTGACTGGATGTTTATTGTACCCGTTATAGGTTTCCGCTACCTTATAGCATGGTTAACCATAGGCTACAGTGCGAGTAAACTAAAAGAGAAAGACGTGATTTACTGGTTTCCTTTTATCGAAATATTCCTTATCTTCACACAGCTTAATGTTTACATAAGCAATATGTTCTCTAAACCTGTACTTTGGAAATAAATTCTCAACTTATACAAAGCAATATAGAAAAAGCTAAAAAGGGCGACCAGGTAGCCTTTACTTTTTTATTGGATTTTTTTTGGAATGAGGTATATGGCTTTATGCTTAAACGCACCCAAAATGAAACCGATACAGAAGATATTGTTATTGAAACATTTGCCAAGGCTTTTGACAGGATAGCTACTTATAATCCTGAATACGCCTTTAATACATGGCTCATAGCCATTGCCAAAAATGTACACATAGACATTTTAAGGAAAAAGAAGTCATCACTCTTTATAGAAATCACAGACGAACAAAACCAACAGGCCTATAACATTGCAGACAGCTCACCTACCGCCGAAGACGAACTGATTAAGGAACAGAATCTTTCCAGTCTTTTGGAATGTATTAAGCTATTAAAATCACACTATCAGGAAGTAATACAGCTGCGCTATTTTCAGGAGCTGAGCTATCAGGAAATTGCCGAACAACTCAACGAGCCACTTAATAATGTAAAGGTAAAACTGCTAAGAGCTAAAAAACTACTTGCAGACATTATCCGTAATGGTAAAAAGAAAAAATAAAACTATTCTTCCCCTGTCTCTTTTATAAGTTTGATTGTATACCTTATTGACTTATCTCCTTTTGACCAGGCAAAATGTCCGGGTATTACATAAACCGGATCAGGATATTTATTCATAAGGTTCTTCATTGTCTGCTCCCATTCATTCAAATTGGCATCGGCTATATTACCTAAATCAGCAGCTTCAGTACTTTTAATAAGGCAGCCTCCATAAACAACCTTTTCATCTTTTACATACAAAACAATATTATCTTTAGTATGTCCCTCGCCGGGATAATAGGTCTCTATCGCCCTCCCCCCTATATTGAAAACAGTGTCTTTCTCAAAGGTATATTTGGCAGGGCTTCCTGTATTTTTAGCTTTAGTAAGATCATAAGTCATTTTTGAAGTATAGGTCTTAATGCCCTTATTACTATAATACTCCAGTCCGGCACTACTATCATCATGAAAATGAGTAGCAATACACAAAACCACCTTCTTATTATGCCTTTTTTTAATGCTATCCAATAAAGGCTGAAACTGGTTTTCATCCCAAGGAGTATCAAAAAGCACAACACCTTCATCTGTTACCATATACATACTATTTGATGGAAATTGCGTGCCCGAAAAAAACTTATAATTAGTATAGACATACAGATCATCTGTCAGTTGGGTAAATTTTAATCCGGTAGTTACTTGGGCGAATCCGGAAAATGACAATAATACAAAAGCAAGAAACAGTCTCATGATTTTTATTTCAAAGATATTTATAAAAAACTTTCATTTTACACAATAAAAAATTATAAGAATTTTATACCATTTATTACAATATCAAAAACACCGAAAACGTTTTAGTATAAAAATCATTCTTTATTAACAAACTTTAAATCATCTTATTATGTCAAAAGTAAGCGTTTTCGAAAAAAAATGGATAGACCTTGTTTTTGAAGGCCGTAACCAAAAATACGGAGCCTACCAGCTTCGTCAGCAAAACCCTAAACATACAGTTATTGCTTTATTTTTGGGTGTTGCTCTAGTAGTCGGTTTAATTTCCATACCTATGATTGCAAACAAAATGGGACCTAAAACAGATCCTGAATATGCTGATAACAAAACAGAGCTTGACGACCCGTTTGTATTTGTAGAGTTACCCAAGGATGTTACCCCTCCTGATATACCGGAACCGGAACCTGTTATACCGGAACCGCCTGCAGAAGCTGCAGCACCAGTAAGCGCTACGACAGAATTTACAACACCTGTTATAGTAAGTGCTAACGAGGTAACTGCTGCTTTACCTACTATGGAAGACTTTGAAAACTCAGACCCAGGGCAGGTAACTACACCGGGTAACCCTAACGGAGAAATAAATATTGGCACACCAAACGGAACAGGAGACCGCACTGATGGCGGAACCGCTAACGGAGACGAAAACGGAACCGGCATAATAGAATATATTAAAGTAGACGTAAAACCTGATTTTCCGGGAGGACTATCTGTTTTTTACGAAACGGTTAGCAGAAGATTCAACGCACCGGATATTGGCAAAGACATGACGCTTCGAGTATTTGTCTCTTTTATTGTAGAAAAAGACGGAACAATGTCAAACATAAAAGTACTAAGAGATCCGGGATACGGAATGGGTGATGAAGCTATAAGGGTACTAAAAAGTATCAAAACAAAATGGAATCCCGGCATTAAAAATGGTAAGCCTGTAAGAACAGCTTACAATTTACCTGTAACCCTTAACATAAGATCTTAAAAAAAGCCCCTGATTAGGGGCTTTTTCTTTATAAAATAATAACATTTTTAGAGCTTTAGCCATAAAAATTAATCGTTACATAATATCCACAAATATACCTTATCTTTGCAATCTAAAGTTTTTATTATGGAAACCGTATTAGATACTGCAAAACCAACTGCCCAAAACGGACTGCTTACTCAAAAGCCTAAATGGCTTAGGGTTAAACTGCCTACAGGGAAAAAATATACTGAATTAAGAGGACTGGTAGATAAGTATAAACTACATACCATATGTACATCAGGAAGCTGCCCTAACATGGGCGAATGCTGGGGTGAGGGTACTGCTACTTTTATGATACTGGGTAATGTTTGTACACGTTCATGTGGTTTTTGTGGTGTTAAAACCGGAAGGCCTGAAACAGTAGATTGGGATGAGCCGGAAAAAGTAGCGCGTTCTATCAAACTAATGAACATTAAACATGCCGTTATTACCAGTGTGGACCGTGACGACCTTAAAGACGGAGGTTCTATTATATGGGCCGAAACCGTTAAGGCTATCCGCAGGATGAATCCTAACACCACACTAGAAACCCTTATACCTGACTTCCAGGGAATTGAGAGAAACATAGACCGTATTATTGAGGTTGCCCCAGAAGTAGTTTCTCACAACATGGAAACGGTAAAAAGACTTACTCGTGAGGTGCGTATACAGGCAAAATACGAGCGTAGCCTTGAAGTACTTCGTTACCTTAAGGACAGCGGTATTAACCGTACAAAATCAGGTATTATGCTTGGGCTTGGCGAAACCGAAGAGGAGGTTATCCAAACCATGCACGACCTTAGAGCTGTAAACCTAGACGTACTTACTATAGGCCAGTACCTGCAGCCTAGTAAAAAACACCTTCCTGTAAAAGAGTTCATCACTCCCGATCAGTTTAAGAAATATGAGGAAATAGGCTTAGAGCTTGGTTTCCGCCACGTAGAAAGCGGCGCACTTGTACGTTCTTCATACAAAGCACAAAAACACATCCTTTAATAGCTTTTTGCTGTAATTGTTTTTAAAACAATGGACAAAAAAATAAAGATTGCCATAAACGGTTTCGGTCGCATAGGCCGAAACCTTTTCAGGCTCTTACTTAACCACCCTGAAATTGAAGTGGTAGCCATTAATGATATTGCCGACGCAAAAACAATGGCTCATCTTATTAAGTATGACAGTATTCACGGCATACTACCCCATGAAGTTACCCATACCGAAACCTCTATCATAATTAACGGAAAAAGCTTTCCTTTTTTAAGGAACAAACTGGTTAAGGATATTAACTGGACTCTGTTTGACGTTGATATTGTTGTGGAATCTACAGGTAAATTCAAAACCCTGGAAGATGCCAACCAACATATAGAAGCAGGTGCTAAAAGAGTATTGCTTTCGGCTCCACCGGAAGACGACAGGATAAAAACTGTTGTACTGGGAGTTAATGAACATATACTTGACGGAACAGAAAAAGTAGTCTCTAACGCCAGCTGTACTACAAATAATGCTGCACCAATGATGAAAGTGATTAATGACCTTTGCGGAATTAATCAGGCTTACATCACAACAGTACACTCTTACACTACAGATCAAAGCCTGCACGACCAACCACATAAGGATTTAAGACGTGCGCGCGGAGCAGCACAATCTATAGTACCTACAACCACAGGTGCCGCAAAGGCACTTACCAAAATTTTCCCTGAGTTTGATGGTAAAATCGGTGGTAGTGGTATACGCGTACCGGTACCGGACGGCTCACTAACCGATATTACCTGTTATGTAAAACGCGAGGTAAGTATTGAGGAAATAAACAACGCCTTCAAAAAAGCATCAGAGAATGAGCTGAAAGGTATATTGGCATACACCGAAGACCCTATTGTATCGGTAGATATTCTAGGCAACAGGAATTCATGCCTTTTCGATTCTCAACTTACATCGGCACTGGATAAAATGGTAAAAATAGTAGGATGGTATGACAACGAAATAGGCTATTCATCAAGAATAATAGACCTTATCCTTTTTATCAGCAAGTAAGTTTTATTTATTATCACCAACAAAATCTAAAACGGTTTTATCAAACTCCTCCTTCCTGTCAAGGAAAGAAGTTTTTATAGGCAGGTAAAACAGTTTCCCGGCAGGCATTTTATCTTTGAGTCTTACATAATCCTTTTCGGTAGTTACCACAATCCTGTCTTTTGCAGCAGCCAGTATATCATCAATATCTTTTGCTGAAAAATCATGATGATCAGGATAGGTTAAACATACATCAGAACTGTTTTTTAACTGATCGAAAAACGGTTTAGGCTTAGCTATTCCGGCAACCAGCACTTTATCTGTCTCCTTTATCTCTTTTGTAGAAACTTCACTGTTATCACCATAAACAACAGTATCATATTCTATAGCAGTAAAATACACCTTTTGCTTGGGTTGCGTCCGTAATTTTTTCTCAATTTTTTGCTGCTCTGCTTCCGTTATACCTGCAGGACATTTAGTAACCACAATCACATCTGCCCTCTTAGCTCCGCTCCTACCCTCACGCAGGTTTCCGGCAGGCAACAAATAATCATCGGCATAAATATCACCATAGGCAGTAAGCAGTATATAAAATCCCGCCTTAACCTTACGGTGCTGATAAGCATCATCAAGCACAATTACTTCAGGGCTCGGATTAAGTTGCAATAAACTCTCAACACCGTTTACCCTATTGGCATCAACCGCTACATTAACATCAGGAAACTTACTGTAAAACTGGTAAGGCTCATCACCAAGTATATCTGCATTAGCATTAGCATCAGCTAAAACATACCCTTCCGATTTTCTTTTATACCCCCTGCTTAAAGTAGCAAGCCTGTAATTATCTTTCAGCAATCGTATAAGATATTCGGTTTGAGGCGACTTACCTGTACCTCCGGTACTCAGGTTACCAATAGCAATAACGGGCAAATTAAATTGTTGCGACTTAAAAAAACCTGTATCGTATAAAAAATTACGAATGGCCGTAACCAGCCAATACAGTAATGAGAAGGGAAGTAAAATTTTCCTGATTAATTTCATACTACGAATGTAAAATTTTTTACTCTATTAATTCAACTTCAGCTTTGCCTTACACACAATAATTTTTTAAATTTGGGCTTACACTATACCGTTTTCATGAAAATAAAAGATATACTTGCCGTTTTAGAGGAAATGGCTCCGTTAGCCTATGCCGAAGATTTTGACAATGTAGGCCTGCTTACCGGCGACAGCAACAACAATGCTACCGGAGTACTGGTATGCCATGATGCGCTGGAAAATGTTATTGATGAAGCCATTGCAAAAAACTGCAACCTTATAGTTTGTTTTCATCCTATATTATTTTCAGGATTAAAAAAAATAACCGGAAAAAACTATGTGGAACGCTCAATAATTAAAGCCATAAAAAATGATATTGCCATTTATGCCGTTCACACCGCTTTAGACAACCACAAACACGGTGTAAACAAAATATTTTGTGATGCTTTAGGATTAAAAAACACTTGTGTTTTAGTACCTAAAGAAAACTACATACGTAAACTTATCACCTTTACCATCCCCGAAAATGTAGAAAAACTGCGCAATGCATTGTTTGATGCCGGAGCCGGAAACATCGGTAATTATGAAAACTGCAGCTTTACCTCACAGGGATTTGGCTCCTATCAGGGAAATGAAGACAGTAATCCTGCTATAGGACTTCCCGGCGATTTTGTAGAAGATAAAGAAATAAAAATCGAAGTAACTTTTGAGAAGCACCTGGAGTCGAAAATACTAAAAGCGCTTTTTAACAATCATGTTTATGAGGAAGTAGCCTATGAGGTTTACAGCCTGGAAAACAAACATCAAAACATTGGTTTAGGGATGATAGGCGAATTTGAAAAGCCTATGGATGAGAAAGACTTTTTGCTTTTTGTAAAAGAAAAGATGGAAGCCGGAGGTATAAGACACAGTGCCTTTACAGGGAAACCAATTAAAAAAGTAGCTGTATTGGGAGGTTCGGGTAGTTTTGCTATAAAAAGTGCTATTGCTAAAGGAGCAGATGCTTTTTTGACTGCCGATTTAAAATACCATCAGTTTTATGAAGCAGAAAACAGGCTTTTACTGGCAGATATAGGGCATTTTGAGAGCGAACGTTACACAAAAAATTATATAGTTGATTATCTTACGAAAAAAATTCCTAATTTTGCAATCATTTTATCGCAAGAAAATACAAATCCAGTTAAGTACTTATAAATATGGCGAATACCAAGGAATTAAGTGTTGAAGAAAAGTTAAGGGCACTTTATGATTTACAGTTAATTGATTCAAGAATAGACGAAATCAGAAATGTAAGGGGTGAACTTCCTCTTGAAGTGGAAGACCTTGAAGATGAAGTTGCAGGATTAAGTACAAGGCTTGACAAACTTAAAAGTGATCTTGAATCTATTGAGGATCAGATCAAAGAAAAGAAAAACGCTATTGACGAGCACAAAACTGCAATCAAGAAATATACTGAGCAGCAAAAAAATGTTCGCAATAACCGTGAATTCAACTCACTTACTAAGGAGATCGAATTCCAGGAGCTTGAAATCCAGCTTGCTGAAAAGCACATCAAAGAGATGAAAGCTTCTATTGAGCATAAAAAAGAGGTAATTGGTCAGTCTCAGGAAAGACTTGAGGCTAAACAAAACCACCTTGACCATAAAAAATCAGAGCTTGGTGCTATTATGGCTGAAACTGAGAAAGAAGAAAACTTCCTTATCGAAAAATCAGCTGAGTACCAGGGACAAATTGAAGAAAGACTTCTTGCTGCTTACAAAAGAATACGTACAAGCGTAAGAAACGGACTTGCAGTTGTTTCTATTGAAAGAGGTGCTTCTGCCGGATCATTCTTCACTATACCTCCACAAACTCAAATGGAAATTGCTTCACGCAAAAAAATCATTACAGATGAGCACAGTGGAAGAATTTTAGTAGACAGCACTCTTGCTGACGAAGAAAAAGAAAAAATGGAACAATTGTTCGCTAAATTATAATATTTAAGCCCCGCCAATGCGGGGCTTTTTTAACTGCCATGCAGAAACTGATTACCTTTATCCTGTCTAAATCCATAGGACTATACATAAACACACTCAGTTACATTGCTCCACAAAAAGCAAGTAAATTGGCATATAAATTTTTCAGTGAGCCACGAGAAGGCAGATTATCCAAAGACAATCTTCCCGATATACTTAAAGAGGCCGAAGCTGAAATTATTACTCACAATAATTTTATTTTCCAAACCTACATTTGGAAAGGTAACGACACCAAAATACTCCTTGTACACGGATGGGAAAGCAATGCTTCCCGATGGGAACTGCTTATGCCTTACCTTAAAAAATCAGGCAGTACTATTATAGCTGTAGATGCTCCTGCACATGGTTTATCGTCAGGACACGAGTTTAGCGTTCCGCGCTATTCAGAATTTTTAGATATCGTGGTAAAGGAATTCCAGCCACAGTATATGATTGGCCACTCGATGGGAGGCGCAACTGCCATACACTATCAATCACAGTACCCTAACGATTTTATCAAGAAAATGGTAATATTAGGTGCTCCAAGCGATCTTAATACACTGCTACACAATTATGCCGGTATACTCAGCCTGAATCTAAACGTAATTCAGTTACTTAAAAAACACTTCTTCAAACACTTCAAAATAAAGACCGAAGAGTTTTCGGGTGGTATTTTTGCTACCACAATAAAAGCAAAAGGACTGATAGCTCATGATGTAAAAGATGAAGTAGTACCATTTAAGGAAGGCGAAAAAATAGCAGCAGCATGGCCTGATGCCGAATTTATAATCACAAAAGGACTTGGACACAGCATGCATGACGATGTACTTTACAACAAAATATACTCCTTCCTTTTTGAAAGCTAAAAGCGTATCTTTGCACGATGGAAGAGCTTAAGCGTTTAAATAAATTTATTTCGGAAACCGGATACTGTTCCCGCAGGGAAGCCGACAAACTTATTGAAGAAGGCCGTGTAACCATTAATGGCGTTGTGCCCGAAATGGGAACCAAAGTAAGCCTTGAGGATGAAGTACGCATTGACGGAAAACTGATTACCGAAAAAAGAGGAAAAAGCGTTTACCTTGCCTTCAACAAACCCGTTGGTATTGAATGTACCACTAACCCCGATGTTAGAAACAACATTGTAGACTACATAAACTACCCTACCCGCATATTCCCTATAGGGCGTTTAGATAAAGCCAGTGAAGGCCTAATTTTTATGACCAATGATGGTGATATTGTAAACAAAATACTAAGAGCCCGTAACAACCATGAAAAGGAATATATAGTAACGGTAAACAAACCGATTACCGACCGCTTTATACAACGCATGGGTAACGGTGTGCCAATTCTGGACACTATAACCCGTAAGTGTAAAGTGGAGCAGGTTAGCAAATACATTTTCAGGATTGTGCTTACACAGGGACTTAACAGGCAAATTCGCCGTATGTGTGAGTTTTTAGGTTATGAGGTTACTGCGCTTAAACGTATACGAATCATAAACATTTCTCTGGATGTGCCCGTAGGCCGTTACCGTGATCTTACTTCAGTAGAAATAAAAGAACTGAACAAACTTATATCTGACTCCAGTAAAACAGAAGAAGCGAGCTTACCTAAAACTAAAACTGAAAACAAAAAACCGTTAACCAACAAACCGAAAAACACCGGCAGAAACGAAAACGGTAACCGAAACAGGAAAGGCGACTTCAGGAAGAGAAAATAACCCATACCTTAAAGGGAATTACAATATTTCGTATCTTTGATTGAATTTTGCAATCACCTTCAATATGGAATCAGAATCTCTCACCCAGTTTTATAAAGACAAAAGGAAAGAAGTACCACAAAACCTAAATGACAGCGTTGGTCATTTTAATGTTTTTAGGTTGGAAGACTGCCTGCAACCCGGCAAACAGGTAAGGTATGCCCGCAGGGATTATTACAAGGTTACTTTTGTAAAAGGTAAAAACCGCTACCACTATGCTGATAAGAGTCTTGAGGTAGACGGTACATCTCTGGTATTTTTTAATCCGCAGGTTCCATATACATGGGAATCCCTATCAGAAGACCCTACAGGTTATTTCTGTATATTCACCGCACCGTTTTTTACCGAAAAAATAAGAGGCAGCCTTAATGAGTTACCTATGTTCACTCCGGGAGGCAAACCATCCTATATTCTAAACCACACTCAGGAAGAAGCTATTGCGGCTATTTTCGAAAAGATGCTGAATGAAATCAACTCGGATTATGCCTTTAAATATGATTTATTGAGAGGTTACCTTAATGAGATCATTCACCTTGCACTCAAAACCGAACCGGCAGAAAACCTTTATACTCACCCTAACGCAAATTCTCGCATCACTTCTGTATTCAATGAGTTACTTGAAAGGCAATTCCCTATAGAAACACCTATACAGCGATTTAACATGCGATCGGCTAATGATTTTGCCCAAACACTATCGGTACATGTTAATCATCTTAACCGCGCCATAAAGCAAACAACAGGCAAAACCACCACTACTCTTATTAGTGAACGTTTACTTGCTGAAGCTAAGGCCCTTTTAAGACATACCGACTGGAACATAGCCGAAATAAGCAACTGCCTTGGCTTTGAAGAACCTTCGCATTTCAATAACTTTTTCAAAAAACAAACTACCCAAACGCCTTCTCATTATAGAAATGTTTGATTTTTGCAATTATTGGTTTGACCGGAGCAAGCTATAAGTTCTACACTGCTCATAACTTTGTACCATAATTAAAAACGAACAATTATGGAAAACAAAGAGAAAAAAGTATGGTTTATTACGGGAGCCAGCAAAGGCTTAGGACTAGAGTTTGTAAAACAGCTCTTAGCAAAAGGAAACTATGTTGCTGCCACTTCAAGAAGTAAAGACCAATTATTGGCTGCTGCCGGAGAACATGAAAATTTACTTCCGTTAGAAGTAGATCTTACCAGTGAGAATAGTGTAGAAAAGGCACTAAAAGCTACTGTTGAAAAATTTGGTCAACTGGACAATGTGGTTAACAATGCAGGCTACGGATTATTAGGTACAGTTGAAGAACTGACAGACAAGGAAGCTCGCCAAAACTTTGAAGTGAATGTATTTGGTACCCTTAATGTTATACGTAAAGCACTTCCGTATTTACGCGAACAGAAATCAGGGCACATCTTCAACATATCATCTGTAGGCGGTTTTATAGGTAACTTCCCGGGTTTTGGTATTTATTGCGCTACCAAGTTTGCTGTAAACGGGTTCACCGAAGCCCTTTCGGAAGAAATGAAAGACTTCAATATAAACGTGACTTTAGTATTACCGGGGTATTTCAGAACTAACTTCCTAAACCCTGATTCACTTGCCGCAACGCAAAACCCAATTGAAGCCTATACTTCGGCAAGAAACTCACAGTCACTACATGAAAACACCATTAACGGTAACCAGCCCGGAGATCCTGTAAAAGGTGTTGAGCAAATAATTAAGGTTTCTGAAACTGCTAATCCGCCATTATACCTTTTCCTTGGTAGTGATGCATATCAAATGGCAGAAACCAAGCTTAAAAACTTAGAGCAGGAATTAAAAACATGGGAATCCACTACTAAAGCTACTGATTTTTAAATCTACAATTTCTGTTTTTACAAAAGGACTTACGTTATGTAAGTCCTTTTGTTTTTTTTATACCCTTCTGTTTGATTAAATATTAAAATCAGCCATTTAAACTGAATTCTCATCATTTCTTCAAAAAAAATAAAAAAATGAAAACGTTGTAGGAAAAAGAAAACAAAATCAATCACAACAAAACATAAAACACTAAAAAACAGATAGTTAAAAAACAAGTGTCGCTTTTTGTCATTGCATTTGTCGCTTTTTTATCCACCATAATATCAATGCTTTAACTAAAAAAAATTTGTTTTTTCATTAACGTTGCGAAACTATTTGTCACGCTTTTTACCTCAAAAAAGCATGATTAAAAGCTAAGAAAAACTACAACTATTAACTATTAGAAAAATTAATCATTATGAAAAGAACTATTATTCTGATTTCTTTTTTGTTATTAAAGGTCTTTATGGCAACAGCACAATGTGTTGTACCGGGTAACCTTACAGTAACAGAAATAACATCAAACAGTGCTTTATTAAGCTGGGATGCCGTTTCAACAGGAAGTGAAGTACAATTTTACCAGGCCAGCATCGTAGTGGGCGATAACGATGCTACTGCCGGAGGAACCACAACTTCAACAAGTATGTCAAATTATTTTCCTTTAGCATCAGGCACTACCTATACTGCCTACATCAGGTCATTTTGTTCGGGCACATGGAGTGACTGGAGTACCGGAACTGAATTCACTACAACAGCGTGTACAGGTGCAGAGTTACCTTATACCCTTGATTTTGAAAATGTAACCGCAAGCTTAATCCCTGAATGTACAACTTCTATAGCTAATTCGGGTTCACCTTTTTGGACTACAGTTACAAATCCGGGATCGGGTTTTGAAACCGGTACATTAAAATTTGGTTCTAGCGCTGTAGCCGGAGACAGCTGGTTATTTACTAAAGGCGTAAACCTTGAAGCCGGAACATATTACAAGGTAACATTCAGGTATGGTAATAACAGTACAGAAACTGCTGAAAGCATTATGCTCACTTATGGTATTTCTCCTACTGCTGAAGATGCAGTAGCACTATATGCTGCCACCATAGATGATGCTATACCACACACACAGGATCTAAACTTCTTTACTGTAGAAGAGACAGGTACATATTATATAGGTTTCCGCGCCTTAAGCGAAGCAAATCAGGGCGAACTTTATATAGATGATTTTTCCTTACAGCAAACCGTTTGTGGGACCCCTGAAAATGCTACAGCCAGTGCTCTTACTTATAATAGTGCAACAATATCATGGGAAGCAGCAACAGAAGGAAATGTTCCCTCTACAGGATATTATTTTGGCTACTCTACTACAAATACTCCACCTGCTTCCCCTGAAACTGTTACAGAGTTATATCAGGAACTTACCGAACTGGAAGCTAATACTACATACTATGCTTTTATAAAAAATGAGTGTGGTGATGTAAACAGTGAATGGGAAGTTATTGAATTCACTACACCATGTGAGCCTACACCACTACCTTACACAGAAGATTTTGAATCGCTTACTGAGTCACAAATACCGGAATGTACCTCATCTGTAACTATAGATACCGGAAGCAACTGGACATCTGTAAGCAATCCTGGAAGCGGATTTGAAAGCGGTACATTAATGTATAGTGGTAATACTGAAACAGCAAATACCTATTTTGTGATGGCTCCGGTAGAAATGGAAGCTAATACTTTTTACAAAATAAGCTTTAGGTATGGTAATAACAGTAGTGAAACTACCGAAAATATAAGATTAAGATTCGGTACTTCACCAGACCCTTCTACATGGACAAATACAATTACCGAGATTACAGGTATAAACAGTAACGAAGAACAAGTTTATTTCTCCGCTCCGTTTACCGTAGGCGACAATAGCGAGGTATACTACTTCGGGATACAGGCGTATAGTGATGCAAATCAGGGAAACATTTACATAGATGACATTATTATTGACGAATGGACCTGTAGCCTGCCACAAAACATAGCTATTACAGATATTACCCCAACAACCGCCACAGTAGCATGGGAAGCAGCCGAAGGCGGTACATCAATGGGATATTTTTATACTTTCGGGACTAGCGATATTCCTTCAGAAGCAGATATGGTTATGGTTAACGACTTGAACGTAACTTTTGATGAACTGGAAGCAGGAACAACTTACTATGTATTCATAAGGAACTTTTGCGGACCTGTTATGGGAGAATGGCCTGCACCCTTAGTATTTACAACACCTTGTACCGAAACAGCGACAGTACCATATACACAAGATTTTGAGTCGGCTACCGCTCCGGAAATACCTAGCTGTAATACTGTTGCCACTAACAGCGGCAGTGTGTGGGCTACAGCAGGTAATCCGGGCAGTGGATTTGACTCCAATACATTAACTTACACAGGAACAGAGGCCAATGCAGATGCTTGGTACTTTACACAGGGAATAGAACTAACCGCAGGCACTTTCTATCAAATACAATACACTTACGGTAACGATAGTGGCACTACTACCGAAAGCCTAATGGTAATATTAAGTACCAATCCAAATCCTGCAACAGCTTCAGAAGGAGGTGTCATAGGTGAGCATACCATTACCGATGCTACTCCAGTAACACAAACTACTAACTATGTAACAGTAGAGGAAGACGGTATTTATTACTTTGGGTTCCATGCACAAAGTGAAGGCGCTCAGGGCAGTATTTATGTTGATAATTTTAGCGTAGAAGAAAATGCCTGCGGTACCCCTTCTAATCTGACAGTATCAGATATTACCGAAAACAGTGCTACGTTTGCATGGGAAGCTACGACAGAAGGCAACACCACTCCAAGCGTATACCAATATGCAATAGGTGATAACGATACACCTCCTGCAGAAGGAACGTATGAAGAAAACTTCACAACTGACTTCTCAGAACTTGAGCCGGAAACCACATACTATGCATTTGTAAGAACGCAATGTGGACCAATATGGAGTGACTGGGAAATGGTAGAGTTTACTACCGAAGTAGAACTGGGACTTAACAACAATACCTTTAAAGGTTTTACCTACCAACCAAACCCAACCGAAGACATTGTAACATTAAGCAACTCTACTATAATTGACAATGTAGAAGTATACAACCTGACAGGACAGCTTGTACTACAGCAAAAAGCAGGAACAGAAACAACTCAGGTTAATATGAGCTCTTTACCATCAGGAGCTTATTTCCTTACTGTGCATGCGGGCAACGAACTGAAACAAATTAAGGTTCTTAAAAAGTAACATCATTAAATTAATTCAGATTGATAGTTTTTTTTAATGAAAAAGGCTGCTAATAAAATTAGCAGCCTTTGTTTTTTTAATGAAATAAAAGGATTATTGTCCTCTCATTGCTCTTTGTTCTCTTGCAAGTAATGTATTTTTAAGCAGCATGGCAATTGTCATTGGTCCCACACCTCCCGGTACCGGAGTAATGTATGATGCTTTTTTGCTAACATTAGCAAAATCTACGTCACCTGTAATCCTATAACCTCTTTCGGCAGTTTCATCAGGAACACGTGTAATACCCACGTCAATAATTACAGCATCATCTTTCACCATCTCTGCTTTTAGGTAGTTAGGCACACCTAAAGCTGTAATAATAATATCGGCCTGAGTAGTAATCTGGCTAATGTTTTTAGTATGGCTGTGTGTAAGTGTTACAGTAGAGTTACCAGGAAAACCTTTACGCCCCATAAGGATACTCATAGGCCTACCTACAATGTGGCTACGACCAATAACTACTGTATGCTTACCTGCAGTTTGTACATTGTATCGCTCTAAAAGCTCAAGAATACCAAACGGGGTAGCCGGGATAAAAGTAGTCATATCCAAAGCCATTTTACCAAAGTTCTCAGGATGGAAACCATCAACATCCTTACTAGGGTCGATAGCCATAAGTACCTTCTGATCATCTATCTGTTCCGGTAACGGAAGCTGTACGATAAAACCATCAATATTATCATCCTGATTAAGCTCTTCAATTTTCTTTAAAAGCTCGGTTTCACTAATAGTACTTGGTAATTTTATAAGTGTAGACTCAAACCCAACGCGCTCACATGACTTTACCTTACTACCTACATATGTAAGACTTGCTCCGTCGTTACCAACAATAACCGCTGCAAGGTGAGGTACTTTTTCACCATTGTCCTTCATCTTTTTTACCTCAGCGGCAATCTCATTCTTAATGTCTTCAGAAATTTTTTTCCCGTCTAATAACTGCATGTTATATCTGTTAATTATTATTAAAAAAGACGCGGTTACCCGCGCCTCTACAGTTTCTTATGGCCTCATGCCTTTCATTCCGCCCATCATTCGCATCATGTTTTTACCTGCACCTCCCTGCATCATCTTCATCATTTTGCTCATCTGGTCAAACTGCTTCAGTAATTGGTTTACCTGTTGTATGGACGTACCCGATCCTTTAGCAATCCTGTTCTTTCTTTTTGCATCAAGAACAGACGGCTTGCTTCTTTCAACCGGAGTCATGGAATGTATAATAGCTTCTATATGCTTAAAGGCATCATCTTCGATCTCTACATCTTTAAGGGCTTTACCTGCACCCGGAATCATCCCGATAAGGTCTTTCATGTTACCCATTTTCTTTACCTGCTGTATTTGAGAAAGGAAATCGTCAAAACCGAACTCGTTTTTAGCGATTTTCTTCTGAAGCTTTCTTGCTTCTTCCTCATCATACTGCTCCTGCGCTCTTTCAACTAACGATACAACGTCACCCATACCAAGAATACGGTCGGCCATACGTGAAGGATAGAAAACATCAATAGCTTCCATCTTCTCACCCGTACCAATAAACTTGATTGGTTTGTTAACTACCGATTTGATAGATATAGCGGCACCACCACGGGTATCACCATCTAACTTGGTAAGTATAACACCGTCAAAGTTAAGGCGGTCGTTAAAGGCTTTTGCAGTATTAACAGCATCCTGACCTGTCATGGAATCCACCACAAAAAGCGTTTCGTTTGGCTCTATGGCTTTATGAACGTTAGCAATCTCGTTCATCATCTCCTCATCAACAGCAAGACGACCTGCGGTATCCACAATAACTACATTAAAGCCGTTTGCCTTAGCATGCTTAATTGCATTTTGTGCAATCTCAACAGGATTTTTATTCCCCTCTTCAGAGTATACCTCTACACCTATTTGTTCTCCAACTACGTGAAGCTGGTTTATTGCCGCCGGACGGTAAATATCACAGGCAACAAGTAAAGGTTTCTTGTTTTTCTTTGTTTTTAAAAAGTTAGCAAGCTTACCGGAAAAAGTGGTTTTACCCGAACCCTGCAAACCGGACATTAATATTACCGATGGATTACCCGAAAGGTTAACCCCGGCAACATCTCCACCCATAAGTTCGGTTAGCTCGTCTTTTACAAGCTTAACCATAAGCTGCCCCGGCTGTAATGTAGTCAATACATTCTCGCCAATAGCTTTTTCTTTCACCTTATTGGTAAAATCCTTAGCTATCTTAAAGTTAACGTCGGCATCAAGTAGTGCCCTCCTAACTTCTTTAAGGGTATCAGCTACGTTTACTTCGGTAATCTTCCCGTGCCCTTTAAGAATATGAAAGGCCTTGTCTAACTTATCACTTAAATTATCAAACATAATTTATTGTTCAGATTTTATAAGGTGCAAATTTAAGAATTTGATTTTGAAGTTAACAGAGTTATGCAATAAAAAAACCAGCCTTTAGGACTGGTTTTCTTGAGGAAAAAACTTGAATATTAAAAAAAAACACAAACTTTACGATTATTGCATCTGTTAATCGGTGTTGATAGTAAAACAGTCATAAGGTTTTACACCCTACCCCTGTTTTCATTTTTTTTCGAAAAAATAAAAAAACCAGCCTTTTCAGGCTGGTTTTTCTGCACAGATAAACTTTGGCTCTTTTTAGTTTTCATAGCAATTCAAATAACTTTGAAGCTTCCGTTTATCAGAATAGATACTAGTTTTTCTTTTTCATTTATTGTTATTCCTTCACTGTAAAAGCAGCATAAGGATATTATTTTAATTCTTTTGAAACACAAGGGTATCTGTACCTCCGTTTCCACCGCTCACATCAATCAGGCTTATAGTGCTCGATGTTACCTGGACCACATCCCAATCGTCTGTGAGACCCATAAAATCTGCCAGCGATGCAAAACCGATATTAAAATCAACATCATCATCCGGGTTATCATCAGAACTGCAATACAGTTATCAAAGTGCATGCCAACATTAATCTAAGAACATGTTTTTTCATAATTACAGTAGTTTAAGTTAGTAACCTACTCATGTTACATCACTCAAATACAACAGTTTATTTTTATTCTGCAATTTATTCACACAAATTCGTAAACTGATTGATTGCATTAAGCAACTCCTCATTATCAGAAACAGTAATTTCACCCCCATTGGGAGACTGCACCACAACCGGATAAGCAATGGCAGCCAGTACATCTTCATTAAGATTGCTTAAAAAGCCATACAGCTCCATATTGTCATCTACAACCACAACATCAGCAATTTGGTTTACCGTATCATAGGTATTTACAGACATAGGGTATTCAAAAGCAATACAGGTTAAATCGCTTCCGCTTTCATTACAGGTAGCCGCCTGTAACCATTCCTGCTGCGTACTTATAACCGCCTCGGTATAATCAGCATAAACAACTGTAGCAGGAAACTGTACCTGTACCTCATCTATATCCTGTTGGGACTGATTGAAAACATCTTCAATAAGGGAATAATCGGCCTCGTTTGCAATAGTAATTCCCTGTCCGTTTGCAATAACCATAACCGGCAGCTTAACCGAAAAACAATCTGTACTGTCTATAATATTATCAGCCGACACAGGGTTTTGAGTTACTTTCATCATTTTAACGACCAACTCTGAACCTGAAATGAGATTGCCCGAGGTATCCTGAAAAACAATATTTTCTTCGCTTTGACAGGAAAACAGCAATAATGTTATGAGAATAAAAAAAAATTCTATTTTTGCTTTGACGAACTTCATATACACATTTACCATTTTCGGACAATAATTAAACAGTTAAAAAGGGAAAAGCCCTACCTGTTTGCATTATTTTTTATAATTTCACACTGATATTGCACTCCGAAAATGAAAAATAACTCCATATCGAATATTTGCGAAGAATTGATTTTTTCCAATTTCTTCAAAACACATGTAAAAACGCTCAAAAACTATCTTTATTATAAATTTGGTAATGAAGAACGTGCCGAGGATGTTACCCAGGAAGCTTTTATTAAGCTATGGGAAAACTGTGCCAATGTCCCACCCGAAAAAGCCAAGTCATTTATATACACTGTAGCAAATAACGCTTCATTAAACCATATTGCACACCAAAAGGTTGTATTGGAATATGCAAAGAGGCATAACGGCCCCACTTCTTCATCAGAAAGCCCTGAGTTTATTATGGAAGAAGATCAGTTTAAGGTAAAACTGCAAAAGGCTATAGCCGGTTTATCTGAAGCGCAGCGTACCGCTTTCCTTATGCACCGTATTGACGGCAAAAAATACTATGAGATTGCCGAGATTTTAGGCATAAGTGTAAAGGCCGTAGAAAAAAGAATTCATGGTGCCTTACTGGAATTGAGAAAAGAAATTGAAAATTTCAGGTAGGGTATTTATTTAATTAACTGTTTACAAATCAAAGCAACAAACATAATAATGAAAGAGGATATAAAATTAGCGAAGTGGCTTGCCGGGGAGATGGATGAAAAGGAGCTAAAGGAATTTGAATCTTTACCTGAGTTTGACACTTACAGGAAAATCGCAGAATATTCTGCTCAACTGCAGGCTCCGGAAACGGATACCGACAGGCTATATAATGCTATAACAGAAAAAAGAGAAGCACCGAAAACTAAAGTGGTTAAGCTACATAAGCCATGGCTTGTGCGCATAGCTGCCGTATTGATTATTGCATTGTGCCTTACTTTTGTTTTATACACAAATAATACTACTACTCAAATAGCAGAGGCTGGTGAAAAAACCGAATTCCTTCTACCGGATAAATCGGCCGTCGTTTTGAATTCCGGTTCAGAAGCCGAATTCAAATCATGGAACTGGAACAAAAAAAGAAGCATAGACCTTAAAGGTGAAGCTTACTTTAGGGTGGCAAAAGGAAAAACCTTTGATGTAAATACACCTCTGGGAAAAGTTACCGTAGTAGGTACCCAGTTTAATGTAAAAGCCAGAGATAATCGCTTTGATGTTACCTGTTTTGAGGGTAAGGTTAAAGTTACTTATAAATCACAGGAAGTATTTCTAACTCCGGGCGAAAGTATTACCTTTGAGGATGGAGAAGAAATAACTATCCCAGAAACACAAGCTGCACAACCGGGCTGGATGAATAACGAAGTGACTTTTGTAAGCGAGAAGCCTGAAAATATTATTAAAGAAATAGAAAGGCATTATGCAGTAAAAATAGAGCTGGATAAAAATGTTTCCCTATCTCCTGAAAATGTATTTACAGGTACCCTACCTATGAACGAACTTGACACTACGTTAGCCTTTTTTACAGACAAGTATCACTTAAAAGCTAAAAAAACAGGTAAGGGCACCGTTATTTTATCGGTAGAATGATATTAAAAAAAGGACTGCTTTTATTTTCTGTACTATTTTTTTTTTTCGTCCGGGCTACCTATGCCCAGGATGTAAGCAAGGTTTTGCCTTTAAAAAACATACTGGTACAAATTGAAGAACAGCACAATGTAAAATTCAGCTACCTTAATAGTGACATCAGTCCGTTTAAAATAGTACCTCCTCAAAAAAGCTTACTTATTGGTGAAAAGCTATCCTATATCAGGACACAAACAGGACTTAGCTTTAAACAATCAGGCAAATACATAAGCATCTACAAACCGGTTAGCGAAGAATTTATCTGCGGATATATAGTAGATGAATATACTGTTCCTATTGAAGGAACAACAATAAGATATACTTCCCAAAACGAACAGGTAGAAACTGATAAGGACGGTTACTTTAAAATAGTTAGAAATAAAAATGACCTTATAGAGATAAGCCACCCGGCTTACGAACCCATAACATTAACGGTTAACAGTTTTAAGGACGATTGCCGTACTATTATCCTTAAACTTATTTTCACTACCACACTTGAAGAGATTGTTGCCGAACGATACCTTACCACCGGTATCTCCAAAAAGGATGATGGCAGCTTTGTTATTAAACCTAAAAAGTTTGGTATACTACCCGGACTTATAGAACCTGATGTACTGCAAACCATGCAGCAATTACCGGGCATAAGCAGTATAGATGAAACCGTTTCTAACATTAATGTAAGAGGCGGTACTCACGACCAAAACCTATTTTTATGGAACGGGATAAGACTTTTTCAAACCGGACACTTTTTTGGACTCATATCCGGCTTTAACCCTAACCTGCCCCATCAGATAAAAATATACAAAAACGGAACTTCCGCCTTTTATGGTGAAAGCGTATCGAGTGTTGTTGATATATCTTCAAGATCTGAAAATATAGACGACAGCAGTTTCGGTATAGGAACCAATATGATTAATGCCGACTTCTATTCGGTTTTAAAACTATCTGAAAAATCAGGGCTGGAGCTATCGGCCAGACGATCTTTTACCGATGCCATAGACCTCCCCGCTTACAGCAAATACTCAAAAAGAATTTTCCAGAACACAGTAGTTACCGAACTTAGCAACAGTAACGATATTAACTACAAAAGTGATAAGGAATTTTACTTCTACGACTTTACCGGACAATATCATCTTAAAACCAGTGATAAAAGTGACTTGTTTATCGATTTTATAGGTATAAACAATAAACTTGATTTTACTCAGGGAACTATTACTTCTACCCGTGTACTGGTAAAAAACAGTAACCTGTCACAACTTACACTAGGCGGATCTGCTACATGGAAATCACAATGGAATGAAAAGAACTATGGCGAAATCACTATGTATGGCTCTTACTACCATGTAAACGGAAATAACGAAGCCTTATTAAATAATCAGGCTGTAGAACAGGAAAACAACATTGTAGACACCGGGTTCCGCTTAAGCAATAGCACTAACCTATACCCTTACCTGGTAGTACACACAGGCTATCAGTACAGTGAATTGGGAATCAAAAACACAAACAGGATAAACTCTCCTGATTATTTCCAAACCACAAAAGATGTATTAAGAAGCCATGCCCTTGTAGGTGAGGCAGAATATAACCCCGAAAACAGTAAGTTTTACGCAAAATTCGGGCTAAGAGGTAACTATTTTTCCAGCCTGTCCACTTTTCTTTTAGAGCCAAGGTTACAGTTTAACTATACTATAAACAATCATTGGAAACTGGAAGCTCTTGGAGAATTTAAAAGCCAGGCAACCTCCCAGATTGCCGAAGTACAACAGGACTTTTTAGGCATTGAGAAAAGAAGGTGGATTATGGCAAATGGAGAGGACATTCCTATACAAAAAGGCAGGCAAATATCGGCAGGTGTTTATTATAAATCCGGAGGATGGCAGGTTTCTCTTGAAAACTTTTACAAAAAAGTATCAGGTATCACAACTGCCGAACAGGGTTTTCAAAATCAGCTGGAACTTATTAACCTAACAGGAGATTATAGGGTTTTTGGTACGGAGTTTCTGATCCAAAAACAGTTTCACGGTTTTTATGCATGGTTTAGCTACACCTGGAACAATAATAAATACGACTTTAAGGGTTTTAACCCATCAAAGTTCCCTAATAACCTTGAACTAAGACATACTGTTAACTGTGCTGCTACTTATGAATGGAAGAGCCTGAAGTTTGCCCTAGGAGGCAAATGGTTTACCGGAAGACCCGAAACAATACCATTAAGTAATGACCCTGTATATAACACACCAGGATATCCCGAAATAAGCTACGCATCGCCAAACGGAGATAACATAGAGAACTTCTTTCAGGTTAATTTCTCTGCTCTTTATTCTTTAAAACTTAAAAACATGGCTACCCTGCAAATGGGAATCTCCGTATTAAATGTATTAAACAAAAAGAATATCATAAACCGCTACTACCGTATTAACGATGAAACCGACCTTATTGAAGTGGTAAACACCTATTCGGTTGAAAGAACACCAAACGCAATGGTCAGATTAAAATTCTAAATATAAAAAAACCGCCCTAAGGCGGATTTAAAATTATTTAAACTATCAATCTAAATAAATTAGCTCTTTATTAACTTTTGAGTAGCAGTTCTGTTATCATCAAACCTAACGTTAACGATATACACACCACTTTGAAGCTGAGAAAGATTCATTTTCTCACTTGTACCTGAATAAACAATCTGACCAAGCGTATTTACAACTGTTACGTTGCTTATACTACTTCCGTCTACAGTTTGAACCTCAGCTATATCTACAACAGGGTTAGGGAAAAGACTAAAAGCTGTTGTATTGAAATCTTCAGCCCCAAGAGTTTGAGAGAATCCTTGTAAGTATACAGACATTGGGAAATACCCCTGACCATCGTTAAATACCGCATCCGGCACTTCAATTCTAAATGAGTGTTCTCCGGCAGCAAGATCACCAAGTTCAATTACCCTAATTGGAATTTTATCCCCCGGACACCAGTTATTCCAAGACCAGGCAGCATTATTATCAGGCCTTGGTGGTGAAGGGTTTTGTGAACAATCATAATATATACAGCTAGGTTGTGTATTATACTCAAAGAAAGGAACACAAGAAACTCCTCCAGGCTTATATGTTGCAACCTGCTCATCATCTAAATAAACATAATGTTGTCTTCTGATGTACTCCTCACCACCTGAGTTAGATCCGTGGTTTGAAGTAATAAGGTAAAACTTAGCATTAGGCAAAGCCTCCTCAAGGGTAAAGTTTATTGTTCTAACTGTCTCTCCAAGTACATCTGTACCATCAAGAGTATAGTTTTTAAGTTCATATTTGTATGATAACGGCAGGAAAACATTATCATCTCCGTTAATAACAAGAGGATTATTTGTAGAAGTAAATTCTAAGTTACCCTGATAAACATCATTCCTGTCTGAACACCCATCTATCTCTACTGCTGCACCTCCCTGACCAGGACCTCCCTGATAACCGTAAACCTCAAGCTCAACCCAAAGGTCATATACTGAAGTTATACTCTCATCATGAAATATTTGTGTAATATTGTCAAGATCAAACTCATATGGTACTTCCTGAAGCGCAGCATTCATATCCATAAATGGAGTAATAAAACGACCAAGTTCTATCCTGTCTACCTCATTATATACATAAGTGGTTTGTCCTTTTGGAACAAAAGCAAGGTTAACATTACCAATCCTGTCATAGTTATCACATAGCGGATTTAAGGTAACTGTCATTGTTAGAGTATTACCAAACGAAGCTAATTGTTCTTCAGTTAGCATTTTCCCGTAAGATGAATTACTGTTACGAATAGCCCCTTCAGGAACCGGCTCGCTTACAGTAGCTTCATACATCCCGTAAAATACGGCTTCCTCAAAAACCTGTAAAGTATACGGCTCTTCCTGTGCTCTTAGCGTAGGGCTGCTAAATAAAGAGAAACACAAAAAAGAAGCAAAAAGTAGTTTTTTTCTCATAGTTAATAGTTAAGCATGTGTTAAGATGCGAAATTTAATAATTTTTTTGCAAAAAAACCTAACTTATATAACTACTTTATGAAAAAGTATTAAAACTGAAAATAAATAAATGGCTGTGGTCCTGCAGAAACTGTTGCATACACTAACCAGTAAGCCAGTCCTAAAATGACTGCCTTAAGTACTAAAGGTGTTTTATTAAAGGCTTTTTTCATAAATTGAGTAAAGCCTTCCGGAAGAAAATGCCAAACATAACCTATTAGCATTAAAAGAAATACATTTTTATAACCCAATACAATAGTTTGCCATTTCTCGGGCTCAAAAGTTACTTTTGCTATGTTGTTTATTACATCTAATGCTGTTGTAAAATCTTTTGCCCTGAAGAATATCCAGCAAAAGGCAACAAAATGAAATGTAAGAACAACAGAAAGCAACTTCCATATTACCGCCCCAACAGTAGCTTGATTTCTCTTTTTTGAACGGGAAGATTCTAAAGGATGTTCACTACTTTTTTTGGCAGGAAAAAACTCTAAAAATATCTTATGTACCGAAAGCGCCATGCCATGCAACGCTCCCCAAATAATAAAACGAAGACTAGCACCATGCCATAATCCACCCAGAAGCATTGTAGTCATAAGGTTGGAGTTGGTATACATCGTTTTTTCCTTGTTTTTGGAAAGCACAAACGTAAGTATGAATAACAAAGTAGCTCCAAGGCTTAATATAAAGGGCAGGTTACTATCGGGACCATAGGTTACCCCCCAAAGTATTAACCCGAAAAAGAACAATGAAGGAAATAAAAAACCTGCAAAAGTCCCTTTTCTGTTCCCTCCTACCGATATGTATAAAAAGTCTTTTAACCAGGTAGAAAGCGATATGTGCCATCTTCTCCAAAACTCAGTAATAGATGATGATTTGTAAGGTGTACGGAAGTTAGGCGGAAGTTCAAAACCAAGCAATAAAGCTATACCGATTGCCATATCAGAATATCCCGAGAAATCACAGTATATCTGTAATGTATAACCATAGGTCGCCATAAGGTTTTCAAAAGCCGTATAACTGTTTGGCGCATCAAAAACACGGTCTACAAAGTTTATAGAAATATAGTCAGATATTACTGCCTTTTTTATAAGTCCGCCAATAATCAGGAACAACCCGTAGTTAACCTCTTCTTTTGATATATGAAGCTTCTCGTAAATTTTTGGTATAAAATCTTTAGCCCTTACAATAGGCCCGGCAACCAGCTGCGGGAAAAACGATACGAAAAACAAATAGTCCGGAAAGCTCTTTGCCGGAGTTATTTCTTTCCTGTATATCTCTATGGTGTAACTTATAGACTGAAAGGTATAGAATGATATACCTACCGGAAGTATAATATCCTGAAAATCAAAATTACCACCAAAAAGGTCATTATAACTCCCTATAAGAAAATTGGTATATTTAAAATAGAACAAAAAACTAAGGTTTACCACTACACTAAACCATACATAGAGTTTTCGTCTAAACGTATCGGTTTCCCGGTATAAAAAGTAACTCAGTGTATAATCAAGCGATGTAGTAAACAAGAGCAGCAAAAAGTAAAATCCGCTTGACTGCTGATAGAAATACAACGAAAAGCATATCACGTAGAATATCCTTAGGCGAAAAGTATTTCGCAACAAAAGATACATCCCATAAAACACAACAAACATCCTAAGGAATCGGGCCGAATTAAACAGCAAAGGTTCTTTTGGATTATATGCGAACCAGTCCAATACGTCCTGCCAAGATGAAATTTGCGGTACAAAATCTGTAAACTGCATTACTCCCTGTTTGTTTTAAAATTATTGTATGCGTTTAAAAATGCTTCGGTAAACTGTATACCCTGTTGTTTATATCCGTCTCTTGAATAGTGTACCCTGTCTGAAGACATCAGTCCTTTTTTGGCGTTATCATTCACACTAAACAAACCTCCCATTACCGTAAACAAATCCCATGTAGCATATCCTTTTTCGGTTTCCTCAACGGTAAGGGTCTTAGCATAATCGGCTACAAAAGTATTAGGATATTTTCTTTTAAACAGTGACGGTGGCGGAGTAGTAACCAAAATACAAACATCAGGATTTGCAGCTCTCACACTGTCTATAAAACTATTCATCTGCACCATATAATCCGATGCAGACATTTTATCAAAAGACTCGTTTGTCCCTAATGAAATTACAATCAAATCGGGCTCAAGCGCCCTTAGCTGATTAAAGAACATAGGATATTTATTGTAATCAGAACTTTTTGCACCGTTCACTCCTATCGCATGATATAAAACCCCGGCAGTATCTTTTTCCAGCACAACACCGTTAAGGTTATATTGCTTTTGATTTTTATTAGCCAGCAGGTATATTTTTGACAGAGCTTCCTCGCTGTAATAATAACAGCAGGTACTATCCTGTTTCAAAGCAAGAGGAATAAACTCTGATCTTTCTATCTCTTTCTTTATCTTTTCCCCTGTTGGTATTTTTAAAGTTTTACCCGCTCTTATGTTATTAGAGCGTAATCCGTTTAGCTTTTTAATCTGCGATACAGTTGTACCATATTTTTGTGCTATTAAGGAAAGTGCATCACCACTTTTAATTTTATGGATTATTATCTTTGGCTCTGTAGATTCTAATATAATAGTCTTTGAGCTCGTAGCTACATCAAACATAGACAGATTGTGCGGTGTAACAATCTTTATTGTATTAAATGTATTAGCCGTATCACGTGGTTCAATAGCCATAGCAAAATCCTCGTTGGTAGTAAGCGCTATACCACTTAGCCCTACTTCGGTTCCGTCAGGACTGTACACATTCCTTCTGTTTTCCCATGCAGCATTTGATGAAAATTTCACACTGTAGCCGCCATTGGTTTTAGCAAGGTTATACGGAAAGGAAAAACCTGCACCGGCATTCCCAAACTCCTGCTGCATTTTTTCGCGAATAGCTCCTGTAAACAAATCGGCCTGAATATGTGAATCTCCTATATGTACAATATTTACATGTCCTTTACCTTCGGTCTCTATTTGAAATAACTTCTCAAAAACAGCATTTAAGACCGATGAATTGGTAATAATATTATCAGAAAGGATTACAGTACTATCTATAACAATACTATCCATACTCACTTCGGTAGAATCAGTATCTACCTGAGCCGAAGCATTAGCAAAAAAGACTAATACAAACAGTATAAAACTTAACTTCCTAACCATTAATACTGTCTTTTAAAACGGTTATAGAATCATTTTCCTTTACCGGAGCTGTTTCCTCCACTTCCGGCTCAGCTTCTTTCTTTAAGGCTTTGTATTTCTCGTAGCCATTTATAAGCTGCTTATAAATAAGATCGGCTACTTTTTTGGCACCTCTGTAATTAAAGTGGGTATAATCTTTATTAGCCATAGCAGGCACTTCCTCATCTACCCATTTTACCATAGAACCATCACCTCCCATAAGTGTATACAGATTAACAAATCCTGATTCGGTTTGTATAGCATAACGCTTTTGTGCCAGTGTTAAAGGCACAACAGCCGAATCGGTTTTCATTTCCATATCATACTTAGTAGCCTTATCGGCGGTAGAAATAACAAGTATATCCACACCCGGAAAGCACTCCCTAAGGTGATTTACAACAATACCCATACGTTTTTCATACCAGGTGTAATTGTACGAACCGTAATTCAAAACGTTGGTACCGTAGTGCAGTACTATAAGATCATAACCCAGCTTTTCGTTAAAAGCTTTCATAACCCCTGTATTAAACAGCGATATAGGCAAACCTGAATTCCCCCTGTTAGAGAAATTATCTACGTGTACACCTTTACCATTATCAAAGTTAAATCCGTAAAACGGAACAGAATCGGCTTTAATGAAATTGGCTTCAAGTGACCTTGGGTTAGCAGAAGTAACCAGTAATGTATTAAGCTTATTTACAGGGTTAAGTTTCTTTACAAGGGTATCTTTACCAGCTATAAATTCCACACTGGCTTCGGTATTATTACTCTTACCATAAAACAGTGTAGGGCTGTTTAACCTGTTCATATGCCTTAAGCCTCCTGCCCTGTATTTTACCCATATAGGTTTAACGGTATCGTGCTTTGTAAAAAACACATACCCGTTTACACCAAACGGACTATCAGGACGTTTTACATTTAGGTAGGATTGCGTTTTCCAGTTCCCCGAATATTGATGTAGTACCGAACCTCGGGAACCCGCCGACTCTGATGTGATATTTACAAAGCCTACTCCCTCACCTCCAAATTTTTCCTGAAGGTTAGACCTGAAGTCCTGCACTATCATATCGCCATCGGTCATGGAATCACCAAAATAGGCAATCCTCACATTACCGCTTCCGGTTTTTTCCAGTTCGTATAATTTTTGGAAAAGGGCAACAAGATGCTGATACCCTTTGTACTGCTCAAAAGTTTCGGGAGGGAATTGTACACCGTGCTTTTCCTCAAAAATAATTTCTGATTCCTCCAGTGTATCTACCTCTTTAACAGCAGCAGTATCTTCTGCCTTTATGGCTTTTTCTACCTCAATGGCATCCAGTAGCAAACTATCTACCACCACATTTTTACTAACGGTTTCAGTCTCTGTAAAAATCTTCTCTGGTAAAAAAGATTTAAAGCCAACAAATGCCGCTATTGACAATACAACAATAGCGAACGACTGTAAAAAGTAAGGCTTATTTTTCTGGCTCACAAAACTGGATGTTTATTACATTCTTTCAGGTACACCTATACCTAACAGAGCAAAAGCAGATTTTATTGTCTCACCCACTTTTTTGGACAGCTGTATCCTGAATATTTTTTCGGTTTCAACTTCAGACCCTAATATAGTTACAGTTTGGTAGAAAGAATTATACTCCCTCACCAATTCATAAATATAGTTAGCTATTAATGCCGGACTGTGGCTTTCCGCAGCATTTTGTATAACTTCCGGGTACTGTGCTATTAGCTTAAGTACTGCTTTTTCTTTTTCATGAAGCACTACATCAATATTGCTCAAAGGTGCAGAAAAATCAAAGTCAGCTTTACGGATAAGCGACTGTATCCTTGCATATGTATACTGTATAAACGGACCTGTATTACCTGCAAAATCTACCGATTCCTCCGGGTTGAACAAAATTCGTTTTTTAGGATCTACCTTTAGTATATAATATTTTAAAGCCCCCATACCTATTGTTCTGTATAGCTCGGCTTTTTCTTTTTCGCTATATCCTTCAAGTTTACCAAGCTCTTCAGATATCTGCTTTGCGGTAGCTGTCATTTCATCCATTAAATCATCGGCATCAACAACAGTACCTTCACGGCTCTTCATTTTTCCAGACGGAAGATCAACCATACCGTAAGACAGGTGATACAGATTTGCAGCCCAGTCATAACCCAGTTTTTTAAGGATTAGGAAAAGTACCTTAAAGTGGTAATCCTGCTCGTTACCTACTGTATAAACCATACCACCTACATCAGGGTGGTCTTTTACACGCTGAATAGCAGTACCTATATCCTGAGTAATGTATACCGATGTACCGTCAGAACGAAGTACCAGTTTTTCATCAAGTCCTTCATCTGTAAGATCGATCCATACAGAACCGTCTTCCTTTTTAAAGAATACGCCTCTTGCTAACCCATCTTCCACTACATCTTTACCTAATAGGTAAGTATTACTCTCGTAGTAGTAACTATCAAAGTTAACCCCAAGATTTTTATATGTAGTAGCAAAACCGTCGTACACCCATTGGTTCATTTTTTTCCAAAGTGCAACAACTTCCTTATCTCCGGCTTCCCATTTACGAAGCATTTCCTGTGCTTCAAGTATCAGCGGAGCATTCTTTTTAGCCTCATCTTCACTTGAACCCTTTGCTATCAGGTTATTTATCTCTTCTTTGTATGCCTTATCAAACTCCACATAAAAATTTCCTACAAGCTTATCTCCTTTTAAGCCTGCGCTTTCAGGAGTTTGCCCTTTACCAAATTTTTGCCATGCCAGCATCGATTTACAAATATGTATACCCCTGTCGTTAATGATTTGGGTTTTATACACTTTTTTACCCGATGCTTTTATTATCTCGGCTACCGAATAACCCAAAAGGTTATTACGCACGTGGCCCAAGTGAAGTGGTTTATTAGTATTTGGGGAAGAATATTCTACCATTACAGCCTTGTCTCCTGGTTTAGGAGATACCAGTCCGTAATTCTCATCTTCTTTTATATCATTAAAAAAGTTTACGTAATAAGCATCTGCAATAACAATATTAAGAAAGCCCGAAACCACATTGTATCGTTCAACAATCTCTGAGTTATCTGCAAGGTACTGTCCTATTTTATTTCCCAGCTCAACCGGATTGCTTTTTACAAGCTTTAGCAGCGGGAAAATAACCATGGTAATATCGCCTTCAAACTCCCTGCGTGTTGCCTGTAGTTCAACCTTTTCAAGGGTTACATCAAACAATTCGTTTATCGCTTTTTCGATATGGGAAGTAAGTATTTGTGATAATGCCATTTTTATAATGTTTTTAAGCCTGCAAAGATAAAATATTTGCCTGACAGGCTAAAAGGAAAACTCCTAAAATAATTACTGTAATTATATTTTAAATCAGAACATCATCCTACCCCTATAACAAACGCAGTACACAACATTCCAAACAATTAAAATTAACGCTACACCCCTCACAATAAGCCCTTTTAAAAAAGAAAGAAAAAAAACTTAAAAATTTCTGTAACATTTCCCATATATGGTTGTCTTATGTGTAACAAAGCGGATAAATAGATTTAAAAACGTTTTGGAAGATTTTGTGTAGTGTACACGTTTTAAAAACTACACGAAGACATCATCAATCATCAATCAATTTTCGAACAAATGAAATTCAAATTGCTTTTTGCGCTCCTGTTCGGGAGCCTGTTTTCTATGTATGCCCAAAACCCGGGCAGTATAACGGGTGAGGTTAACGACAAAAACTCAAAAGAACCTCTTCCTTACGTTAGCATAGTTGTGAAAAACGGTGACAAAGTGGTTACCGGAATAATTACAGACGACAACGGTAAGTTCAATATTAAAAACCTTCCGCTAGCCAAATACACTATTGAAGCCCAGTTTATGGGATACAAAACCTTTAAAAGAAACATTACTCTTGGCGAAGCTGTAAAAACGTTTGACATGGGTACTATCCTGCTTACTGAAGAAGCTACCATGCTACAGGAAGTGGAAATTGTTAAAGAGGTATCTACTATTGAGCAGAAACTGGACCGTAAGGTTATCACTGTAGGCCGTGACCTTACTACTGCAGGTGGAACCGCCGGAGAGATTATGAACAATATACCTAGTGTAAATGTAGATCAGGACGGAAACATTTCCCTTCGTGGTAATCAAAACGTAAGGATATTGGTAGACGGAAGACCAACTAACATTAGCCCGGCGCAGTTATTAAAACAAATTCCTTCAACCTCAATAAAGAAAATAGAACTTATTACCAACCCTAGTGCGAAGTATAATCCGGAGGGTATGTCGGGTATCATTAATATTATCCTGCACAAAAACACCAACGACGGGTTTAACGGAAACTTCAACTCAGGTATTACCTTTGGCGAAGTCCCTAAATACAACAATTCGCTTGATATGAACTACCGTTCGGGTAAAGTAAATTTCTTTACCAATATGGGTAACAACCTTGGCAAACGTTACAACTGGGGCGAGGTTTACAGAAACAGTCCGAATCTCAATTCTTTTCAGGATATAGATGTGGTTAACGATAACAACAACTACTTTGGTAAATTCGGGCTTGATTTTTACATTAATGACAACAACACCATTTCTGCATACGTAAACCTTAATAGTTTTGATGCCGAATCAAGGATAGGCATAGGTATTGACTACCTAAATGATTCGGAAGATGACACGTCACAAATCTCTGACTTTGTTAGCGGAAATCACAACAACACTTATAACCTTGCTTACAAGCACAAGTTTAATGATGAAGGCCACACACTTGATTTTGAAGGAAACCTAAACGATACTAAAAGTGCACAGGCAGGTGTATATAATATTGTTACCGGAACCACTCCAAGTAACTATGTGGACAGAGTTGAAGACACACGTCAAAATGCAACCCTTAACCTTGATTATGTAAATCCGCTTAGTGAAAAATCAAAACTGGAACTGGGAGCTGAGGCAAGATTAATCCGTTCAGACAACGATTACCAAACAACCAACCCATTAATCATTAACCCGGTTTCTGACTATTCTTATGATGCTGATATTTATTCTGCTTATGCAACATTCGGGCAGAAGTTTGAAAAGTTCGGCTATCAGGTAGGGGCACGCTTTGAAAGCTATAAAGTAAAAGCAAGATCTGTAACAGGCAACGTAGCCTTTGATGACGATTATATTACGGTTTACCCTTCGGCATACTTAACGTATAGCCTTGATCAAAAGAATATGTTTCAGTTAAGCTATAGCCGCCGTGTGGACAGGCCGAGTTTAGAACAAACAAAACCTATAAGAGAGTTCTCTACACCATTGATTACCTCATTGGGTAACCCGGAACTTGAACCTCAGTTTACCAACTCTGTTGAACTTAACTATACCAAAATGTTTGGTCAGGGTTCTTCTATAACAGGAGGCGTGTTTTACAGGCTGATAAACGATGAGATTAGCAGGGTTTTATATCCTGATGAAACCACAGTGAACCAAAACGACCAGATAATGAGTTTTGATAACTATAACAACAACACCTCATATGGTTTTGAACTTTCGGCAAACTACAGGATTGCAAAATGGATAGACATACAACCGGCAATCGATTTTTCAAGCATTTCGCAAAAAGGTGCGGTTAGCGTATTACAGCCTGACGGAGAATATGAATTCGTAATCAAATCAATAGACGCAAATGCTTTTAATGCAAGGTTAAATGCAAACTTAAGAGTTAACCAAAGGCTAAGCTTCATCCTATTCGGTTTTTACAGAGGACCTGTAAACGGAGTACAGAACAATAGTAAGGAAATGTATAAGGTAGACTCGGGTGTTCGCTACAGCCTTCTTGACGATAAAATGTCATTAAGCGTTCGTTTTAACGACATGTTCAAAACCATGCGTTATGCCTTTGACAGCCAAAACCCATTCCCGCAGGGAGGGCAGTTCCGTTGGGAAAGCCAAACGGTTTATTTCAATCTAAACTACAGGTTTGGTGGTGGTAAAAACAGAGCTATGCAACGTAAGTACCGTGATAACAACACAAAACAAAGCAGCGGAGGCATGTTTTAAACAATATATAAAGTAAACAAATGGAGCGAAATTTAGTTTTTTTCAATCATTTGAGATTAGTAGTTAGTTAAAAGAAAAGCCCGGAACAATGTTCCGGGCTTTTCTATTTTAAGGCAGTATCTCTATTACTGTGTTTTCTTTTACTGCTGTATAAAGCTCATCAATCTCATCATTGGTTACCGCAATACAACCGGCTGTCCAGTCTTTCCAGCGATGAAACTTACCTATATACCCTCTGTCATTTCTCAGTCCGTGTATCTTAATAAGTCCGCCCGGTGATTTACCTAGTTTTGCGGCAAACTCCCTGTCGGCTTTATTTGGATAGGAAACACCAAGGTTTTTATGATAAGCGCTGTTAGGATTCCGTTCATCAATACTGTAAACACCTTCGGGAGTTTTGTTATCCCCTTCAAACTGCTTATGTCCTACAGGATTTTTTCCTAACGAAATAGTATAGTTTTTTAAAAGATTATCGCCATTGTACGCAAACATTTTCCTTTTGGATTTGTACACCACTAACCTATCTATTACACTACCTTTGGGCAATGCTTTTTCGGGAAGGAAATAATACACTCCCAAAGCAACAGGCACAGATAACATTCCTAAAAGAATCATCCTGCTAATTTTCATTTTACCATTTTATGATAGCACTACCCCAGGTAAATCCGCTACCAAAAGCTGCAAGCACAACCGTATCACCCTCTTTAATCTTACCGTTTTCCCATGCTTCGGTTAATGCGATTGGCACAGAAGCCGCAGTGGTATTACCATATTTCATGATATTATTATAAACCTGATCGTTACTTAAACCGAACTTCTGCTGAATGAACTGCGAAATTCTCAGGTTAGCCTGGTGAGGTATAAGCATATCAATATCTGAAACCTGAAGATTATTAGCATTTAAACCTTCGTTAATTACTTCACTAAAACGCACCACCGCATTTTTAAATACGAACTGACCGTTCATGTACGGGTAATAACTCTCATCATCGGGGTTGTTTTCGGCTATAATATCAGTAACCCATCTCTTACCCATACCCGGAGCAATAAGTGCTAATTCCTCTGCATGCTGACCTTCTGAATGAAGGTGTGTAGAAAGGATACCTTTAGTATTATCTTCTTCCCTTGTTAGTACCGCAGCACCTGCTCCGTCTCCAAAAATAACAGAAACACCACGTCCTCTTGTAGTCATATCAAGACCTGTAGAATGTAGTTCAGAACCTATAATAAGTATGTTTTTGTACATACCTGTTTTAATGAACTGATCGGCTACCGAAAGCGCATATATAAATCCCGAACACTGGTTTCTTACGTCAAGGGCGCCCACAGTTCTTTTTAAACCAAGATCCCTTTGTACAAGCACACCTGGCCCCGGGAAATAATAATCAGGACTAAGGGTCGCAAATATTATAAAATCGATATCGTCTTTATCTATACCGGCACGTTCTATAGCAACTTTAGCAGCCTTTACTCCCATAGTTGTGGTAGTATCGCCATCGCCTTTTACTACATGCCTTCTTTCCTTTATACCTGTACGTTCCTGAATCCACTCATCATTAGTATCTATTATTTTGGAAAGGTCGTCATTAGTAACCACGTTCTCCGGAACATAATAGCCTAACCCTGAAATCTTTGAATTATACATAAACTGATTGTTTTATTAAAAATGCAGGCGCAAAAATAAACATTCCTTAAAAAGGAAATGTAAATTAACTTATTTTTTAATTAATAGCAAGATATTTAACCTGTTGCTTTACAGCATGTAGCAGACATTAGCTAAAAGCATTCCTGTCAACCGCCAAATCTACCTCGCTATTTACAGGGAGCTCTTTATAATGCTCAAAAAACACCACCTGCCTGTTTAAAGCCGACTTTATTAAATAACGGTTACCCTTAAAGTAACACTGCTTCACCACTACTTTAAGCGGCCCTTGTTCCACCACCTTTAACTGGTGCGGATAGATTAACACCGTCTCTTCAGGGTTTTGTGTTAGCGTTAAAAGCTCTAGCTTTATTTCGTTTACCTCTCCAAAAAGTGAAGCGGTATATTTATCTACAGGGTTGTAATAAATCTCTTTTGATTTAGCTTTAGAGAGCATTCTTCCACCTTTTATTACAATAGTCTCATCGGCAAAAGAAAGTGCATCGGTACTGTCATGCGTAGCGACTATACAGGTAACTCCTTTTTGTTTTAGGTAAGCAAAAAGATTTCTGCGCAGAGCATTTTTCCGGAAGTTATCAATATGACTGAAAGGTTCGTCAAGTAATAAAACCTCAGGTTCCAATGCCAGTACTTTAGCAAGCGCGATACGTTGTTGCTGACCACCGCTTAGGAATTGTGCTTTTACATCGGCAAATTCACTCATCTCAACAATATCGAGAAGCTCCATAATACGTCTTTGCTTTTCTTCAGGATAAAAATTAGAAAGGAAAGCCCCAACATTTTCAGCTGCTGTAATATAAGGCATCAGGTCAAAATCCTGTGCAAGGTATTTCATGTATGACATACCCGGTATAAGATTAAACTTAGGTCCAAGTACCCGTTCACCCTTATAGGTAATTTCTCCTTCCTCAATATCATATAAACCGTATATAAGTTTAAGCAGGGTGCTTTTACCGCATCCGCTCTCGCCTATAACAGCTATATTTTGCCCGGTTTTCACAGTAAAACTCAGGTTGTGTAATATGGTTTTTTCGGTATAACCAAAGGAAATATTCTTTACAGCAAGCATTGAAAATCATAAATTTTAACCCTGCAAAAGTAAGTGATTTACGGCAAACTAACAGGCTTATAAAAAATAATAAGGGCACAATCTCAAACGAGGAGAAAGTACCCTTATCAACCTAACCAATAAATAAACAAACTCATTCGTGAATCATCACTTTTAAAATTATTTTATCAAATAGATATTTGATAAAAACCAACTTGTATAAATATATATACGTGAAAAATTGTTAAACGGTTTTTAAAATTTAAAATTCTTCAAAATATTTTTTCTTTCTTTATCCTCACCACACCATAACTCATTAAAACACACTATGAAAAAGACCATCACACTTTGTATGTTGGCGCTCTCTTTTTGCGCTTTTTCTCAAAACAAGTCAGATCAGTATTCACTGGAAGCAGGTTATGGAGCCAGTATTCCTGTTGCACGTTTTTCTGATTATTCCCATTACGAATTTGCATTCAGGTATATGATTGACGAAAGCTGGGGAATTAAATTTGACTTCGGGTCAGACAAATTCAGGAAAGACAATGTTCCAAATTACGGATCAGATTACACCCGTTTTTCGGTACAGGCAGTTAACAACCTAGCCAGAACATTAAACCTTAAAAATCATAGCGACACCCGTTTCAATCTTCTTGCACATGCCGGTTTGGGTTACGCGAATATCAAATCAGTGAGATATGCCGGTAAAGACAATATAGGACTCATTATGCTAGGACTTACACCTCAGGTAAGAATTACCGACTGGGTTACCTTTCATTTAGACGCTACTTATATTATGAACTTCAGTCAGGATTATGATTTTAACGGTCAGTCGTATAAAAAAGAAACCGATCCGCCATCGGTAGGAAAGCTTTTAAACCTTTCTGCCGGACTTACCTTCTACTTAGGAAAAAACAAAGGCGATTCCGACTGGAAATAAAAAAAACAGCTTGATGGCTGTTTTTTTTATTTATATAGATAAGTTACTTAGATTACTGAGCCTTTTGCTTAGCATCTTCAACCATTTTTTCGTTTGCTGTAATGGCAAATTCCACACGTCTGTTTTTGCTCATGCCCTCTTTAGTATCATTTGAAGCAATTGGGTCTGCTTCACCACGACCTAAAGTATTAATACGTGAACCGCTTATACCTTTACTCACAAGATATGTTTTTACAGAAGCCGCTCTTTGTTCAGACAGTTTTAAGTTGTACTCATCACTACCACTACTGTCAGTATAACCGAATATCTGGATATCTGTATCTGGGTATTCATTAAATACAGGTACCAGTTTATCAAGGTTACCTTTTGCTGTAGAAGTTAGTGAAGATTTATTTAGGTCAAAATTAACCGAGTTCTCACCCAATGTAATTTTAATACCTTCACCTACCCTTTCAACATCTGCACCCGGTAAAGCATCGTCAATTTCGCGAGCCTGCTTGTCCATTTGGTTACCAATTACACCACCGGCAGCACCACCTACTACACCTCCAATAATAGCACCAAGGGCAGTATTACCCTTACCCACATTATTACCGATGATACCGCCAATCACTGCACCAGATGCAGCACCAATACCGGCACCTTTTTGAGTATTATTCATATTTCTTGTAGCCTCACACGATGTAAAACCTATACTAAAAATAAAGGCAAAGGCTATTAAATAAATTTTTGTCGTTTTCATAAATGCTGTTTTTTTTGTTTTATCGATTTTTTACATTCTGTTAAACTGGTATACCACATCTACGGTTTTACCACCTACGTTTACTTTGTCAACCAGCTGGAATGAACTTTCCGTTTGGTTTCTTACCTGTAAAAAGTATCCCTGTGAAACTCTTTTTGCTTTTTCGCCTTCGGTTATTTTTAGGGTAAAAGCTCCCTCTTTAGTTACACTCCACACAATAGGACTGGTAAAAGAAGGACATCCGGCCTTGGCAAGGCTCATTTCTCCTGTGTTATTATTACTAACAAACTTCCATGAACTACCTACAAAACATTGTGAGTCGGCAACATCAAAAGAAGTCACTTTTATATAATCAGACCCCGGATAAGACACTTGCGAAATTGTCCAGTTCCCCTTAATTCCCACCTGCGATTTTTGGTCCAGTGAAGAACATGAGGCAAGGGCAATTACACACATGCATAAAAACAATACTTTTTTCATAACTGCTATTTTAAGTTTTAGGTTATATACTCACTTTTCAATGAATAAAGTTAATTAGTTTTTAGGTTATCAAACAATAGCAGTATAGTTTTTTAACAGGAATTATCGGTTAATTTAATACACTTACTTTTGGCACTCCGGTAAATCGTTAGCTGTCAGGGGGATTGTAGGGAATCCGGCTGATAGCAGAGGCTCCAATTAATTTTTTCTTAAAATCCTGTTTTTTTAACATATAAAAACGGTTGTATTACTGACAAACAACCTATAAAAATGTCAATTTGTCATCAAACCCGTCTTGGTATTTTATTTGAGTTAGTTCTCACATCAATATTTGCAAAATAAAATCAAACAATACTATGGCAACAGGAAAAATTAATGTTTCGGTAGAAAACATATTTCCCCTAATCAAGAAATTTTTATACAGCGACCACGAGATTTTTTTACGTGAGTTGGTATCAAACGCAACCGATGCTACCCTTAAACTAAAACACCTTACAAGCATAGGTGAAGCCAAAGTAGAATATGGCAACCCTGTTATTGAGGTAAAACTGGATAAAGAGGGTAAAAAACTTCACATCATTGACCAGGGAATTGGTATGACAGGTGAAGAAGTTGAAAAATACATTAACCAGGTAGCTTTTTCGGGTGCAGAGGAGTTTCTTGAAAAATATAAGGACACTGCAAAAGACTCGGGTATAATTGGCCACTTCGGTTTAGGCTTCTACTCTGCCTTTATGGTAGCCGATAAAGTAGAGATTATCACTAAATCATTTAAAGATGAACCGGCTGTACACTGGACATGTGACGGTAGCCCTGAGTTCACTCTTGAACCAAGTGACAAAACTGAAAGAGGTACTGAAATCATTCTTCACATTGCAGAAGATTCTACAGAATTCCTTGAAGAGCGCCGCATAAGCGAACTGCTTAAAAAGTATAACAAATTTATGCCGGTGCCTATTAAATTCGGTACCCGTACAGAAACACTTCCGAAACCGGAAGATGCTCCTGAAGATTACAAAGCCGAAGAAATTGAGGTTGACAATATCATTAACAACCCTAACCCGGCGTGGACAAAACAGCCAAGCGAACTTAACGATGAGGATTACAAAGCCTTTTACCATGAGCTTTACCCTATGCAGTTTGAGGAGCCGTTGTTTAACATCCACCTTAATGTAGATTATCCTTTTAATCTGACAGGTATTTTATATTTCCCTAAACTTTCTGCCGACCTACAGGTACAAAAAGATAAGATACAACTTTACCAAAACCAGGTATTTGTTACCGATAACGTAGAAGGTATAGTACCGGAATTCCTTACCATGCTTAAAGGTGTGATTGACTCCCCGGACATTCCGCTAAACGTATCGCGTTCTTACCTACAGGCAGACGGTGCTGTTAAAAAGATATCTAACTACATTACCCGTAAGGTAGCCGATAAACTTAAATCTCTGTTTACCGAAAACCGTGAGGACTTCGAGAAAAAATGGAACGATATTAAAATCGTACTGGAGTACGGTATGCTAAGCGAGCCTAAATTCTATGAAAAAGCAGGTGCGTTTGCTCTTTACCCAACAGTAGACGAAAAATACTTTACTCTTGAAGAACTAAAAGAAAACCTTAAGGAGAACCAAACCGATAAAGACGGTAAACTGGTAATTCTATACGCTAGTGATAAGGATGCTCAGCACAGTTACATTGCCGATGCTAAAGAGAAAGGTTATCAGGTACTGCTACTTGATTCTCCTATCGTATCACACCTAATCCAGAAGTTAGAGGCCGATAACGAAAATGTAACCTTTACCCGTGTGGATGCCGATCATATTGATAAGCTTATCAAAAAAGATGACGAGCAAATCTCTAAACTAAGCGATGAGGAAAAAGAAAAACTAAAAACCGTACTGGAAGAGATTGTACCAAAAACAACTTATAGTGTACAACTTGAGGCAATGGACAGCAGTGCTGCACCATTCAGGATTACACAGCCTGAGTTTATGCGCCGTATGAAAGAAATGAGCCAAAGCGGTGGCGGTGGTATGTTTGGTATGGGTAACATGCCGGAAATGTACAACCTTGTGGTAAACACTAACCATGAGCTTACTTCAAACATACTAAACAGCGGAGACAAAACACATCAGGAAGCACTAGTTAAACAAGCATTAGACCTTGCTAAACTATCGCAAAACCTGCTTAAAGGTGAAGACTTAACAGCGTTTGTAAAACGTAGTTTTGAACTTATTAAATAATTTCCATTTCGAGCGAAACATAGTGGAGTCGAGAAATCTCACTTCAAAATAATTATAACAGACCTGCAGCGAAAGTTGCAGGTTTTTTATTTATTTAAAATCTACCCCAAAAAAGCAGCGGCCTTTTTCATGGTATCCTCAAACGAGGCATTAATCTCTTCCTTAAACTTTTGCGTTAACGGGAAAGGCACCATGTGGGTATACGGGTGGTTAAAATCCTGTATATCTACCTCAACCTTTATATTCCTGTAACCGCCCTGTAGTGTATTTAAAGCTTCGGCAGGTGGTGCTACCTCATCTTTTTCCAATACTATCGCTTTTATACGTGTGGCAAGTTCGCTAAATCTTTTTTCGCGTTCCTTCTGGAAATGGTTGTAGCGTACCATAGTTTTAAACCAGCTTTCTTCGGGGTGCAGTTCAGTATCCTGATAATGCCCCAGCCTGCCATCGGTAGCGAAGTTAGAACTTAAAAACTGGGCAAACGACTTTTGCATGGTTACTGCCGCATGGGCATCCATAATGTATCGTGATACAGGAAACATACGGTCTATGGTCATCCCTCCGCAAAAACAAAACAGTCGGGAATTATCAAATATATTCTTAGGGTTACCCATCATCAGTATAAGTGCCAGGAACGAACCTATGGAATACCCAAACAGGTCAATCGAAGCATCACTGTTTATCTCGGGCACCTTATTGGCTTTTATATCATCTGCTAAACGGATAATGTCCGAGTAGGTTTGCATACCGCTCCAAAACAAACGCTGCGGGTTGGCATCCATACGCGAACTGATTGCCGCATTTACATACGAGCATTGTGTATTATCACGGGAACGTTTCTCACGCTCCTCAGCAACGGCAAACATCAGCTTCCTGTCACTCCATACCTCAGGAGCCCTATCCATATGGAAAGCAATAGGAAACAGTATTACCGCCTTGCCCGTATCCTGCGTAAGTTTATAAGCCCACGGCAGGTACTTGTCCCATGTCTTTTCGTTAAGTCCGTGCAGCAGTATAATGGCACCGTTAGCCCTTTCCTGCCCAGCCTTACGTACTATGGTATATTTAAAACTGTTGTTTTCGTTTATTTTGTGGTCGGTTACATCCACTATAGTGTTTTCACCTGTACCACCCTGTTCCACATCATCAAAGGCATGATTGTGCTTACTGCAAAACAGTGAATCACTCCCCGGGAGCATCTGTTTGGCATCTGCCGATACAAACGGATAATGCGACATGGCAATATCCAGTTCGGGCACAAATGAGTTATCCTGTTTTTGGGAGAAAGACTGTTTTAGCAGTGTATAAATATCGTGGTACAACATGGCGGTTAGGTTTAACTTAGATAACGAAATAAGGCACAATTGTATTGTAAGGCATAATTACGAAAAATGATGTTAATAAAATTTTAAAAGCCTTATCTTTATATCACTATTCAATCAGTGTTTTGTTATGAATCTTCCATTGGAAACTCCGGCGCTATTATTTTCTGCCACCTCACTTATACTACTTGCCTACACCAACAGGTTTTTGACCATCGCCACCATTGTACGCGGACTTAAAAAAAACTATGAGGAAAACGAAACCAAAAGTATACTGCTGGAAATTAAAAACCTCAACAAACGACTGACGCTTATCCGCCACATGCAGATGTATGGTGTACTAAGCCTATTCTTCTCGGTTTTTGCAATGGCACTGCTTTTTGTAGGCAGTAACTTGTGGGGCACTTACATCTTTGGGTTAAGCCTGTTGTTATTACTGGCTTCCCTTGCCATATCGTTTTGGGAAATCAGTATATCGGTAAAAGCGTTAAGGGTTCACCTAAGCGATTTGATTGAAGAGGCGAAGAAACACAGTTAGTTTACGGATTTGGTTATTTGATTATCCTTAACAAATCAACTCTTTACTCTATAATCCAGAGTAAAACCGGCTTGGAGGTTTTTTGTAGTTTCTCGTCCAGTTTTTTCATAAACTTGTCAGACACCGCAGGGCACCCCCAACTAAGCGGACTATATTGCGGATAGATTTCCCTATTAGGTACCGCATCCCACGAGTGGAGTACTACTATCCTTTCGACAGCATTATTGTTGGTTTCTTCCAGTCCGTGTAACCAGTATTTTACATTTATACCCCACGAACTGTAATCGCGATTACCCACTTTATATTTTCCTTTTGAAGAACAATGACTATCGGGCGTATTACTGAATTTGACTGTTTGGTATTTGTACGGATTCTCTTCAAACTTATCACAGCTACCGTGGGTTACAATATTTTTATCGGTCACAATGGTATCCTTAAAACTGTAAACAAAAAAACGGTTCTTGCCCGAATGTATACTCATATCTACCAAGAAATAGTAATCTTCACAAAAGCCTTTCTCTTTACAAAATTTAAGAGCTTCGGTATGTGTAGCGGTATAGTCTTTTTCAGCTTCCTTAGCTTCTTCTTTTTTATTCCCCGAACAGCTAAAAACAGATAGCAGTAACAGTAAGTATAATTTGACAGTCATATAGTTAAGATGTAGGTTATCACCTATAACTATATTTTTAGTTGATTTATTATACTACGCATAAACATACTTTTAACTATATGATAAATCTTAAATACTAACTTTGCACCGTTATCTGGAAAAATGGGAAAAAATATATTAAAAGGCGTTTTTTTGGTGGGTCTTGGCGCTACCAGCTATGGCATGCTCGCCACCATGGTTAAATTATCCTACAAACAGGGATACACTACTGCCGAGGTTACCTCCTCACAAATGATTTTGGGAATTATAGGAATGCTTATTATTACCTTTTACCAAAAGAGAAATAATAATACTCCAGCTGTAAAGGCGACTAACAAAAATAAACTTCACCTTATAATCGCCGGAACCTCAATGGGGTTCACCAGTGTATTTTACTACTTGGCTGTTGTATACATTCCGGTTTCCATAGGTATAGTATTACTGATGCAAACCGTATGGATGGGCGTTGTACTGGAAGCCCTCCTTACCAAAACCTTACCTTCATCACGCAAGGTAATAGCTGTTGTTATAGTACTTGCCGGAACCGTAATGGCAACCAACTTGCTAAATACAACTGAAGTACCCGACTGGCGCGGTATAGTACTGGGACTTTTAGCTGCTGCTGCATTTACTGCAAACATGTTTACCTCAAGCCGTATAGCGGTGCATCTTCCACCCTCAAAACGCAGCCTGTATATGCTGTACGGAGGTGCAGTTGTAGTACTTACTTTTACGGTAATAGCATGGCCGGGAACTTACAATTTTGACATCTTTATAAAATGGGGACTTGTCCTTGCCATTTTCGGTACTATTATACCTCCGTTACTTTTAAACAAAGGATTTCCGCTTACAGGCATAGGCTTGGGTAGTATAGTATCATCACTGGAGCTTCCGGTATCGGTAACTATGGCTTTTATCCTTTTGCAGGAAAAGGTCACCCTAACACAGTGGACAGGAATTACACTAATTATACTGGCAGTTATAATAATGAATATAAAATACCGAAGGGATAAATAACTCAAATTAAGTATCTTTATATAAAAGAAACCATATGAACTTACCCTGGCACTTATACCTCATGGCAGTACTGTACATTTTTGCCGGACTCAATCATTTCAGGGTTCCTAAAATGTATACTAAAATTATTCCGCCATTGTTCCCATCTCCAAAAACACTCAATGCTATAGCGGGTGTGGCCGAGGTTGTTTTAGGCATATTGTTATGTATACCAAAAACATCGGGATATGCTGCGCTCGGGATCATGGCTTTGCTTATTGCTGTTTTTCCGGCAAACGTTTATATGTATATAAACGACAATGCATCATTGGGTTTATCAAAACAGATAAGACTTATTAGACTTCCGCTACAGGTTGTTCTACTATATTGGGCTTACTGCTATATCTAAAAACAGGAAGCAGTAATGCACAGCTTTAAAAAAACTTAACCATTATGTAATATTTTTTTTAAATAATACAACGCTAAAGCCCTTACTGTTAATTACTTTTAAAAAAACACAAAAATTACCTTCAAACTTAAAATCAATTATTTTTTTTAGTAATATTGATTAAACTTTTAAACTTATTTTTGATATTAATGTTTTCATCTGATGAAAAAGAGTAACCGTACGGAACTTGAAAAAGGAGCTATAGACAGAATAGTTTCTTTGGCTCAGGAAGAAAGAAAGCCGTTTGAAGAAATTAAAAAAGAATTTGGTTTATCCGAGAAGGAAGTAACTGAAATTATGAAAAAGAGACTGCCCGCCGACAATTTTGAATTGTGGAAAAAAAAGGTAGCCGGGAAGAAACCAAAACCAAAGTCGCAAAACTTTAGCGCCTTGGAGGACGACGATTTAGACTCAAAATATTATTTTAAAAACAAATTTTAATTTTATTAAACTCCCTTTTAAACAGGGAGTTTTTTTATGCCATAATTTAGACCAAAACAATTTTATACATCAACTTTATTAAAGTTAAACTTAATTTTATTAATATTGTAATACAATTTATTTAAAATAGTTTAAAGTTATGGCAAAACTTCCTGTTATATGCCCCAGTTGCGAATCGTCACTAAACGTATCGCAGCTAACCTGCCCTGAGTGTAGTACCAGCGTTAACGGAAACTTTCCGCTTCCGGTATATTTACAGCTTTCGCAGGACGAACAAAGCTTCATACTTCAGTTTTTCCTTACAAGTGGCAGCCTAAAGGAAATAGCTTCTCAAATGGGTATAAGCTATCCAACCGTTAGAAACAGGCTGGACGATCTTATCGAAAAAATTAAGCAATTACAACAAACCCATTAATGCCATGAAGAAAATACTTTTTAATCCGTTTGAAAAATATAGCGAAACCCAGTTACTTATTTTCGGGGTGGCTGCTGCAATACTTTCTACTTATTTAAGCTATGTATTTAATGCCCGCTTTGATGGAGCGTTAGATATGCACCTGGTTAAAAATATTACACTAAAGCAGGCTATTACAGATAACGTAATTAATATCGCCTCTCTTTTTTCAACATTTTACATCATTGGTTTTTTAATTAACAAGAAAACAAGGCCTATAGATATTTTAAATACGGTACTGGTAGCACGAAGTATATACTGCATTATGCCCTTTACACACTTTGCTGCAGACACTCTGGAAGAATTCGCAGTCAAAACAGCCAAAATCAATCCGCTGGATCCCGCACCTATAGCTTTTACTGCAACCGAAATTATTACCATTTCCATAGTAGCCTTATTTGGTATAATAACCCTTATATGGACAGTAACATTATTATATAACGGATTTAAAACAGCAACTAATTTAAAAACCATAAAACATAAAGTATTATTTGCTACAGCTATCATATTGGCCGAGGTACTTTCAATACTTTTTATCACAGCATTAAACTAACTGATTATGAAAAAATTTATTACACTTATAATTTTAATGGCAACAACATTTGCCATAGCTCAGGATATTACAGGTACCTGGAATGGTAAACTTGAATTTCAGGGTGTACAACTTAGAATGGTTGTAAACATTTCGCAAAATGAAGCCGGAGAATATAACGGCACCATGGACAGCCCCGATCAGGGAGCTAAAGGCATCCCCTTAAGCAATATAACTTTCAGTAACAATTCATTGGCTTTCTCTGTACCTGCAGCCGGAGTTCAATATAAAGGAGATTTAAAAGACGGAATAATTACTGGCACCTTTAGCCAGGCAGGAACCAGCCTTCCGCTAAATCTGTCTAAAGGACTGGGTGTAAACCGTCCGCAGGAACCAAAAGCTCCATTTCCTTACTATAGTGAAGACATTACCTTTAAAAATGAAAAAGATGGCATTACACTCGCAGGTACATTAACCCTACCTGAAAAAAAAGGCAACTATCCGGCTGTAATACTTATTAGCGGGAGTGGCCCCAGTGACAGAAACGAAGAAATTGCAGACCATAAACCCTTTTTACTACTGGCAGACTATCTAACCAAAAACGGTATAGCAGTACTTCGCTTTGATGACAGGGGAGTTGGAGAATCGGGAGGAGATTTTCAAAAAGCTACCAGTGCTGACTTTGCTACCGATGTAGAAGCAGCCTTTAATTACCTGAAAACAAGACCGGAAATAAATAAAAAGAAAATTGGCTTACTAGGACATAGCGAAGGTGGTATGATTGCCCCTATGGTTACCGAAAAAAACAATGATGTTGCTTTTGTAGTGCTTCTTGCAGGGCCAGGTATTAAAATCTCTGAACTTATGGTGCTGCAAAATTATGCATTAGGAAAAATATCAGGTCTTAGTGAAGAGGCACTGGCATCGAGCAAGGCTCAAAACAAAAAGATATATGATGTAGTTATTAACGAGAGAGATCCTAAAATTAGAAAAGAGAAAGTAACTGCATTATTTAAGGCAGATATGGGTGCCGACCTTGCCGCTCAGGGTGCGACAGAGGAACAAATTGACAGATATGCCGCATCTGAAGCACAAGGCATATTAAGTCCGTGGTTTGTTTACTTTTTAAAATACAACCCTGAACAGGCGCTAAAAAATACAAAATGCCCAATACTGGCTCTTAACGGATCTAAAGATGTACAGGTAACCCCAGACGAAAACCTTAACGGAATTAAACTGGCTACCACTGCAAACAAAAAAGTAACTATAAAAAAACTAGACGGACTTAATCACCTTTTTCAGGAATGTACAACAGGGCTACCGCAGGAATATGGCAATATAGAGCAAACCATGTCTCCGGTAGTATTAAGTGAAATTTCAGGGTGGATAAAACAACAGGTAAAATAATTTTAAAAAAAGTAAAAATTAACTGTAACATTATCATGTTTTCTGCTACTAATTTTAAAACTGTATAAAAAAACAACCATTATTAAATAAAAAAAACAATTCAAAAAAGCTTAAAAACCAACAGTTAACACTTTGGTATACAAAAATTTATTATATTTAACACCTTAAAAAGCTGCGCACCTTTAAACAATTAAAACCTTACTGAACATGAAAGCTTTATTTATTATATTTTTTATGGGACTGAGTTTTACCGCTCTTGCAAACACAGGCAACAATGGTAATGACAACAAAACCACTCCAAACCCTACAGAAAGTAATACTGTACTTTCCAAAACAGAGCAGGAAACTAAAAATGCTAAGGTTACAAAAGCAGCTACTACACCTTCCGCTGTAAAAACAGAAGAGCCCGTAACCGTTAAACCAGTTGCTAAGAAGCAAACATCAAGAGTATGTACTACCGGAACAGAAACCCCGGGGTATGGTATAAGCTCATTTTTTGTAGAACTGGTTCATACAGGCAATATCAAACTGGTAAAAATGTTATTAGACGATTAATAAAATCATCATACACAAAAAGCAGCTTTATGGCTGCTTTTTTTATTTACATAAAGCGGTAAAATTTTATTACTTTGCGAAAAATTTAACCGCAGTATTGATTTATGAAAAAAACTATTTTAGCCCTGTTTGCAGCAGCTGCACTTTTTGCCTGTAAAGAAGAACATAAAGCCGGAACCAACTTACATATATCCGGAAACATTAAAGGTTTTAAACAGGGTAAGCTTTATATAAAAAGAATAGTAGACACTAACCTTGTCACTTTGGATAGCATTATAATTAACGGCAAATCAACATTTAACAGTGATTTAAATATAGAAGAGCCTGAAATGCTATACCTTATTTTAGACAGGGGACAAACCAATTCTGTAGACAATCAGCTTCCGTTTTTTGCCGAACCGGGCGATATAACTATAAATTCAGACATTGAAGGGTTTTATAGCCGTGCCAAAGTTACAGGTTCTGAAAACCAGAAACTATATGAAAGCTTTTTGGAAATTAAAAAGCGCTATACCAATATGAACCTGGACCTTATGGAGAAAAACCTTGAGGCTACAAAAACAGGCAATGTCCAACGGCTTGATAGCATTGAAAAGGCTAGTGAAAAAATAACCAAAACAAGATATCTGGCAACTATAAACTTTGCACTTAATAATGCTGATAAGCCAATAGGACCTTACATAGCACTTTCTGAGGTATATGATGCTAATATCAAACTTCTGGACACCATACAAAAAAGCATGACACCTGAGATAGCAAAATCACATTACGGAAAAATGCTTACTGAATTTATTAATAACAGAAAAAAAGAGGACACAGCAGAATAAAAAACTCTTCACTTAAAGTAAAAAAACAGCAGGGCTTACACCTTGCTGTTTTTTTTATAACTACAAAGCAAAAAGAAGCGTTTAAAAACACTTTTCACCATTAGCAGCACTAATCATATTAATTTTACCAAATTCACCCTTTAAAATCGTTTTTTATCCTGAAATAAAAAATATAGTAAAGAGGGTAACAGAGAAATAATACATGTAATACGGAAAAGCTATAAAAAACAAAAACCGCTTCATTTCTGAAGCGGTTTTTTTATTGAGCCGATGGAGGGACTCGAACCCACGACCTGCTGATTACAAATCAGCTGCTCTAGCCAGCTGAGCTACACCGGCGTCTCAATACGGGTGCAAATATAATACTGGTTTTGAATTTTCCAAAAAAAAATTTGCACTTTTTTATTGAAATTTTTTCTTACAGCGCGTTGATTTTCGCAACAAGCTGACCAGCAGATTCTTCCAGTTCTTTATTTATTTTCCTGAAATGATCTTTTTTATTTTCAACGTTTTTCTCGTTAATTTTTGTAATTAAATTATCAAAAACAGTAATCGCCTCATCTATAATAGCTTCTGACTCCTGAGTTGGTTTTCCCTGAGTTGTCATCTCCCAAATGTAAACTGCCTCGATAATATCTCCTAAAACGAAATTAATGTCTTTTTTTAAAGTTCTTACACTTGCCATCTTTATTTTAATTTTAAATTGTTCGCAAAATTACAACTAATTTTCTCCTTCTCTGTTAAGAAATACATATTTCTAACAAAGTAGCCTCCCCTTTAAGTGAGAAACCCTTTAAGGCTGCAGGTACCAGTATGGTATCTCCTTTTTTAAATGAATATGATTTTCCATCATTTTCAAAGCTATATTCACCCTCTGTACATATATATACCGTAAAGCTACTTCCGTCTTTATTGATATTAGCCTCTCCGTTTAACGGAAAATAGCTGGTTGTAAAATAAGGGCAATTCACCATTACATTAGCACTATTTTCTGTTTGGGCATATTGCTTTTGTGTATCGGTAGTATTGTAGTTCATCGCGTCGAGTGCCTGCTCTACGTGTAACTCTCTTGATTTCCCCTGAGCATCTACCCTATCCCAATCGTAAATACGATAAGTAATATCTGATGTTTGTTGTATCTCAGCTATAACAATTCCGGCACCTATAGCATGTATGGTTCCTGTTTCAAGGAAAAACACATCTCCTTTTTTAACCTCAACCTCATTAAGTATCTCAATAAGATTTTTGTTATTTAAGTGTTCTAAATATTCTTCTGGGCTTGACTTATGCTTAAAACCTACAATAATCCTGGCTCCTTTGTCTGCCTGCATAACATACCACATTTCGGTTTTTCCGAAAGAGTTATGGCGTTGCTTGGCCAACTCGTCGTTAGGGTGTACCTGTATTGAAAGATCATCTTTTGCATCAAGAAACTTAAACAGTAACGGAAACTGTGTACCAAACTGCTCATGTACTTTTTGCCCCAGTATTTCCTGCGGAAACTGCTCTAACAATTCGCTAAGTGGTTTGTTTTTATATACACCTTCACTAACTACGCTTACATCTCCGGGTACAGATGAAAGTTCCCAACTCTCCCCTGTTGTTTGTGTCGGTATATTTTTCCCAAGATCAGATTGCAACTTAGTGCCTCCCCAAATCCTGTCTTTTAAAATCGGTTCAAAAATTAGCGGATATAATTCCATTTGAGTGTCTTATTATTAATATAGTTGCTTTAGTTACCGCGGTAAGTAACAAAGTTTCTGGGCGTTTCATACAGCACCACTTCAATATCCATGGCAGCATCAATACGCTTTCTTATTTTATTCCAAATCACTACCACTATATTTTCGGCGGTAGGATTTAAATCCCTAAACTCAGGCACATCAACATTTAGGTTTTTATGATCAAAAGGTTCTTCAACCTCATCATTAATAATATCCTTAAGCACCTTGATGTCTATAACATATCCGGTTTTTGGGTCAATATTACCCGTAACACTCACTATAAGCTCGTAGTTGTGCCCATGAAAATTGGGGTTATTACATTTCCCGAAAACAGCATCATTTTGCTCGTCGCTCCAGTCTTTGCGGTACAGGCGGTGTGCGGCATTAAAATGTGCTTTTCTGCTAACAGTTACTCTCATTAGTTAGGTAATTTATGATCTTCCAGATAATGGTAAAACTCGTCAAATATAATCCTGAACCACACTGTATAGTGCTCCGGATGGTTTTTCATATCCTCCTTCACAGCATCAATACTCATCCACTTCCAGCTTTCAGCCTCTTCAGGGTTAATATTAGGCTCGTTGTTATAATACCCTATCATGACATGATCAAGTTCATGCTCTGTAAGACCGTTATCAAACGGAGCTTTATAGATAAAGGAAAACAGTTCTTTCAGTTCTGTCTGGAATCCCATCTCTTCCATAAGCCTGCGGTTACCAGCCTGAATATTATTTTCTCCTTCACGCTGATGACTACAGGTAGTGTTTGTCCATAGCAATGGTGAATGATATTTATCGGCTGCTCTTTGTTGCAGCATTATCTCATTTTTTGAATTCAGGATAAAAACTGAAAAAGCGCGATGTAACAGCGCTTTTTCATGCGCCTCCATTTTTGGCATAAGCCCTATTTGTTCGTCTTTTTCGTTTACAAGTATTACTTTTTCTTCTGTCATGATATTTTAATAGCTTTCAAAAATAAGAAATTCTTAGTGGAAAAGAAGCCTGTTGGTAATTTGACTTATTTAGTTAATATTACAAGTTACACAATTATACATCAATCTTTTACGTATCTTTATATTAAAATTTAAGGAGTATGTTTACAATTGACCAAATTGAAGAAGCGCACTCTAATGTTAAAAGTGGTGCCGATTTCCCCCAATACATTCAGGATTTAATAAAACTAGGCGTTATTCGTTACAACACCTATGTAAAAGACGGTCACACCGTATACTGGGGTTGTGATAATTACAGAGTACAGTCAAACCCAAAATACGACAATCTTGAAGTTGCCGATTCAGGCCACCCCATTGATTTTATCCATCATCTCAATACCCATCAGGCAGGCGAAACCGATTATAAGACTTTTTGCCAACATGCAGCTCAGGATGGTGTAGACAAATGGGTAATAGACATGGTAGCCATGACCTGTATTTACTATGACAAAGGCGGACATAAGCTACATGAAGAGGAAATCCCTATTCCGTAGCAGGTACTTTTACAAATTCTATATTTCTGGCTCTCTCATGTGACAGTGAAAAACCGGTAATATTACCTTTATCATCCCTTACAAAAGACATACCCCCCCAAAAGGTATCAGCTTTATCGTTTTCCTTTACAGTAACAATCTTTACCTCATCAGCCCCTTGCGGCTTAAATGCCAATAGTTCACCTTCCAAAACGAACTCATAGTTTACATCGAGTACTTTTGAGTAATATTTCCCTAAATAATCACCAAAATCAGGCAACTGAAATCCTTTCTTAAAAACATACTCTTCTCCTTCCTGATTAATCTTTAATAAATTTGCTGTTCCGTTATTTATATCAGTAAACTCAAAAAAGATTGGATCTCCGGCTATTTTAAATTTATTAGCTCCTATCTGCACAACAGGATAACTACCTCCATCCCATTTCTGCACAAAATAGAGAACACTGTCTTTAACACTTACATTAAAGAACAATCCCAACTCAGAACCATAATCTCCTTCATATTGCTTTAAATCAGTTTCATTAGCGGGATCAAAAATCGGTTGCTCTTCTGTTTGGACAACATCATTCTTAACCTCTGTTTTATATTTCAAATTTAATAAGCTGCTCAATGCAGGTTTATTAAACTCATAAACATTTACATTATCGTTATTACTAAACATTGCAACAGTCACTCCCTGCTCCGGGAAACACTCTATTACTGTATGAAAACCTTTAACATCGCCCCCATGCTGAATACGTTTCGTACCATAGTAATCACCTATAAATAATCCTTTCGTACAAAAATTGTTATTACCAAAATCATAAAACTCCTCATTAAGCATGCGGTTCCAAAATTCGGCACCAAGAACTTTCTGACTATACATTTCAAACAGCCACTTTTGCATATCCTGCACCGAAGAAATAACACCCCCTCCCGAAATTAAATGTTTTTTTTGGGGTTCAACTTCATAGCCTTCATCTGTTTCCACATAGCCTCTTGACATATGTTTTACTGAGTACGGATCATAACTATATTGAGTATTTTTCATTTTTAAAGGACGAAAAATATTATCCTGAGCAAAATCAATAATTGACTTACCCGATACTTTCTCTATAATCCTCACTAAAAACCAATATCCTGAATTGGAATAAGAAAAAGTACTTCCCGGTTCAAAGTCAAGCTCCTGTACTTTAAGCATCTCCTCTAACATTTCATTCGTATAATCTTTATGATTATGCCCCCTCAACATAGACAATGCTAAGTAGTCTTTTATACCACTAGTGTGATTTAAAAGATGAACAATGCTAACAGTATTAGCATACTCAGGGAAATCAGGAAAATACTTAGATAATTTATCCTCAAGACTGAGCTTGCCCTGCTGTTCCAGCAAAACAATACAGGCAGCAGTAATCTGTTTTGATACAGATGCCATACAAAACAGTGTTTTGTCGTCTATTTTTTTACTGGCTTCAATATCTGCATAACCTACATTTCTACTATAAATCACTTTGCCGTTTTTTGCAATACTAACAGAAACACCAGGCACAATACCCTGATCATAAACAGATAAAACAGAATCGATTGCTTTAAAATTGTTTTGTGAAAAAGCAATAAGAGGTAACAACATCAAGAGTATCGTTGATATTTTTTTCATAATTGTTTGATTAGATTTGATTACAAAGAAAAGCCAGGCAAAAAAGTCCGTAACTTTTAACAACATATTTCCAGCCGTTAATAACAGCAAAAACAATAAACGCAGCATACAGATCACACCTTATTCTGTAGCAGGCACTTTTACAAATTCAATATTTCTGGCTCTGTCATGTGAGAAACTAAACCCTGTAAGTTTACTCTTTTTATCCCTCTTAAAAATCAGATTCCCAAAAGGAGAGACATATCTGTCTTTACCCTGATGCAAAAGAGGAACTGATTCTTCAGACCCTATCACAAACCATAAATCACCTTCCTCTAATATAAAATTATATGTTACATCAAGAACTGCTGAATAGTAGCTACCTACAAACTCATGAACATCTTGGAATTCAGGCTTTCTTTCAAACTCATATTTTTTACCATTTTGATTTAACACCAGTAAACCTGCACTATCATTTTTAATATCAGAAAAGGTAAATAAAACACCTTTATTATCATTATCAGCAAATTTATCTTCACCTAAAGCCAGAACCGAATAACCAACTCCATTCCATTCCTGTACTAAAAAGAGCTCTCCCTCTTTAATACTTACATTAAATGAGTAAGGCGAAAAAACATAACCTCCGATATATTTTTTTAATTCAGCTTCAGTAAGTTTTACTCCGTTAACTTTTTTATTTTTTTCCTCTTCTTCTACAAAAGAAAATGTCCTCTTAAAAAAAATACTTAATAAGGTTTTGTTGATTTGATTTATGCTTACCTGATCATTATTGCTAAATATGACAACCGTTAGCTCTTGCTCAGGAAAATATTCAGTTAGAGTATGAAAACCATCTACATCTCCTCCATGCTCAATACGCTTTTCTCCTAAATAAACATTAATAGCTAGACCTTTAGTATAAAAATCATCCTTACCTATTTCAAAAACCTTCTTATTTAACATTATGTCCCAAAAGGCAGTACCAAAAACTTTTTGAGTATGCATCTCAAATAGCCACTTTTGCATATCATACACAGAAGAAACAATACCCGCTCCCGAAATCAAACCCTCCTTTTGTGGTGCAATCTCATACCCTTCATCTGTTTCAACATACCCTTTTGACATATTTTCTACAGAATAGGAATCATAGGTATACTTAGTATTATTCATTTCAAGAGGGAGAAAAATATTCTCCTGAGCAAAATCAATAATTGACTTACCCGATATTTTCTCTATAATTCTCACCAAAAACCAATATCCTGAATTGGAATAAGAATATTCACTTCCAGGCTCAAAATCAAGATTCTGCCTTTTTAGAATATCATACATGTCCTTATCATTATACAGCATATAATCATCCCCTTTTAACATAGATAAAACAATATAATCCTTTATACCACTGGTATGATTTAAAAGATGAACAATGCTAACAGTATTAGCATACTCAGGGAAATCAGGAAAATATTTAGATAATTTATCCTCAAGGCTGAGCTTGCCCTGCTGTTCCAGCAAAACAATACAGGCAGCAGTAATCTGTTTTGATACAGATGCCATACAAAACAGTGTTTTGTCGTCTATTTTTTTACTGGCTTCAATATCTGCATAACCTACATTTCTACTATAAATCACTTTGCCGTTTTTTGCAATACTAACAGAAACACCAGGCACAATACCCTGATCATAAACAGATAAAACAGAATCGATTGCTTTAAAATTGTTTTGTGAAAAAGCAATAAGAGGCAGTAACATCAGGAGTAAGGCTGATATTTTTTTCATAGATTATTTTTTCGCTAATATAGCAAACAAACTTTTCGCTATATACAACTGTAGCGAATTACTGTAATTTAATTATTTTTACGCCCTTAAAACCATATTTATGAAACAAGCCTTAAAGCTACTGTTACTTGCCACTTTTGCATTACTTACCGGATGCAACAACTCTTCTGTAAAACCAATTGATGAAGAAAAAGGCTTTGATTACGGAAGGATAAGAAATGAAAAATACAGCAACACATTTTTTAATCTTGAAATGAATGTCCCTAAAAATTGGCATCCGCAAAACAAGGAAGAAATAAAAGAGCTAACAAATGAAGGCAGAAAGATTGTTGCCGGAGGAAATGAAAATACCGAAGCCCGTATTAAAGCTTCTGAAATAAACACAGCTTCACTACTTGTTGTTTTTAAATATGATGAGGAAGATGATGTTATGGACTATAATGCCAATTTTATGCTGGTAGCAGAAAATATTAAAAATGCCACTGCAATAAAGACAGGCAAACAATACCTTAATCACGCCCAAAAGCTAATTATGGGAAGTGCTTTAGCAATAACAGAAATAGATAAAGAGTTTGAGAAAAGAACAATAAACGGCATTGACTTTTACCAAATGAATATGACGGTAGATATTGAAGGAGTACCTGTTTACCAGACTTACCTGGTTACAGTAGAAAACAATTTTGCCTTATCGTTAATATACTCCTACCTTAATGAAGAACAGAAAAATGAAATTGAAGAAAAGGCAATAAACACGATAAAGCACAAAAAATAAAATTTTCTCATACATAAAAAAGCAGCCTTACTGAGGCTGCTTTTTTATGTTATATCCAGATTATTATTTAAACTCTTCAGCACATTTTATAGCACATTTCTCCCCGTCTATCGCGGCAGAAATAATTCCTCCGGCATAACCCGCACCTTCACCACATGGATAAAGTCCTTTTATCTGCAAGTGTTCCAGCGTATAAGGATCACGGGGTATACGCACCGGTGATGAGGTTCTTGATTCGGGAGCATGGAGTATGGCATCATTAGTTAAGTATCCCCTCATGGATTTACCAAAATCCACAAAACCCTGCCTCATTACCTCAGTAATGAATACCGGAAATACCTGACCCAGTTCAACCGAAGTTGTTCCCGGCACATAAGACGTTTTAGGAATATCGGCAGATACTTTGCTTTGTGTAAAATCGATCATGCGTTGCGCAGGCACCCTTTGGGTTTCGCCTGCCAAATGCCAGGCTTTTTGTTCAATACTCTTTTGGAATTCCATCCCTGCAAGTGCGCCAAACTTGGCAAAAGGTTTAAAATCTTCGAGTTTAAGCTCCACTACAATACCCGAGTTAGCCGTAGCCTGATCCCGTTTTGAAGGCGACCATCCGTTAGTCACAACTTCTCCCGGACTGGTAGCACAAGGTGCAATAACACCACCCGGACACATACAGAAGGAATACATACCCCTGCCGTTTACCTGCTTTACTATACTATATGGTGCCGGCGGCAGGTAATCACCTCTAAAGTCGCAACTGTACTGTATGCTGTCTATTAAGGTTTGCGGGTGCTCTGCCCTTACACCAAGCGCAAAAGGCTTCGCTTCAATGAAGATTTTTTTACGGTCCAGCAATTCAAATACATCCCTTGCAGAATGCCCTGTTGCCAGTATTATTTTTTTGGCATTGATTACATCATTATTCTGGGTAACCACACCTTCTATTTCGTTATTTTTCACCAGTATATCGGTTACACGGGTATCAAAAAGCACCTCACCGCCAAACTCAATAATCTTTTCGCGCATGGATTTGATTATCTTAGGCAGTTTGTTAGTACCAATATGCGGATGTGCCTCCACCATTATATTATCGGCAGCACCAAAAGCCACAAAAAGTTTCAGGATACGGTCTACATCTCCACGTTTTTTGGAACGGGTATACAATTTCCCGTCAGAATAGGTTCCTGCACCACCCTCACCAAAACAGTAGTTGGAATCTTCGTCCACAATATGTTCGCGATTAATAGCTTTAAGATCACGCCTGCGCTCCTGTACATCCTTGCCCCTTTCTATAACAATAGGCTTAATACCTAGTTCAATAAGTTGCAGTGCTGCAAACAACCCGGCAGGCCCTGCCCCTACAACAATCACTTCCTTACTATTGGAAACATCTTTATAGTCCGGCAAAGGAATAGTAGTTTCGGTATACGTTTCCTTCCAGTATACTGCAAGCTTAAGATTTATTTTAACAGCCTTTTGGCGCGCATCAATAGAGCGCTTTACAATAGCGATATGATTAATCTCGTCAGGGCTAACCTGCATAAGCTTAGCAACATGCTCTGTAAGCAAATGCTGCTGTGCGGCAACCTCTGGGGCTACCTGTATCTGGAGTTCTCTTGGCATTCCGCAAAAATAATTATTTAATTTATTACTTTAGGTGTTTAATTTCATATCCCTAATAAACACATCGCATGCGAAAAAAGTTAAATCTATCGTTAATCTTTTTTTTCACATTGATTATGATAACTTCATGCTCAAAAAAATTCCATACCGGAATATACTCAACTAATTTTCCTGCATATGGAATGTTCAGCCAGTCTATCGAATTAAAAGAAGACAGTACATTTGTTAAAAATTTCAGAGGAGACATGATGAATGATAACTCTGTAGGAACATGGAGTGTCAAACAAGACACTTTAGTTCTTGTTTTTGATACTATAAAAAACCCTAAATCAAGATATAAAGGAACAGAAATATTTATAATAAAAAACAAAAAACTAATATACCCGGATAACGATTGGATTATAACCAAACTTAAATCAGGAAACATTTGGGACACTCTATCAAACAAGCAGAAAAGAGAACTCAAAAAAAATATTAGTTTAACTCCTAAAGATTTTTATGGAACAATGAGAAAGCAATATTACATTTTAAGAGATAAATAAGATTTCTCTTCAAAAGCATGAAGCGCAAATGAAGCCAGCCAGTGTTCGCCTTCATAATTACCATCTACAATAGCCGGTAACGAATAATTAAAATGATGATTGGCTAACGGAATCAAATGACCAAACTGTTTTGGGTACTGACTTACCAGCCTGTACATATTCCAGGCGCGGCTAAAGTTAAGTCCGTCAAGGTGTACAAGGTGGCCATCATTCCGGTCGGATACCTCACCCGGCTCCCAATTGTAGTTTTTATCAAACAATTGCTTTGCAAAACCTTTGAGCCATTTTAAAAAGTCTTTTTCGGGCATTACACGTTGCATTATTGCCATTTCTTCCATACATGGTGACAAGAAATCAGTACCGCTTGGTTCCCAGTCAAAAGGGCAGTCGGCATCATCTTTAAACAGTCGTAATGCATTTTCCTTAATCACACGCTGAAGTTCGGTATTACCAGAATACACGGCATAATCCCATGCCAGTGACATCCCGAAAGCAGTGTTTGTATGTGTACCTACCCTAACCGGATAGTTAAGCTTAGGCAGGAATTCTATGTATCGGGCAACAATCAAGTCGGCCAGCGGCTTTACATTAACAGCAAGTTCTTCCACCTCATCAACAGGAGATCTTTCTAACTCCAACTGAAGTTTTAAAAGCCATGCCCAGCCATACGTGCGCTCAAAAGCCTTTTCATGTTTTTTGCTCATATAGGCTACTTCCTGCTCAATATTAGCCTTGCTCAAATTTACCTGTAGCTTACTTATAATCTCTTCTTTCCTGTTAATATCAGGAAACTTACTAAGCAGATATACCAAACTCCAATGCCCGTGTACCGAAGAATGCCAGTCAAAACAGCCATAAAAGGCAGGATGCAGTTGTTGGGGCGTCCCCAGCTCGGAAGCATCGGCAATAAGCTGTCCCATTTTATTGGGAAACTCCTGTTGCATACATTTTAACGGTAGTCCGGCAAGTCCGTTAGCCCTTTCTAAAGTTAGTTCCTGTGCAAAAGAAAATGAGGTTATAAATAAAGCTGTAAGTAAATAGTGTTTCATTTTTTTTATTAGTTAGGTTTACTAAGTATTAAATTATGATTAGTAATAAAAAGGAAAGCGAACAGATTAAAAAGCATTTCCACCCTGTTTTACCGCTCCTATTTGAGACTCTATGAATTTTTGCAAACTACTAGAAGTCAAATGCGAATATCCATTAAAATTAATTTCAAAATAATGAAATCCTTCATATACCGCAGGATTGTTCCCTTCATCAAGATAAACATATAAAAACTGATCGCCAGCATTATACACATCTATTACAAAAAAAGGCCTTTCTATTGAAAGATTATCCTCATCAAGTAATTCTCTAACAAAATCCTGCATCTCTTGTTGTGAATTAAAAATGCCATAATCAAGAATATAACAATATGTCCCAGCCAGAAAAAGCAGCTCTTTTAAGGCTTTTGGAAAAGGCTTTCCATTATTATACAACCGCTCAAGGTTTTCAATTTCAGTTAATGAAATAGGCTCATTCACAAAATGGGAATATATATAATCACACGGATTCAGCTCTAACTCTTTTAAATATTCAATTTTCATAAATACGGAGGTTTGTCAACTGATAAATATAAAAGTTTGAATAAATAAAACCTACATCACTTTTAAAAACCTTACAGATTAACTAAACTTTGTAACTTTACCGCCCCTAACTGCAACAATTATACATGAGAAAAATAAAACTGATATGGGATTTTAAAGGACCGGCAGGAGCAAAAACCGCCGAACACCATGAAATACACCTTAAGGAATATATAGCCATAGAAAAACTACCATTAAACATTACAGGTTTTAAAGCAATAAGCGATATGCATGCCATAGCTTATATGGTAGTTACCGATGAACACATGATACAGGTGCGCGATGCACTCAAACCCCATCGAGGCGAACTCTATGAAGAGTAATTAGCGGTCAGTAATTCAGACTAAAAACATTAAATATCATATAAAAGAAAAACCCTGAGATCTCTCAGGGTTTTTCTTTTTATCATTTTATGTATTGCTAATTTAATTAGCAACTTCACTTATAAACTTAATACGCATAAGCCTTAACTCTTCGGTATCATAATCACCGTCAAACTCCTTAAGTGCGTCCTTAATATTATCAGATTCTGATTCCATATAATATTCATGGATTTCTTCCTGCTGATCTTCATCAAGTATTTCATCAATCCAATACTTGATATTAAGTTTAGTCCCCGAATATACAATCTGCTCCATTTCTTTAAGCAGAGCATCCATATCCAAGCCTTTAGCACTGGCGATATCACTTAACGGAAGTTTCCTGTCCACATTCTGGATAATATACAACTTAAGTGCAGAGTTAGCCCCTGTAGATTTCACTACAAGATCATCCGGCCTTACAATATCATTATCCTCAACATAGCGGGCAATAAGGTCGGCAAATTCCTTACCGTATTTTTTAGCCTTACCTTCACCTACACCGTGTACATTACTCAGTTCGGCAACACTAACAGGATACTTTAAAGCCATATCTTCCAGCGAAGGATCCTGGAATACCACAAACGGCGGAACACCCAGTTTTTTGGCTACTTTTTTACGAAGATCTTTAAGCATATTTACCAAAGCCTCATCGGTAGTACCTCCACCCGATTTTGCTGCTGTCACTATAGCGTCATCACTATCGTTACCGTAGTCATGATCTTCCGTCATCATGAACGACACAGGGTTAGCAATAAACTCCTCTCCTTTAGGGGTAAGCTTAAGCACACCATATGTCTCAATATCTTTAGACAGATAATCTTCTACCAGCACCTGCCTTATAAGCGCCATCCAGTGCTTATCATCATATTCTTTACCCTTCCCAAAGAAAGCCTGAGAATCGGTTTTATGGGCTTTTATAAGCGCATTAACCTTCCCTGTAAGTGTAAATATTATTTCTTTAGACTTATACATCTGTTTGGTATTCTTAACCGTTTCCAGTAAGATTACCACCTGATCTTTAGCCTCTGATTTCTTTTTAGGATTACGAACATTATCGTCCATATCAGCACCTTCACCATTCACATCATCAAATTCCTCACCAAAATAATGAAGAAGGAATTTTCGTCTTGACATTGAAGTCTCGGCATAAGCTACTACTTCCTGCAACAGTGCAAAACCTATTTCCTGCTCTGCTACTGGTTTGCCCGACATGAATTTCTCCAGCTTTTCTATATCCTTGTACGAATAGTAAGCCAAACAATGCCCTTCACCTCCGTCACGACCTGCCCTACCCGTTTCCTGATAATAGCTTTCAAGCGACTTTGGTATATCATGGTGAATTACAAAACGAACGTCCGGCTTATCGATACCCATACCAAATGCAATAGTTGCCACCACCACATCAACATCTTCCATAAGGAACATGTCCTGATGCTTGGCACGTGTTTTAGCATCCAGTCCGGCATGGTATGGCACGGCACTAATACCGTTTACCTGTAATACCTGCGCTATTTCCTCAACCTTTTTACGGCTCAGGCAATAAATAACCCCTGATTTCCCTTTGTGCTGCCTTATAAACCTAATAATGTCAGACTCAACTGTCTTAGCTTTTGGTCTTACTTCATAATAAAGATTAGGCCTGTTGAATGATGCTTTAAATACATTAGCGTCAGACATGTCAAGGTTTTTCAGTATATCTTCCTGAACTTTAGGTGTTGCAGTTGCGGTAAGTCCTATTACAGGCACATCTCCCAACTGTTTTATGATACTTCTTAAATTACGGTATTCAGGCCTGAAGTCATGCCCCCATTCCGAGATACAGTGCGCTTCATCTATCGCGACAAAAGACAGCTTAACCCCTCTTAAAAAAGTAACATATTCTTCCTTAGTAAGCGATTCGGGCGCTACATACAAAAGCTTGGTAATACCGTTAGTGATATCACTTTTTACCTGATTAACTTCTGTTTTTGTAAGGGAAGAATTTAAAACGTGTGCTATTCCCTGTTCTGACGAAAGACTCCTTATGGCATCAACCTGGTTTTTCATCAGCGCGATTAGCGGGGAAACTACAATCGCCGTTCCATCGAGCACCAAAGCAGGTAACTGATAACACAGTGATTTTCCGCCACCTGTTGGCATTATAACAAATGTATTTTGTCCCGTTATGATACTTTTTACAACACCTTCCTGGAGACCTTTAAATTTGTTAAAACCAAAATATTTTTTTAACTCTTTGTGTAAGTCAATTTCGGTCGATTTCATTATTTATTAATAGTAATTTACATAAATTTGCAGAACATAAAGATACAAAAATCTTTAATACGCGCAACTTTTTAAACATTTCACAATCTTGATAAATACACAGGCAATACTGGATTCAGCCAGAAAAACTATACTTACTGAAAGCGAGAGCATTGCTAACCTTGTAAACTACCTTGATGAGGATTTTGCGAAGGCCACCGAAATAATACACCAGAGCAAAGGCAGGCTGGTTGTTACCGGAATTGGCAAAAGCGCCATTATAGCCAGCAAAATTGTTGCAACGCTTAACTCTACCGGAACCCCATCCCTTTTCCTGCATGCAGCCGAAGCTATTCATGGCGACTTAGGTATGGTACAACCAGGAGATGTGATTATTTGTATTTCAAAAAGCGGCAACAGTCCTGAAATCAAAGTACTCGCTCCGTTATTAAAACGTTACGGCAACAAACTTATTGGCATGACTGCCAATAAAAATTCGTTTTTAGGAAAAGAATCCGATTATGTACTTCATGCGTATGTAGAAAGTGAAGCCTGCCCTAACAACCTGGCACCAACCAACAGTACTACAGCACAGCTCGTTTTAGGCGATGCCCTTGCTGTATGCCTTATGGAGCTTAACAACTTTAAAAGTGAGGATTTTGCCAAATACCATCCCGGTGGTGCGTTGGGCAAAAAATTATTATTACGTGTAGGCGACATGCTGGATGACACTCACAAACCTGCAGTATCTCCTGAAAGCAGCATTAAACAGGCTATTTTTGAGATATCGGCAAAAAGACTTGGTGTTACAGCAGTACTTGAAGGGAAAAAAGTTGTAGGCATTATTACCGATGGAGATATAAGAAGAATGCTTAACGACAGGGATAATATTGCAGGAGTTGTAGCCAAAGATATAATGACACACAACCCAAAAACAATAAAGCCAACAGAAATGGCTGCAGATGCTCTTAACACTATGGAAAATTTTGCTATCACACAGCTGGTAGTAGAGGAAAACGGAGAGTACAAAGGCATACTGCATTTACATGATATTTTAAAAGAAGGAATAGTATAAATAAATGGCCAAAAACGCTAAAAAAACAACTGCAGGGGAAATGTCTTTCCTTGACCACCTCGAAGAACTGAGATGGTTACTGATAAGAAGTACATTAGCAATATTAATTTGCGGTGTTATAGCTTTTATCTTTAGTAAATTCATTTTTGACAATATCATATTTGCCCCCGCAAGCGGTGACTTTCTCACCTATCAGTTTTTTTGCGATTTGGCAAATAAATACGACTTAGACAAAAGTTTCTGTATCACCGAACTACCTTTTGAAATTCAGAGTAGACGCATGGACGGTCAGTTCTCTACCGATATCTGGACTTCAATAACAGCAGGTTTTATTTTAGCATTCCCTATAATTTTATGGGAGTTCTGGAAGTTTATACGTCCGGCACTTTATGACAGGGAGCGTAAATATGCTATGGCATTTATATTCTCTGCCTCAATACTGTTTTTCCTTGGTGTTTTTTTCGGATATTTCCTTATCGTACCGCTATCAATTAACTTTTTAGGCAATTACAGAATTAGTGAAATTGTCAAAAACGACATTGACCTGGATTCTTACCTAAGCCTTATCAAAACCACTGTTATTTCATGTGGTCTGATTTTTGAGCTACCTATAATCATATACTTCCTTGCTAAAGTAGGACTGGTTTCGGCTGAGTTTTTGAGGAAATACAGAAAATATGCCTACGTGATTATGCTTATTGTCGCAGCAGTAGTAACCCCACCGGATGTAGTAAGTCAGGTTATAGTTACCGTACCACTGGCAATACTATATGAACTAAGTATATTTATTGCTGTAAGAATAGGAAAGAAAAGTGAGATAACTAAAGCTAATTAGAGATGAGCGATATAGTACAGGAATTTAACGACTACCGCCAGAAAATGAACGACAAACTTCTGGCCGATAACAATAAAATAATAAAACGTATCTTTAACCTTGACACAAACGCCTATATGGAAGGCGCTCTTGATGTTAAAACAAAAGAATTACTGGGCCTTGTGGCATCTGCAGTATTACGCTGTGACGACTGTGTAAAATACCACCTGGAAACCTGCCACAAAGAAGGGCTTAAGAAAGAAGAGGTAATGGAAGCCCTTAGCATAGCCACTCTGGTAGGCGGAACAATAGTAGTACCCCACCTTAGAAGAGCTTACGAATTTTGGGAAGCACTGGAAGAAAAAGGTCAGGGTCAATAATATAAAAAAGAAATTTAAGAGATGATCTTAAGAGCTGACAACCTAGTCAAAACATATAAAGGCCGAAGTGTTGTAAAAGGGATTTCGGTTGAGGTAAACCAAGGAGAAATTGTAGGGTTACTGGGACCAAACGGTGCCGGAAAAACTACATCATTCTACATGATTGTTGGGCTTGTAAAACCTAACAGCGGAAAAATATACCTGGACAACATGGATATTACCGATTACCCTATGTACAAGCGTGCTCAAAACGGTATTGGTTATCTTGCCCAGGAAGCTTCGGTTTTCAGAAAGCTTAGCATTGAAGACAATATACTAAGTGTACTACAGCTTACCAACCTGTCAAAAAAAGAACAGGAGGCCAAAATGGAAGCTCTTATAGACGAATTCTCACTGCAACATATACGTACTAACCGCGGTGACCTTTTATCGGGCGGTGAACGACGCCGTACAGAAATTGCCCGTGCACTGGCAACCGACCCTAAGTTTATCCTTCTGGATGAGCCTTTTGCAGGTGTTGACCCCGTAGCAGTTGAGGACATTCAGCGTATTGTAGCACAGTTAAAAAACAAAAACATAGGTATACTTATTACCGACCATAACGTACAGGAAACCCTTGCCATTACAGACAAAACGTACCTTATGTTCCAGGGAGACATACTTAAGGCAGGGGTACCTGAAGATCTTGCCAGCGACGAAATGGTACGTAAAGTATACTTAGGTCAAAACTTTGAGCTAAGAAAGAAAAAACTGGACTTCCAGCAACAAACAACTCCGTCCACAGTACCTGATGAAGAAAGTTTTTAATATAAGTTAAATAAAAAAGAAAGCCCGAATTTTTGATTCGGGCTTTCTTTTTTACACTAAAATTATGATTTTTTCATTTGCTGATAAGCCTGACTGTTTTTCATCTCATCTTCTTTCTCTTTTTCAATAGCCTTGAAAACTTTTTCAAAGTCATAATTAAAATTATCTTTTAAATCCTTAACTCCTAACTTTTCCAAACAATACATATACCTCATTAACGATTTCTCTGAAGCATCTTTATCATAATTAGCCGTTAACCAAAAAAGCTGAGCAGCAAAATCATACACCCCTAAATCCATTGCAATATCAGCATACTCAAAAACATCCTTTAAACGCTCATCCTTATTTTTAAAAAGGGTCGACATCTCAAATCTCCTATACAATAAATAAGCCTCATTACCGGTATTAGCCCTTATATCCATATTATACAACGGATTAGCACCATACACAGCAATCTTAGCCTTATCCCATTCTGCTCTGTCTTCCAGTTCTACTTTCCCCTCTTGAATATCTTTTGCATTACCCGAAAAGTAAACCTCATACATTGTCCAGGCAGAATTAGGGTACTGATTTAAAATAGCTTTATAAACTGAAATAGCCTCTTCATAATCACCATTGTCATGAAGAGCAATGCCCTTCCCTATTTCCTGCTCCAATTGAGTATTAAAAATTCCTAGCCTCCAGTTTATTTCCCGAAGATACCCTGTCGCTGCAGTACCATTTTCCGAAAACATAGGCAAAATCTCGGCAAACTTATAAGCATAATCAAATTCCCCCTGACTCATTAGCATAAGGATTTTAGTAAGAGGGATTAGCAAATTCCCTGAACTCATTTCCATTGTAGCCCTCCAGTAATTATGATTATTATCGGTAAGTTTTTTTATATCTTGCTTTTTGGAAAAGTCAAGCTTTGATAACTGCACCCCAAAATCTTTCACTCCCTTAAACTTATCTTCCACCCCGTTTTCAAAAGCAATTAAAATAGGCAAATGTTCGGCGGCCCACTGTTTATTAAGTAAAACTTTCTGGGCCAAATTAGCTTCCTCATACTCCTTTACTATTTTATCGTGAGGAGATACAATTTCTATTTCTTCAAAATTCTTACCCACATCAAAACCTATCACTACAGGAAAGTCAATAAACTTAGCTCTTCCCATTTTTACCATCCTGAACTTTTTAAGCATAGCACTAACTTTATCAGGATCAAGCATAGGCTTGGAATACACCTCAAAACCAGTATCAGCATCTTTATGTAATGTAACCATAACAGCAAGGCTATATGATTCAGGCAAGGCTTTTCCTTCCTCTTCAACCATATCCATTAACGCTTTAATACCTGTCATGAACTCATCGGTATTAATATTTACTTCAGCAATCGTTTGATCACCTAAAATTGCTACTGTTAATTTGGAATCCTGAGATATGCCTTTTAAGCTAACTAAGAGTGTCAGCAGGCAAATAAGTGTAGTTTTCATTTTTCTGTGGTTTGTTGGTAAAACCAAATATATAGAAAACTATTAATCAATAAGGTAAAAAATAACTACTGTAACTTCAATGTATGTAATACAGTAATGTCTCCGTTGTAAATATTCACATCAACATTACCATCAATTCCTTCAATCGTAGCTTTATCAGTAAACTGCCAAAAGTGCCATTCCTTTCTTATTTCTTCTTCAAAAAAACTATAATTGGCAATCCACAAAGTATAACCTTCAAATTCTTTTTTTAAAAAATCAGTATAAAAACTTTCTCCGCTATAAATAACCGGCTTAACACCATAATGAGCCTCAACCCTATCCAACCAGCGTTTAAGTCCGGTTTTAAGGCTATCCATACTTTGCTTACTTGGTATCTTTTCTATATCAAGCACCGGTGGCAGATCTCCTTTTTTCAGTGAAACCGTTTTTATAAAATTATCGGCCTGTTTTATGGAATTTTCATTTGGCCTGTAATAGTGATAAGCCCCACGAATAAATCCTTTTTTGCCTGATTGCTTCCAGTTATCCTTAAACTGTTTATCCGTCTTATTCTTACCGGCAGTAGCTCTAACGAATACGAATTTCATGGCAAAATCCTCATTCCCTTCCTTCACCTTACTCCAGTCAATATCTCCCTGATATTCAGATACATCAAAACCAAAAACCTTATCCTTGTGGCGAGATACTATCTCGTAAATCCTCAGATCGGCAATTTTGCGTTCCTCCTTAGTAAGCTTTTCAATACGCCTGTTGGTCTTAAAACCCAAATAGTACAAAAAACCATGCCTGTACTGATAACCTATTGCCACAACAAAAGACAATAGTAAGACCAAAAAAGAATACTTAAGTATTTTACCTGGTGTAACCTTTCGGTTATCTTCCCTGTAAATAGCTTTTGCTTTTTTGGAAGCCTTATTATAGTTTCTTTTGTACTGCCTGTTATCCATTAGCCTGTTTAGCAGTCATATTGTTTATTACCGAAAGCACTACATAAAACAATATAATTACAGGAATAGCAAAGTACTGGAAGAAAGACAACAACAATACCGACACTATAAGGAATATGAACTGTATTTTATTATTTTTCCAGTTAAAGTATTTCACTTTAAGTGAAAATAAAGGAATCTCGGCATTTAACAAATAAGCACTCAGTAAACTAATACCTACCAGAATAAAAGGATTACTTAAAAAATCAAATACCAAGCCCTCACCCCCAGTTTGGTTTAATATTACAGGCAAGCTCATTATAAACAGTGCATTTGCCGGTGTAGGCAGGCCAATAAACGAATCGGTTTGACGTTCATCAATATTAAATTTTGCCAGCCTGTAGCAGGAAGCCAAGGTTATAATAAAACCCACATAAGGCAATAAGCCCAAATAGCCATTATCAATAGAGAGGTTATAATCATCAGTTAAGTCGGCAATATTAGCCAGTAACTGGTACATAGCTACTCCCGGAACTACACCACTGGTAACCATATCGGCCAGAGAATCTAACTGAAGCCCCAGTTTACCCTGAACTTTTAGTATCCTTGCAAAGAAACCATCCCAAAAATCAAAAAAGATACCCATGCAAACCCAAAAAAATGCCATTTGCAAATTAGTATTGAATGCGTACACAAGAGCTATTAAACCAGAAGCAAGATTTAGTAACGTAATAAAGTTCGGAATATGTTTCTTAACTGACATAGCATTTAATTTTACTGCAAAGTTAACACAATAAGTTAATAGAAATAGAGTTTAGTAATTGAGATTTTTATTTCATATTTGCACAAATTTAACAGCGTTGAAAAAGAAATTTATATTTCCCATACTGTTTTTTTGCTTTATAGCTCATGCACAGTCAGTCAGGAAGTACTCTAATGAATTTATGAACATTGGGGTAGATGCCGCTGCACTGGGAATGAGTAATGCTGTTACGGCCCATACCGGAGACGTTAATTCAGGCTACTGGAATCCTGCCGGATTACTTCAGGTTAAGGATAAACAGTTGGCACTTATGCACGCCAGTTATTTTGCCAATATAGCACAATACGACTATGCTGCTTTCGCCATGCCTATTGACGAGAGAAGTGCCTTTGGAATATCGGTAATTAGATTTGGAGTGGATGATATTATGAATACCACTCAATTAATAGACAGCGAAGGCAATATTGACTACAATAGGATAAGTCTTTTCTCAGCTGCAGATTACGGAGTTACCATATCTTATGCCCGCTCACTCCCGTTAGACGGTTTTCAATATGGTATCAATGCAAAAGTTATCAGAAGGATTATAGGGGATTTTGCCAACTCATGGGGATTTGGTTTTGACATAGGTATACAATACCAAACTAAAGACAACTGGAAGTTTGGACTAATGTTAAGAGACATAACCACTACTTACAACGTTTGGAGTATTGATGAAGAGCAATTCCAAACAATTAGTGATGCAATACCGGGCGAGAACCAGGAGCTACCTGAAACCAACGAGATTACGTTACCAAAAGCTCAACTTGGTTTCTCTAAAAAGTTTATAATACGCTATGATTATAGTATATTAGCATCGGCCAACCTAAACATGCAGTTTGCCCAAACCAATGATTTGGTATCTACTGAGTCAATCAGTTTTGACCCGGCTTTTGGTTTTGAATTTGGTTATATTGACATCGTTTATTTAAGAGGCGGAGTTGGTAACTTCCAAAACGTAAGGGAAATTGATGGCAGTGGCAAATTAAGCTTCCAGCCTAATATTGGTCTTGGTTTTAAATATAAAGGCATAGAAGTTGATTATGCACTAACCGATATTGGCGACCAAAGTGCGGCATTATATTCAAACATTTTTTCCCTCAAAGTAGATTTGGGGATATTCAGATAAATAAACCATACCATGCAAAGTTTTAGAGCTTTATTAATCCTACTTTTCTTTAGCTTATCAACATTCAAAACCTTTGCACAAATTCCTTTATCAGATAAAGCCGAAATAAGCGTACTTACCTGTGGGTCGGGTAACGAACTATATTCAGTATTCGGACATACAGCTATCAGGGTTTTTGATCCTGCAAAAAACATCAACACGGTATACAACTTCGGAACTTTTGATTTTGACACCCCAAACTTTTATCCCAAATTCGTAAAAGGAGACCTACAGTATTTTGTATCGGTGGCATCCTATCGTGATTTTATTTATGAATATCAGTATTACGGTCGCGACGTGTATGAACAAATACTCAATCTTACACATTATCAAAAACAAAAAATTGCAGACGAACTTAACGGTATACTTTTTTCTGACAAAAAATATTACACCTATAAGTTTATAGACCGCAACTGCACCACTATGGTAGCAGACATTGTCAATAAACAGGTTACTATTTCACTTGAAAATTCAGATAGAGGAAAAACTTATAGGGAGATTATCTACTCTTACCTCCAGGACAATCATTTTTATGAGAACCTAGGTGTAAACCTTTTGTTTGGATATAAAACTGACAATACATCTGGAAAGCTTTTCCTACCTAAAGAGCTAATGGAAGGCATTGGCAATACTAACATCAAAAATGGACAGCCTTTAGTAAAATTAAAAAAAACTATTGTGGGAAAAACAGAGCAAACCACTAGCTTTTCTTTTCTAAACAGTTTCTACAGTTATTTACTTTTAATACTTGGATTACTTATACTTACTACAAAAAAAGCAGGCTACAATACTTATTTGGTATTTGCAGGCCTTATGGGGTTACTTTTTTGCTTTGTGAGTTTATACTCCAGTCATAATGAATTACTACTAAACTACAATATATTACTATTTAATCCTCTTTTCCTACTTATAGCCATAACGAGTCCGAAAAAGAGAAAAACACTCTTAAAAAGACTTATACATGCATCATTTTTCCTTTTTGCAGTTTATCTCATACTAATAATAACTAAAGTACATATTTGGCTTATGCTGCCTCTTTTATTAGTGAATTCTGTTGCTTTGATAAGAAAAATAAAAACAATCCCAACCATCAATTAGCACATTTTAACAAACTGCACCACTTAAAATTAGTCTTTTATATTAATTTTACAACACTAATTAAAAAACCTAATACCTTGCTTTTTTTCAATAAACCAAAAGTCGCTCTGGCAGATTTAATTCCGGATGGCTATATAGATATTCACTCTCATTTATTGCCTGGAATAGACGATGGTGCCAAAAATGAGAACGATACACTTTTACTTATCAATACTTTAAAAGAATATGGGTTTTCTCAATTCACGGCAACACCCCATATACTACCTGGAGTATGGAACAATACTAAAGAAGGAATATTAAAAAAAGAAGAAAGCACCCTTTCATTCTTAAAAGAACAAAATATAACCTCTCCATTTAAAGCTGCTGCAGAACACTTAATGGATGACACCTTTGTAGAATTATTCAAATCAGAATCACTACTTACACTTAAAGATAATTATGTATTGGTCGAAATGTCATACATAAATCCGCCTATAAACCTATATGACATATTATTTGAACTACAGGTAGCAGGTTACAAACCCGTACTAGCACACCCTGAGCGCTATTTGTTTTACCATTCAAAATTTGAAGAGTATTACAAACTTAAAAAAGCAGGGTGCCTGTTTCAACTAAACTTACTTTCAGTTACCGGATATTATGGAGAAGGTGTTTTAAAAACGGCCGAAAGACTGTTAAACGAAAAACTTATTGACTTCACCGGATCAGATACCCACCATATGAAGCATGCCATGGCTTTTAAAAGCAAAGTGCCTTTTAAAAAGCATGATGCTTTAAAAGATGCCTTAAAAAACAATGCCTTCTTTAAATTTTAAAGAAGGCATTGTTTTTATATTCTGTTTTCTATAATAAAACTTACAGCTTTTTCTTTCCGAAAATTTTATCTTTCCAACTTGATTTAGACACATCCATATCGGCGCCATAACCATAGCCATAGCCGTAACCATAACCATAACCTGTTTTCCTATCGGTATCATTAAGAACAAGTGCCATATTAGGAAGCTTTCCTTCTTTATACATATTTTCAGGCACAACAAGCATCCTTTTATCAAGATAATTCGCTCTTGACACATAAATAAATGAATGTGCCAAATGAGCAATGATTATAGTATCTGTTACCAAACTAACAGGAGCCGTATCAACTATAATGTAATCATATTCTTTTTGAAGTTTTTCAAACATCTCTGTTACACGTTTACCCATAAGTAACTCAGCTGGATTTGGCGGAATTATACCAGGAGGAAGTATATAGAAGCTTTCAAAATCACCATACTTGACAATATAATCATTCAGGTTAGCTCCGTTAGGTGAAGAAAGATAATTAGTTAGTCCCTTAGAAGGTATATTCACATACTCATCCAACTTAGGATTACGTATATCCATACCTATAAGAAGTACTTTTTTACCTGTCATAGCTATAGTTGTAGCCAAATTAACCGACACGAACGTTTTACCTTCTTTTGGTATAGTAGATGTAACAAAAATGGTTTTAGCAATACCTTCAGGCACATTATTAAGCATAAACTCCATATTTGTTCTAATAATCCTTAATGCCTCAGCTGTACCTGATCGACCATGAAGGTTAACCAGCTCACTACTCGTTTCAGACCTAGGAACATCTCCCAGAAAAGGAACCGTTAAATGATCAAGATCGGCATTACTATGAATCTTAGTATCCAAAAGTTCCTTTAAATAGATTATCAAAAATGGAATTATCAAACCTAAAACCAAAGCTGCCATCAAGATAACATTGCTTTTTGGCGAAACAGGTTTATCTTTAGCAAAAGCAGGGTCTATTATTTTAGCATTAGGAGAAGTCACTGCCAAAGTAATAGCGTTCTCTTCTCTTTTTGTTAGTAAAAATAAATACAATTCTTCTTTTACTTCTTTTTGCCTTTCAATAACCCTGTACTGCCTTTCTTGACGAGGAGCCTGCCCCACTCTTCCCTCCATCGCATCTTCTTGTATTTCCAGATTCTTTTTAGCTATTTTAAGAGAAGACAACAAATTAGTTAAACTCTTTTTGATACTCTCTCTAAATCCTTCAAGTTGAGCATCGATAGCAATCATTTGGGGGTGTTCGATAGTCATACTTTCAGACTGCCTTGTTTTTAGAAGAACCAGTTCATTATACTCATTAATCATTGAGGCTGCATCTCCTTCAGGCATAAGATTGGTTGGCATAGTACTATTATTATCAGCACTATCTAAAAACTCAATCATATAGTTTACAACATCAATCTCACCCGCCTTAGCGTTCACACTTTTACTGTAAGCATCAGCCGAAGTTAAAGATAGTTTTACATCAGAAAAGATATCTGTAAGCCTCTCTCCTCTTTTATAGCTTTCAGCATCTCTTTCAACAGTATCGAGTTCCTTTGTTAAGGACTCTAACCTTTTATTTATAAACTCTTCCGTATTAGTGGCTACAAGGTTTTTATCTTTTACTGCATCGTTATTGTAAATACTAATAAGAGTATCAAGAAAGTCTTCTCCTTTTTGAGGCACTCTATCAGTTATTGACAAAGAAACAACACTTGTCATTTTATTAACTGTATTCACCTGAAGTTTGCTCCTGTATGCATCAGCAACCTTTCTTATTGGAGTTAACTTAACAATTATCTCTTTCTTCTTATTTCTGTCACCAAAAATACTATCTGTATTTACGGTTACAACCATATTACCAAATTTTGTTGGTAATGATTTTCCATAAGAATAAACACCAACTTTCTCTCCTTCAGAATCTAACAATTCATACTTAAGATCAGAAATAGTTTTAACGACAAAAGAAGTATCGGTTTGAAAAAAATTCTCGGAGGTATTAAAAAAGTTTACTTTTACAAACGAATTCTTATATGCCTCAGATGTTTTAACATTCCCCTTGTTGTAATATGTTATATTAAAATTTAGATTTTTAACTGTATTTTCAACAAGAGTACGTGCTTTTAAAACTTCTATTTCATTATCAACATTACTATTACTTGACATCAAACCAAGTTCACTAAGTGCTGACAATTCATTTGTTGCACCGCCTTTTTTTTCATCCTTAATAAGAATAGTAGCCGAAATACTGTATTCGGGAGTTGAATATCTTAAATATATAAAAGCTAAAAAAAGACAAACTACAACACTAACAGTAAACCATTTCCAATGCACCAAATACTTATCCAACTGCGCTCTTATATCAAAACCAGTCTCATTTTCATTTTCTGTCAAAACAGGAATATTATTATTTTGCATCTTTATCTAGTTAATATAGCTATGAGAGAAATCAATATTGAAGTTGCTGATATAAGTACGCTTACATTGGGACCAACACCTGATGAGTTTATTCTGGTTTTATTTGGCTCTACATACACATAATCATTTTGACTAAGATAATAAAAAGGTGAATTAATAAAATCAGCTTTAGTCATGTCAATATAATTGTAGGTCTTAACACCATCAATTTCACGAATAACTAAAACATTATCCCTTTTACCATAAATAGTCATATCTCCTGCATTTGCAATAGCCTCGGGCAATGTTAATCTTTCAGTTTGAATAGAGACCAAACCAGGCCTTGAAACTTCTCCTGCAACGGTAACTTTAAAATTAACAATTCTTAAGTTAACAGTAAACTCTTTAAGATAAACAGACAGTTTTTCACTCAACATCTCTAAAGCCTCTTCTTTTGTAAGTCCGCTAATTTTTACAGAACCTAAAACCGGCAACTGAACTTCACCATTTTTATTTACAGTATAAGCCTGAACTCTTTGCTGAGACGATGCTACATCAATACTACCACTAAAAGTAGTAGTACCAGTAACTCCTATAACCGGTAAATTAAAATCCTTAGCAGCATCACCAGGAGCTGAAACTACAATCATTAAAAGATCATCTGCTTTTATACGAGTTTCAAAATTTTTACTAGCATCTTTAAAAGAAGGTAAATTTTGATAATAAACTAGTTTTTCTCTTGGTACACAAGAAGTAAACAGAAGTGCTGCAATAAAAAACAATAATATCTTTTTTATCATTTTAAGGTATGAATGTTATATTTGTGAGAGGAAAACATTGGTTAATTTAGCGCAAAGATAATTTTTTTTAGAAGTAAAAAAAACGAATAAATAGTTAAAAGGGGATTTTATGCCTTTTTATCAAGGGTAGCAAAATCAGAATTCATACTAATAAACTCAGGAACTATTTGTTTCATTTTAAATACAACTTCTTCTGACTGGTAACCTGTTGCTGTAATTATTAGATCATCCACCTGATGACCTAGGCAAACAAAATCATCAAAAACTTCCTGAGCCACCATAATCTTTTCATGATGGGTAGGTAGTGTTTTTGAAGTATCGTTTAATAATTCTTCATATAGTTTTTCTCCTGGCCTCAGTCCTATTATTTTTATTTCAATATCCTTATCAGGAACAAAACCTGCTAAACGAATCATTTTTTTGGCAAGATCAATAATTTTAACTGGTTTACCCATATCAAATATATAAATCTCTCCTCCTTTACCCATAGCACCTGCTTCCAATACCAACTGACAAGCTTCCGGTATGGTCATAAAGTATCGTATAATATCAGGATGCGTTAAGGTAATTGGACCTCCTGCTTCAATTTGCTTAGTAAACAAGGGCACTACCGAACCATTAGATCCCAAAACATTCCCAAAACGCGTAGTAATGAATTTTGTGGAACAATACCCGTTTTCTACCACCATTTTATTATGTAATGCCTGTACATATTTTTCAGCAATACGTTTACTCGCCCCCATAACATTACTTGGATTAACAGCCTTATCAGTAGAAACCATTACAAAATTATCAACTTCATACTCACAAGCTAAATCTGCAATATTCTTTGTACCCAAAACATTTACAAAAATGGCCTGGGAAGGGTTTTCTTCCATTAGAGGAACGTGTTTATAAGCTGCCGCATGATAAACAACCTGAGGCTTATATTTCTTAAAAACTTCTTCCATAGCTCCTTTGTTCCTTATATCACAAATAATAGAACAAATATTAGCCTGAGATTCCATCCTATCAACTTCAAGACCTAGTTGATGCAAAGGCGTCTCTGCCTGATCAACCATCACAACATTTTTAGGATTAAATTGTAAAACCTGTCTAACAATTTCACTTCCTATAGAGCCTGCAGCACCAGTTACAAGTATTGTTTTATTTTTAATTTGGGAGGAAATTGAATAGTTATCAAGAACTATAGGTTTTCTTTCAAGTAAATCCTGTATTTGGAAATTTTTAATTTTTCTGGAAATCTCTTTTTGATCTTCCCAATCTGAAATTAGAGGAACTGTGTATACCTTATAATTAAACTCCAGACACTCGTCTACAATAGCAAGCTTTTCTTCTTTCAGAAGGCTTTTATCTGCAATAACTAATGCTTCAGCATTGAACACTCTCATGACTACAGATATTTTCTTTTTATGTTGCAGAATAGGCAAACCTAAAATCATTTTTGATTTATTATGACTTGATTTGTCTATAAAACCAACTAATTTGAATCGTCCAGGAATCTCTGATTTAAGCGCATTAGCTACAGCAATAGCATTGGCATCAGAACCATAAATAATAGCTCTTACCAGTTTTTTACCATTACTACTGTTAAAGTAATTTTCGAAAACCTGTTTAACTAAAACCCTGTATAGAAATAAACAACTGAAAGAAAATACCGCATTAATCAAAATAGCAACATTAAGATAAATAAGATCTTCAGTAATAGTCTCATATAAACTATTGAAGGCCAAAAGCAAAAAAGCAGTAGTAAACTGAGCGAAGAATATCTTAACGGCATCAATATAAGAAGAGTGCCTTATAATCCCTGCATAAGTACGAAAAGCACGAAAGGACAGTAGTGTTATGGATAGATAAATCAGTATACTTAATAAATATAAATCTGACTTTATAGACACACCCGTCCTATTTATCAGCAAATAAGAAATAACCCCAGTAAAAGACACTACTACTAAGTCAAGCAGTAATATAATCCAACGCGGTAAATACCCTAAATTATGTAATGATGTCCAGAACCTATAATCAGCCCAACCATAATTTTTATTCTCACTCACTCTGAAAGTATTTTATAAACTATAACTAATTTAAACAGAAAACATGAAATAACGTGTTTTCCATTTACTTTTTATTTTTCTTTAATGTAAAGCTGCCTATACCAAACAAGTACTACGCTACACGGTCTCCATGCCCTTTACCCCCAACTGTCGCAAGTACATATTTAAAATAACTTGATAGGGACAAGTTTTGCAACATCTCTGCATCTTTAATCGCTAATTTTTCAGGTGTTGACATATCAATCTCGTTTATCTGAGCCAAGCCTGTTATACCAGGTAAATAATCATATACTTTTCTCTTCTCCCTTTCTTCGATTAACTCGGTCTGATTAAACAAATTAGGACGAGGCCCAACAAGACTCATATCGCCTAACAAAACATTTATCAACTGTGGCAGTTCATCTAATTTTGATTTTCTTAAAAAACCACCAAACTTAGTAATTGAAGCTCTACTGGCTAAATGTGAAGCCACTGATTTGGTACTTATATGCATGGTCCTAAACTTATACAGGTTAAATGGTTTTTTATTTTTTCCTACACGTTCCTGTACAAAAATAGGCTTACCTGTGTCAAACAAGCCAATTATAAATAGCACCAAACCAACAGGCAATAAAACTAATAGCCCAAATAATGAAAACAGAAAATCGAAAAATCGTATCATTTATTATTTTTAAAACTTTGAATTGTCTTTATCAAACCTTCTTCAGCCGTTAAAGGTAACTTTTTTATTCCTAATGCCTGTTTAATTTTTTTATTAGAGACCACATAACTCTCTGTTAACTTTTTCAAATGTTCGGAATTCAAAGGAAAAAAAGGAAATATATTTCCTAGCCACACAATACTTTTAATTAACCAAAAAGGCATATTCCAAAATTTAGCTTTTTTCTCTAATGTATGAGAAATAATTTTAATTAGTTTATTAGTAGAGACTGTCTGATCATCTGCAAGATTATATATACCTGACTCTAAACTCTTATTTTTTAACATCTCATATACTATAAAATTAAGATTATCAATACTTAAAAATGAGCGTTCATTTTTAAACTTAGTCAAAAACCAAGGCACATCTTTTTCAACAACCTTATACAATAAGTTTAAGTTACCTTTATTTTGTGCTCCATGTATCATTACCGGTCTGAGAATGAACAATCTTTTCCCTTTTGGAAGCTTTTGACTAAGCAGATATTGCTCTGCTTCAAGTTTTGACACCCCATAAGGTGTTTGTGGATTAGCATTAATACTTTCTAATAAAACACTTTCTGTAGAGTCAGCAGCTGCTTTTACAGAACTGAAAAAGAAAAAGTCTTTTATATTTGAGTTTAAAAATTTATTAAATAACTTTATAGTTAAGTCTCTATTTACTTTAAAATATTCATCAATGGAATTCACATTCTTAGTATCGTGAGCCTTACCTGCTAAATGAATAATTGCATCAGCACTCATATCAATTTTATTTGACCAAGATTGAAATCTCAAACACAACTCCAGAACCTCAATTTCTTTTTGATTCAAATAAAATAAAAGATTTTGACCTACAAATCCAGATATACCAGTAATTATAACTTTCATTTAAATTGATTTAAAGTTTTTTTATTAACCAGCTCCCTCTCTTTATCAAAAAACCAGCCCCATTTATTGAAGTAATAAATAGCTGATTTAATAAATATTTTAAATAAAAGCCTATGCTTATTTGCCCCTGATTCATAACCATGATAAACAAATACCTTTGGAAAATAGACAGTTTTAAAGCTTTTATTCATTCTTCTTGACAAATCCCAATCCTCAAAATACATAAAAAACTTATCATCATACCCCCCAACTTTCTTAAGAGCTTTGAGATTAAACAAAGTAAAACATCCTGAGAGTATTGGAGCCTCATAAATCAAATCTTCCGGCACATTTCTTAATTCATACCTATTTATAAAAGAGTCATAAATAAATTTTGGTCTCTTCAGCTTTCTCATCAAAATACTGAATGGTGTAGGCAAGAGCTTGGGTAAATTCTGAACAGTCCCATCAAAGTTTAGTATTTGAGGCATCATCATCCCTACATCTTCGTTCAACTTCATATAATTAACCATTTCTTGAATAACATCACTATCAAAAGAAACATCTGGATTAATAACAAAATGAAAATCAACACCCTCATTAATAGACTTATTGATTGCCATGTTATGAGCAGCTCCAAAACCTGGGTTTGACGGATTATGGATATACTCAATTCGAGGGTCTTTACTAATGTTTCTTAATTTATAAGTAGGCGAATTGTCAATTAAATATAATTTACTAATTATTTCACTATTAAGAAAACTGCTAATACAATCTAATAAGATTTTCTTCTCATTATTATATAATACAATACATCCTGTCATTTAGATATTCTTTTAATCAAATAAATTAATAAATAAGTTATTTCTTTTTTAATTATCATAGACGATATAATAATAAGTGAAAAAATAAGATCAAATTCATCCCTATAAAAAAATTAGCTAGCTTGTTTTTATCAAATATTTCAGACACAAAAAGTAAAATCGTCGGAATTAAAAATATATAATATTTTACATTGGCATAATTAGGAAACAAAAAAACAAAAAAAAGAATTGTTGTTAATGATGCCAAAAAAGATGGAAAAGAATCTTTAATCAATACTTTTTTTACTTTCAATAGAACTATACTAAACCCAATAAAATAAAGCAATTGAACAACTAAAACTTTAACACCACTAGGTGTCATAAAAAACGCAGTTATACATGTTATAAATGGTCTTAATAAAATCGGATATTTTTCTCTGAAGTTTCTATCTAACTCAATCTCATACATTGCATTAGCTTTATCCTGAAGAAAGGGTAAATTTTGAATATATAAAAGAGATGTACTTCCAAGTATTAGTGCTACTGATAAAAGTAACAAAATTATAAATAAAAGTTTTCTTAAATTATTTTGTTTATATATTTTTTTAAAAAACCACTCTAAGCCTATAAAAAAGACTATAATTGAAGAGTTCCCCAAATCTAAAGATATAGACAATAACAATATGACTATTAGAGCAAAAATGTTATTCTTAAATAAAAAAACAAAAAAACCCAAGCAAATTATAAATTGTTCAACAGACAATAAACCTATATAATAAATAGTACCTGTAAAAATAAGAGATAAAGCTATAGAATCCAATCTTTTATCTCGAACTTCAATTTCAATATTTTTACGTATCAAAAAAAATCTATTTTGTTTATTCGATCTAAATACAATAATAACTAATAAGGGGAGACTAACAACAATTATTATTATAAAGCGTAATAAAATTTGCTCAAAACTTTCAATACAATAATTTTCAGGTATTACGGCCCATAATGAATTAACTCCAGCAACGGGTACACAATATGTATTATAATTTAATTCTTGTAATATACCTTGTAAATAATTATAAGGAACTAAAAAATTATACTCTCCAAATATTAATTGCGGAGCTCGTACAGAAAAATCCGGCTCATCTCCAAAAGGAAATAATATTCTACCTAAAAAGGAAAAAAAAAGAAAAAAAACAATACACTTTAAACCAAACTTTGAAATATACATTATATCAAACTTTTATAAATCCTTTTATAATTCCTAGCATTAACCTCATAATCAAACAACTCTTTAGCTAAATTGCTTCTTTCTTCAAATTTATCATCATTAACAAAACCTGTTATACTTTTTGAATTAATCTCTTGAAAAGTTTCAGGATCATATACTATCCCTAAATTATATTTCTTTATGATAGTTCCAGCACCACCACAATATCTATTAACAATAATAGGCAAGCCTGCTGCTAAATATTCTACTATTTTAACCGCTAAAACCATATTACCCAATAAAACCTCACGTTTGCTTTGAGGTTTAAAATATGACATTAATCCAAAATTAAATGTTTTTAAAACCTGTTTTAATTCCTCTTCTGTTTTAGTTGAAGTTATATTAATTTCATCATCAGGAATATCAGCAAAACATTTTCTTATAGCTTCATGGTTAGAGGTGGTAACTATTGTTAATTTAGATTTACCAAAAACTCTTATTTTATTATACAAACTCAATAACTCATGAGGATTATGCCATGTATCATCAGACAGAGCACCTACATAACCATAGTTAATTGTATCTCCTTCTCTAATTATTCTTTCATGACCTGGCCTTAATCTACTTGTAGATGAGCTTAAATAAACACATATAGCTTTTTTAGCCTTTAAACGAAGATAATGCTCTTGCATTGTATCTGAAACCGCAACACTTACATCACATTTAGATAGTAGTTCATTCTCAATCTGTTTTAAAAAAAGATAATTAGAGTTTGAATCAGAATAATTTTTTTTCAAAGCCACCTCTTCTGGATAAAGCCCTCTTCCGTCAAAAACTATTTTGTAATTTAACCTATACTTTTCTCTTACTTTTAAAGCTGCAAAAGCTGCATGATAAGAACGGCAATGAACCACATCTGGTTGTATATCTTTAAGCTTTTTTTTAAGAATGATATTAGATAAAAAATGCATTAATAAAAAAGTAACTTTAGAAGAGTTAACAAAATTTTGAGGAGCAAAAATGGGAATCCTATAAAACGGTATTTTTCCTAATCGAATTTTTATTTTAAGCAACTCTTCTTTATACCTCCATTTCTCTCTAATTAGTCCACTATGGATAATAGGCAAGCCCGCAATGAAAAAAAAATCTGCATCCCTCATATTTTTTTTCGTTTCAATAAACTGCCCTATGACTTGAGAATTATAAACCCCGTATGACCTTGGAGTTTCTCCCCATGTAAGATATACTACTTTCATGTGATATTAATTTAAACAGCTATGACTTGAATCATTTCTAAGCAAACATCTTTCACATCTGTATCCTACAATTTTAGCAGGGTTTCCAACGGCTATAGCATAATCTGGTATATCTTTAGTTACAACAGATCCAGCACCAATTACTGCATAGTTACCTATTTTGACTTTTGACAAAACTATAACACCAGCACCTAACCAAACGTATTGCCCTATTTTTATTGGAATATTGTGAATATCGTGCTCTTCAAGTTTACCTTTTTCTAAACTATGATTAGCACTTAATATTTTACATCCATAAGCCCATATAGTTCCTTTACCAATTTCAATACCATTCATAGCCTGATAATAACATGAACCAGAAGTTGCAAAACTCCTATATACTGTAATACTTTCAGAATGCTCTTCAATAATTATTTTTTTTGAAATAATTGCACGAGAAGTAAAATGCAATAGAAAATTAGTATTAAACCTGAGAATCTTTTGAAAAAAAGAATTTACTATATAAGTTTCAAATCCTAGGTCAAAATAGCCTCTTAATAAAGATTTTTTAATTAAAGGGATAAAAGAAAACTTTGAAATTATTTTTTTTATTTTTTTTCTAGACATCTCTAATAACTTTATAAAACAAAAAATAAACTATAATATATATAATTACATTTAAAATCATAAATATTGTAACAAACATACTTATATCATGTTTAAAAAAACTAGATATTGCAATAGCACCTAAACCAGCTAAAAAAAGTAATGAATTAACAACAAATTCCATTTTTTGTTTTTCATAAACCATAAGAACTACTGAAATAGGATTTACACAAAACCTTACCATTACCAAAGGAAGTAAAATTTTTGAAATTTCTCCGGCTAATTGCCATTCTTTACCGAAAACCAACATAAATAAATCTTCAATTATAAAATAAAGTACGGTACAAATAATAAAAGATGAGATAAATAAAAATAAAGAATATTTAATAAAAACTTTCTTAGCCTTTACCTGCTCATGTTTTACCTGATTAAGTTCCTGAAAAAAAACATCGCGTACAGAACCACCTATTAATGTTATAGGAAACATAATATATTTATATGACAATGAATAATTACCTAAAACACTTAAAGAATACAACTTGGGGATAAAAAAATTAATCACATTTACCGAAAGGGAATTCAAAAGTATTGAAGGTGTAGAAAACAATGCAAAATTTTTATATCGCTTAGCTGTCGATTTTAAATCTTTCTTAGTAATACTTTTAATAACTTCTTTTTCCTTATTTATTTGCTTTAAGTAACGAAAGTTCCCGAATAAATATGAAAAAACCTCACCTATAAGCAGTCCGTCATATACTTTTTTCACAACTCCTAAGAGTATTTGTAATAGTCCTGCTCCAAACGTCTTAGCAATATTCGAAACAGCAATATCTTTGAACTTTTTTTCCCTTACCATATAAAAGCTTAACGCCATAAAAGTCGCCTGTAAAAAAATGCTTAGAGGTAAAAAATACAACCATTTCTCAATTTTAGGGTCTTCTAAATAAACACTAAGAGAAGTTGAAAACAATATTACTATAACAAACAAAACAAAAGATGTAAAAAATGCTATAATAACCGAAAGAAGCATTGAACTTAGTGCTTCTTTTTTATTTTCAGGCAAAACTATAGACATCTCATATCTTCCGCAAGCAATAACAGAAAAAACCTGTGTAACAGACAAATACAAAGCTACCCTTCCAAATTCTTCCTGTGTATAAATTCTTGTAAGAACAGGAGCTAATAGAAAAGGAATAACCCTGGAAATTAGCGTCCCTGTAAACATGGTCGCTATACTTTTTAAATTTCCGGACTTTAACTTTGAAAAAAAATTTCTTAATCTATTATTTATCAAAATTCAGTTTTAACGAATAAATTCTCTCTATCATATCTACGACTTTCATCCCCTCAAGAGCATTTGTTGTAATTGTATTTCTTCCTTTAATAACATCTATTACATTCTCAATAATGTAATGATGATTTGCGGCAGAACCTTTATAAGCACCATAATCATTACCCGGATTTGTAGGTGCTAACTCTGGCAATTCATAATCTTTAACATGACAATATTCAACTTCATTCATATATTGCCCTCCTACTTTTAATGATCCGTTTTCGGCTATAACGGTTATACTACTTTCCAGGTTCTTGTCCCAAACAGATGTAGAATAATTTAATGACCCCATACCTCCATTTACAAAATCAAAAGAAACAAAACCCGAGTCTTCAAAATCAGTTAATTTTTCATGATTAAAATCTGCAAACTTAGCCTGAATATTTGTTATATCACCAAAATACCAATACATCAAGTCAATGAAATGAGAAAATTGTGTAAACAATGTACCTCCATCTAAATCTTTTTTACCGTGCCAAGATTCAGGTTTGTAATATCTATCATCACGATTCCAATAACAATTAATCTGAACCATGAAAATTTTACCTAGTTTTTCTGACTCTAAAAGCTCCTTCAACCAAACAGATGGCGGAGAATACCTATTTTGCATTACGCAGAAAACCTGTTTATGTTTTTGTAAACCCTTAAATATTAAAGCTTCAGAATCCCTTTTCGTTAAAGACATTGGCTTTTCAATCACCAAATGCTTTCCTGCATCTAAAACTTCCATTCCCTGTTGAGCGTGAAAACCATTAGGAGAAGCTATATTTATAACATCAGCTTCAATACCAGACTCTAAAAAAGCTTTTAAAGAATTAAAAAAAGGAACTTTATAATCACTTATACCTAAAACAGATTTATCTTTAGTATCTATAAGTGCAACTAATTCTGCTTCTTCATTCCTATTAACCATTTCGGCATGTCTTTTCCCAATGTGTCCACACCCTACTACGGCAAATTTCACTTTGTTATTCATTTTTATAATTCTTTTTTAGAGTTTTATTACTTTATCGTTTTCCAATTTATAAGTTGCACCACTCTCTAAGCAATTTGCAATACCTTCTTCATTAAAATGCAGTCTCTCACCAAACTCACTCATCCACCCTAATTGTCTTGCTGGATTACCAACAACCAAAGCATAATCAGAAACCTCTTTAGTAACTACTGCTCCTGCGCCAATAAAAGCATATTTACCTATATTATGCCCACAAACAATGGTTGCATTGGCACCAATGGAAGCGCCTTGACCTACATGAGTTTTTAAATATTCATTTTTACGGTTTACAGCACTTCGAGGATTAATAACATTAGTAAAAACCATTGAAGGTCCTAAAAAAACATCATCATCACATGTAACCCCCTCATATATAGAAACATTGTTTTGAACTTTTACATTTTTCCCTAAAATAACTTTAGGAGAAACGACTACATTTTGACCAATATTACAATTTTCACCTAAAATACATCCTGGCATGATATGAGAAAAATGCCAAATTTTAGTCCCCTTCCCTATTTCACAACCTTCGTCGATTACAGCTGTTTCATGTGCAAAAAATTCTGACATAGTATTTACGATTTAAAAAAGTTTTTAATTTCTGAAATTATATAATCCGAGACTTCTTGGTTGAATTCGGTATGAATGGGTAAAGATATAACTTCCTCACATAATCTCTCTGTCACAGGTAGAGAAAATCCTATATCAACATATTGCTGAAAAGCTTCTTGTTTATATAATGGTAATGGATAATAAATCATACTTGGTATCCCTTTATCAGCAAGATATCTCTGTAATTCATTTCGACTGCCATCCACAACTCTTAAAGTATATTGATGAAATACATGTGATGAATTAGCAGATCTTTTAGGAATTCTAACATTTTCAATGTCCTTTAAATTCTCATCATAATATAGAGCCATTTTATTTCTTAAAGACGAATACTCGTCAAGATGCTGTAATTTTATTTTTAAAATCGCAGCTTGTAAGGTATCTAAGCGGGAATTACATCCTAAAACTTTATGGTAATATTTTTTTTCTTGACCATGATTTGCTATCATTCTTATTCTCAAAGCTAACTCATCATCATTTGTCATCAATGCACCGCCATCACCGTAGCAACCTAAATTCTTGGATGGGAAAAATGATGTACAGCCTATATCTCCAATTGTTCCTGATTTTTTTACTACTCCATTTTCAAATGTAAAATCAGAACCTATAGCCTGTGCATTATCTTCAATAACAAATAAATTATATTTCTTAGCAAATTGCATTATTTTTTCCATTTCTGCAGTTTGACCATAAAGATGAACAGGAACAATAGCTTTAGTATTATCCGTAATATATTTATCAAGCCCTTCCATATTGATGTTAAAAGTCTCGGGATCAACATCAACCATTACCGGTTTTAAGCCTAAGAGACCTATCACTTCTGCAGTTGCGACATATGTAAAAGCAGGGCAAATAACTTCATCACCGGGCTGTAAATTTAAAGCCATCATGGCAATCTGCAAAGCATCAGTACCATTAGCGCAAGGAATAACATGCTTTACATTGAGATATTTTTCAAAATCATGTTGAAACTCTTTAACAGCGGGCCCATTGATATATGCAGTATTTTCAAGGCAATTTTGAATTTCAACATTTACCTCATTTTTAATTTTATCATATTGACCTTTAAGGTCTACCATTTGAATTTTCACTTTCCTACTTTTTATGGATTAAACTAATTCACTTATCGTTTTACCTATAGACAAACAAGAAGTCGCTGCAGGTGAAGGAGCATTTCTCACATGGATAACATTTCCGTTTCTTACAATATCAAAATCATCTAAAAGAGTCCCGTCCCTGCGGCAGGCCTGAGCACGTACACCGGATCCCCCAGGAACTAAATCAGTTTCCTGAATTTCAGGTAATAATTTTTGTAAAGCGTTAGTAAATGCAGTTTTAGATAATGAACGATGCACCTCACCTAAACCGGTTTTACCGTATTTTGCAACAATTTTTCTAAACCCTGGCCAAGTAAGAGTATTCATTAATTCTGAAAAATTGAAATCACTAAAATTATAACCTTCTTTTTTAAAGGCTAATACAGCATTTGGCCCTGCTTCAACCGCCCCGTTAATCATTCTGGTAAAGTGTACTCCAAGAAAAGGAAAATTAGGGTCGGGAACCGGATAAATCAAATTATTTACCAAATATCTTTTTTCATCTTTTAGCTCATAATATTCTCCACGAAAAGGAATGATAATTACATCATTTTTATCATTTGTCATTTTCGTAATCTTGTCAGAATACAAACCTGCACACGATATGAGTTTCTCAGTTAAATACTCATTTTTAAATGTTTCCACTGTTATCCCGTCATTTCTATCGGTAATCCCTGTAACCTCCTGAGAAAAAACAATCTCTCCTCCTAACTCTATAAAAAGTTCTTTTATTTTATTTGCTAATCCAGGATAATCTATTATGCCCGTCTGCGGAACCTTAATTGCCCTTACTCCTTCGCAATGTGGCTCTATTTCCTTAAATTCGTCCCTAGAAAGGTATTCTAAATTTTGTAATCCATTTTGAATACCTCTATCATATATATTTTCAAGCAAAGAAACCTCATCCTGTGAAGTAGCTACTATAATTTTACCACATATATCATATTTAACACCATATTCTTTGGAAAAATTTATAAGTGAATCATATCCTTCAATGCAATTTTTAGCTTTTAAGCTTCCTGGTTTATAATATATACCACTGTGAATTACTCCACTATTATGCCCTGATTGATGCTTAGCAACATCACCCTCTTTTTCTAAGATTAAAACTTTTAAGGCCGGATTTTGTTTTAAAGACTCATAGGCTGTAGCCAACCCAACTAATCCGGCACCAATAATGATTACATCATATTTCATTATAATCTCCCGTCAACTAAGTTTCTATCCAAACAAGCCTTTATATCATAAACTACTGACGCTTCATTTCTCAAAGCGTTTAAATCCATTGTTAAAAACTCATTGTGTGATACAGCTACTATTATTGCATCATACTTTTGATCTTCTTTTAAACTGGTTAAAACATCAACATTATATTCATGTTTTACTTCTTCCTTATCAGCCCATGGATCATATAAATCGACATTTAGCCCGTATTCATTCAGCTCTCTGTAAACGTCTACAACTTTAGTATTACGTACATCAGGACAGTTCTCTTTAAAAGTAACACCTAAAATCAAAGCATTAGCTTCCTTGATAGTAATACCTTTCTTTATCATAAGCTTCACTACTTTTGAGGCAATGAATTCTGAAATAGAATCATTTACACGTCTACCGGAAAGAATTACGTTAGGGTGATAACCCAGTTGCACTGCCCTGTGAGCCAAATAATATGGATCCACAGATATACAGTGTCCCCCAACCAGACCTGGTTTATATTTCAAAAAATTAAATTTTGTCCCGGCAGCCTCTAATACATCATTAGTATCAATACCTACACGGTCAAAAATCAATGCTAATTCATTAACAAATGAAATATTAACATCACGCTGAGCATTCTCAATTGCTTTCGAAGCTTCAGCAACTTTAATATTAGAAGCTTTATGTGTCCCTGCTTTTATAATGGTTTTATATAACTGATCTACTTCCTCAGCAATCTCAGGAGTAGAACCAGATGTAACCTTTTTTATTGTTGTTAAAGTATTTACCTTATCTCCTGGCACGATACGCTCTGGAGAATAGCCTACATAAAAGTCTTTATTAAAAGTTAAACCGGAAAACTTCTCTAATACCGGAACACAATCTTCCTCTGTACAACCGGGATAAACAGTAGATTCATAAATAATAATATCTCCTTTCTTTATAATCTTTCCAAGCATTTGGGAAGCTTTTATCAGCGGAGTTAAATCAGGTGCATTGTAACGGTCAATGGGTGTAGGAACTGTAACTATATAAATTTGGGCCTTTGCCAGTTCGTCCAAATCACAAGAAGCTTTATAACCTTTAGCAAACCCTGTCTTTTTACCAATTTCAATTCCTTCATTTAATTTTTCTAAGTCAGCCTCTAAAGTTCTGTCTTTACCTGAATTCAATTCGTCGACCCTATCTTTGTTTATATCAAATCCTAATACAGGAAAATGCTGAGAAAATTCAATGGCCAAAGGTAAACCTACATAACCCTGTCCAATTACTGCTATTTGTTTCATAAATATTTTTATACTTTGCCTGAAAAATTACTTTACTTTATTAATTTACATATATTTATCAGCCTAGGTTCACCATATAAATCTCTTTCTTTGTCAATCAAAACCTTTACCGGTAATAAATTTTGAATCTAATATTTGTAATGATAAAATATTTCTAATTAATATATAAATCAGAACTTACCTATTAAAGTTCAGTTTTAAAAGATACTCTCCATAACCACTCTTTTTTAATGGATCTGCAACCTTTATTAACTGTTCCTTATCAATATAACCCATACGATAAGCTACTTCTTCAATTGCCCCTATTTTTAACCCCTGACGCTCTTCAATAACCTGAACAAACTGCCCAGCCTGCATTAATGATGCAAAAGTACCTGTATCCAGCCAGGCTGTTCCTCTGTCAAAAACTCCTACACGTAGTTTATTACGTTTCAGATATTCTTTATTCACGTCTGTTATCTCATATTCGCCCCTGGCAGAAGGCTTGATGTTTTTTGCAATCTCTACTACATTATTGTCATAAAAATACAAACCTGGCACAGCATAATTTGATTTTGGACTCTCGGGCTTTTCTTCTATTGAAAGTACTTTATTATCAGCATCAAACTCTACTACTCCATAACGTTCAGGATCCTGTACCTGATAAGCAAAGACTACACCTCCCTCTTCTTGCGTGCAACTTTGAAGCAGTTTACTCATACCACTTCCATAAAAAATATTATCTCCTAAAACCAAGGCTACTTTATCATCACCTATAAAGTCTTCTCCAATTACAAAAGCCTGTGCTAATCCATTTGGTTCCGGTTGTTCAGCATATTCAAATCGACAACCAATTTGTGATCCATCTCCTAATAGCTTTTGAAAATGCGGCAAATCATGAGGTGTTGAAATAATCAATATCTCATTAATCCCAGCCAGCATTAACGTTGACAGCGGATAATAAATCATCGGTTTATCATAAACTGGCATCAGTTGCTTACTTACCGCTAATGTCAATGGATGCAATCGAGTTCCGGAACCTCCGGCTAATATTATTCCTTTCATATTATTATTTTGGTCGAGTTACTTTTACTAATTTTAATCAGCTGTATTGTTTCTCATAATATTTCTTATAATCACCTGAAGTTACATTATTTAACCACTCCTGATTATCCATAAACCAATCAATAGTTTTAGATAAGCCCTGTTCAAATGTAACAGAAGGTGTCCAACCGAGTTCTTCTTTGATTTTTGTAGCATCGATAGCATAACGCAAATCATGCCCCGGACGATCTTGAACAAAAGTTATTAACTGTTCACTTGTCCCTCTTTCACGTCCAAGTTTCTCATCCATCTGCCTACACAATTCCGTAACCAAATCAATATTTTTCCATTCATTAAAACCTCCTACATTATATGAGCTATTATTTTCGGCTTTATGAAAAACCAAATTTATTGCTTTAGCATGATCAATAACATATAACCAATCACGTGTATATTTACCATTCCCATAAATAGGAAGGGGTTTATTATTTATAATGTTATAAATACAAAGAGGTATTAACTTTTCTGGGAAATGATTAGGACCATAATTATTTGAACAGTTGGTTAAAACAACCGGCATACCATAGGTATCAGCATATGCACGTACAAAATGGTCAGAAGAAGCTTTAGATGCCGAATAAGGTGAATGAGGGTCGTAAGATGTCTCTTCGGTAAAAAAACCATCTTCTCCTAATGTTCCAAAAACCTCATCTGTTGAAACATGGTGAAAACGTTTACCTTCATAATTATCCTGCCAAATATGTTTAGCCGCATTTAATAAATTAACGGTTCCTATAACATTTGTCATTACAAACTCCAAAGGATGACTTATAGATCGATCTACGTGAGATTCTGCCGCTAAATGAATAATACCGTCAGGCTGATGTTCTGTAAATATCTCCTGAACCTTATCAGCATCAGTAATGTTTGCCTTAATAAATTGATAATTTGGTTTATTCTCAATATCTCTTAAATTTTCCAAATTTCCGGCATAAGTCAAGACATCTAAATTAATAATCTTGTAATCAGGATAATTCAAAACAAATTCCCTAACAACATGAGAACCTATAAAGCCTGCTCCTCCAGTAATAATAATTGTTTTTTTCATAATTATTTACCTATACTTTGAAATACAAAACCAATACTTTTTAACATTTCGCCGTCAAGAATATTTCTTCCGTCAAAAACAAAAGCAGGCTTTCTCATATCTTTATAAATTTTCTCCCAATCATAATTTTTAAACTCATCCCACTCTGTCAGAACAGCTATGGCATAAGCATCTTTACAGGCTTCATACGGGTCGATATAAACCTCAACACCCCTCCTGTTTTCCGTTTCACTTCTGGTTCCTAAATAATCCAGATCACTTAAAATTTTATATTCACTAACTTTAGGATCATAAACAGCTATATTTGCCTGTTCATTTAACAAGTCATCCGCTATATAAATTGCTGCAGATTCCCTGGTATCATTAGTATCTTTCTTAAAAGCCCAGCCTAAAAACACTATCTTCTTACCTGAGACCGTGTTATATAAAGTTTTTACAATGTTAGATGCAAAACGTCTTTTTTGATGATCATTCATTATAATTACCTGTTCCCAATAATCTGCTACTTCATTAAGTCCATATGATTTAGCTATATAAACCAAGTTCAATATATCCTTTTGAAAACATGAACCTCCAAAACCTACAGACGCCTTTAAGAACTTAGAACCAATACGGCTATCCATACCTATAGCCTTAGCTACTTCATTAACATCTGCTCCGGTTTTCTCACATAATTCTGACATAGCATTAATTGAAGAAACCCTTTGAGCTAAAAAGGCATTGGCTGTAAGCTTGGACAATTCAGAAGACCATACGTTTGTTGTCAGAATCTTTTCCTTGTCAACCCAATTAGCATATACATCAACTAATGCATTTATTGCAATTATACCATCTTCATCATTTTCACCTCCAATCAGCACTCTATCAGGATTGAGTAAATCCTTAACAGCAGTACCTTCAGCCAAAAACTCCGGATTAGATAAAATTTGAAACTTAACTCCGTTTCCGGTATTATCTAAAATACTTTTAATCGCTTCAGCTGTCCTAACAGGCAGTGTAGATTTTTCTACAACAATTTTATCTGTTTTAGCTACTGAAGCAATTTGTCTTGCACAAAGCTCAATATATTTTAAATCAGCCGCCTTACCTTTACCCAGACCATATGTTTTTGTAGGAGTATTAACCGAGATAAAAATCATCTCAGCCTCGTCAATAGCTTTTTCAACATTAGTAGAAAAAAACAGATTTCGACCTCTTGCTTCAGCTACTATGTCTTCTAAACCTGGCTCATAAATAGGTATATTGGAAATATCTTCATCATTCCATGCCTTAATTCTGGACTCATTAACATCTACAACAGTAACCTTAATATCTGGACACTTATAAGCAATAACAGCCATTGTAGGCCCTCCTACATAACCTGCCCCAATACAGCATATATTTTTAACCACCATTAATTAGTATCTTTATTAAATAACACCCAACAGTTAAATGATATGACAAACACTTATACCTGCATACCTAATTGATAATTTTATTTTTCACAAGACAAAAGAATGTTATTGTTTAATGTAGAGTAATATTAACATTACCTCTAATTAAAAAAACATTTAAAAAGAAAATATCTCAATTAAATATCTGCATAGAACAGTGCATACTAAATGCAATTTACCATAACAACTATTTTACATTTAATTGAAATTTTCACTTTTATTTCTATAACATTTGACTTGGCTGGCTGTTCATTTTATCATGCAAATATAGTCAGATTATATTCTTAAACCACATTTAAATTAAACTACAGGGTTTTTCCCCTTAAAACGCTATTTTACCCATATCATTATTTATCTACAAAATAACTAACGCAAAGTATATCATTTTTTACCATCCCAACAAGCCGTTTAACTGTTTAACAATATAATAACACATTAAAGCAAAAAAACAGCTTCATAACGAAAAAGCATTTACATAGTTGTCCAAGAACATGTTTTTTATATTTTTGAAAAACACGACATATTCAAAAAATGATTAAACAACTACACATAGACAAAAAAGCCCATCCGTTTGGCTATTATGCATTTTATGTTACCCCCCAACAATCTGAAGTAATCAACCACTCATGCCGCGGAGACTTCTACACCATGTTTTATGTTAGATCCGGAGAAGTTGTTTTACAGATAGACATAAATAAAATAAAAATAAAAAAAGGCGAATGTGCCTTTATAGGTATTAATCAGGTTTTTAAAATAGAAAGCCCCACCACATTTGAAGTATTGGTACTTCGTTTTGAGGAAAGCTTCTATTGCCGACATGAAACCGACATCAACTTTATTAACAGCTGTTACTTTTTTGATAACTTAAAAAAACTATACAAATTCAAACTCGACAACGCCACTCAAATAAGTATTGAGCAACACTATAAAAACCTTGCAGAACAATGCACGCAACCATACAACGAAATAGAATACATGATTGCACATAACAGCATTGAGAGGCTACTATTATATTGTCACGAAAAAGCGCACTCTAACACTCCCGAAAGCCTTAATCAGGTTACCAACCCTGACAATGAACTCGCTCATAATTACAGACAGCTTATTAAAGAGCACTTTAAAAAACAAAAGCAATTAAAGTTCTATACGGAAAAACTAAATACATCTGTAAAAAAACTAACAGACGCCTGTAAAAACATTTATGGACAATCACCTAAAAAACTAATAACCGAACAAACCATACTGGAAGCGAAGAGATTATTACTTCACAGCCCGAAGAATATTAAAGAAATTGCTTTTGAATTAAACTTCGAAGAACCTAGCAACTTTATAAGATTTTTCTCTAAAGCCGTAAACATGTCACCAAAAGAGTACAGGGAATACTCAACTCAAAAAAACAACCTCTTACCATAACATTTGTGCATTTCGTCGAATTTATTTTCACTTTAACGTTTCTTTACGTCTTCATAATACAACTAATATAGCAATCTACTATATTTGAAATGTATTGATTTTAGAGGGGCGGATATATGAATAAATTGATTTTACTTTTAATCGTTGTTTTTAACTGTGTAACATACACAGCATACTCTCAAAGCAACTCGAGTGCAAATCTGAATATTCACTTAAATGATATTCAGAGCATAAAAGTAAATGAGAGCCAAAGTAATGTATCCTTATCATTGAATAACTCGTCAGACTATATAAACGGTAAATCCACTAACCAGTCTGATCATATTGAAATAATGAGCAGCAGTAATTACGAAATAAGAGTTTCAGCTGCTTCAAATCTTACCGGCGAAGGCGCAACCATAGACATTGGGACAGTTACGGTTACACCAACACAGGGAAACATAGGTGGTGAATCACAAGGCACCATAAACCTTTCACCAACTGCCTTATCGCTTGCAGACAATACACTTGTACAGTCTAATAGTGGAGACATTAAAAGGTCATTCAATATTGAATACCACGTATCAGGAGGAGAAGAATACTTAAACAAGCCTACGGGAACGTATTCTACATTAATTACCTATACGATATTAATGCCTTAACAATACATATTTAACATTTAAATATCACAATGTTATATTTAACTTAAAATGATAGCAAAAAGTACTTTTTTGACTATCGATATCTTTATTATACCCCATACATTTGCAGTGTTAAAATTAACAAAAAGTAAACCTTATTACTTAGCCCCCTAAGTATTAACAATTGTCCCACTAAAATTAATACACTGATGACTAATTTTTTCAAGGTTGCATCTGTTGCAATCATTGCATTATCTGCAAACTCACTATTCGCTCAAGAAGACACAGCTGAAACAACACTTAACGTAAACTTAGCAAGTTCATTTGAAATTACTGTTGCTGACGCATCTGTTGACATCGACATGAACACTCCTGAACACTTCCAGTCTGGTAACACTTCAGGTCAAAAAGCTGATCACGTTCAAATTAGTGCTACAGGAGAGTATGAAGTTAAAGTAATCGCTTCTTCAGATCTTACTTCTGGTTCAGAGACTATCCCTGTCAACACTATTACTGTTACTCCAACACTAGGTTCATACCTTGGTGCAGGTTCAGAAGGTTCTGTTTCTCCAACACTTACTGCTCAGTCTTTAAGTACTTCAACAGAGAACACAATTATTTCTTGCAACACTGGTGAATCATTAAGAGGTTACAACATTGAGTATTCAATTCCTTCAGACAGTGCTTCTGAGTACCTTAACCACTCTGCTGGAACATACACTACTACAGTGACTTATTCGCTATACGCGCTATAATAAATACTGAAAGTTTTTAGGAATCAGCCCCAACTGTATACAATTGCAGTTGGTGCTTTTCTGTACATGCAGTATACTCATTTTGCATGCAATAAAGGCAAAGAAAAATCCCCCCATTGAAACAAATACCGCAAATCTTATATTTGCTTCTGTTCCTATCTTGCCCCTTTTTTGCTTTCTCCCAAATCGGCTCAGCCGAAACGCAGGTTAATGTCTTAATCGGCCAGGTAATTAGTATAGAAGTAACACAGCCCTCTGTGAATATAGACATGGGCCTGTCTACCCATTACATTAACGGAAGTTCTTCAGGTCAGCAAACAAATCACGTTAAAGTAACCTCAAATAACGGTTATGAGATAAATGTGAGAGCCACTACCGAATACTTTTCGTTAAACGGAAACATGACTACATTACCGGTTAACACCATAATGATAGCAGCTTCCCTAGGTGACGATCTAACAGGATCAGGTAGTGCAGCTCCAGCTAGTTTACAGATGAACAGCCCTGTGCCATTATCTACCTCCAACACAAACATAGTGTCTTCCGCAGAAGGTGAAAGCGCAAGAGGTTTTCATGTTACTTATTCCATTCCTGCTTCACAAACTAGTAATTATTTAAACAAAGAACCGGGCACATATACCACTAATGTAATTTATACTGTGGTACCTCAGTAATTTCTATAACTTTACTGTTACAAATAATTTGAATCATGAAAAAATTCTTTTTAGCTATTACGTTATTCTTTGCAGCAAACACAGTTTTTGCGCAGGCTGGTATATCACTTACACCCGGCAGGTTATATTACAAGTTTGGAAAAGGAGCTTCAGGCTCGCAATTTGTAAAAATCACCAACCCAACTAATAAGGAATTGGAAATAGGTGCTTCTTTTAGCGACTGGAGCTATGAAGAAGATGGTAAAAACCAAATACTGGACGCTAATACCATTTCAACTTCATGCTCAAACTGGATTCAAATATTACCTTCATCATATTTTATTATCAAACCGGGAGAAACTAAAGAAATTGAAATCATATTAAAAGTACCTCAGGATGCCGATGAAAGTATCCCTGTACATAACTCTATGATATTTTTCACCCAGCTTAACCCCGGAAAAACAACCGACAAAAACGGAGCCTCAATACAGGTTACTGTTAGGATGGGCGTAAAAATATACCATACATTCAACAAAGACAGTGAAGCGCTTATAGATTTTGTAGATTTTTTAAGCTATGCAGATGAGCAGGACAACAAAATCCTTGAGCTTAAAGTTGAAAACCAAAGTAAAATATGGGCAGACGGAACCGTTAAATGGGAACTATTCAATAACAGTACTGGTAAAAAAACTGTATTAAAAGAATCAGAGTTTTACACCCTACCGGGTAACATACGATCATTAAAGCAAATATTGCCGGAAGACTTGCCTAAAGGCAACTATACCGTATCGGCAATTTTGACTTATGGAGAAAAAGATGTCATAAAAATAGCAGAACTCGAATTTAGCTTGTAATGAAAACTGCAAAAACAGCCTTAATATTATTATTGTTAACTTTCCTTCAGGGTAAAGCACAAATCACGCTTAACTCATGGGCAGGCGGACAACCACAAATGACCACGTATAACGAAATGGTAAACGGAAAAACCGAAATAAACCAGTCTACCGTTAATATCCAGAAATATAGTGGCCCAAACAATATAAACGAATGGAAACTAACCGTAAGATTGATTCAGGATTACACTCATGACTCTTACACTATTGGGGCTCAATATAGTTCGCTGCAGTTTAACGAACAGCAAAACAACAATTCGTCAAACAATTCCCTTATAAATGTTTCCTCTCAGGCTTTTCAGTTAAGTACCTTTAACGAGATAACCTTAATACACAGCAATGTCCCGTTAACAGGAACTGTAAACAGGGTATTTAAGTTCAACCTTGTTATTCAGGGGGGTAACCATCTACTTGTAAGCCCTAACGGAACTTACTATTCTGCTTACGAATATAAACTGTATCGTATAAATAATGGTGGAAACGAGCAACTAATAGCTACCCGAACCGAATCTACGAACAGTAGTGCCCGTTTGCAACTAAACTATCAGGGAAATAATGGTCAGCAGAATGTTAGTCTACAAAACGGCGCCAACATTTTCAATTTACAATATAATACCGCCGAGAGTTATACTAACGGAGTTTCACAACAGGTTATCAAAGGACTAAAAGTAACCTCTCCTACTAACTATCAGCTTAATGTAAAAGCATCGGCTAATGAGATGACATCGGCAACAACCTCATCAACCATACCGGTATCTATATTAAATGTAGAACTGAGTACAAACGAAAACATACCCGGATTAACAATATACTCGCCCATAAGTCTTTCGGCAAGTGATCAGGTAATCGCTATACGATCGCAATATGTACAGAGTATCGAGTTTAACCTTAGATTCTTTATACCGCCAAATGCACTTGACCTTTCGGCAACACCGGGAACCTATACCACATACGTGTACTTTGTAATCGTACCAAACTAAGGTTTATAATGCAGGGCATTTTTAAATATATTATAGTTATTGCTTTTTTGACAATTGGGAACTTATCCCTTGCTCAGGAAGGTGAATTTTCTATTGAATTTGCCCAACAAAACTCTGATTCCAAAAACACAGGTGTAATAGATGCTTTTGTAAAAATTAAAAACAACACAAATAATAATCTTACCGGTGAATTTGAAGTTCATAGTAACCACCAAGACCTGTACCTGGTACAGCGTAAACCGAAAACAGTAAACTTAACCGCAAACGATTCGGTTTTTATTCCGGTAAAGGCAATTATATCAAGAACAGCAAAGGCAGGAAACCAGCCTTTTATCGAAGCTGTTTTCACAACAAATAACGACAATACTAAATCAGTAAACCTTCCTGTTACAATAACCGAAAGGAAGCTGGTAAAAATGTTTCTGCTGGAAACAAACCTAATTTATGAAAATGTAGGCGATACATTAACAATCCCTATCCGCATTTCAAATGAAGGTAATACCCCGCAAAAAATAGACATACTTACCCGGTATCCTAACTTTATAGCAAAGGATATGATGGAAACGACCAGTTTAAAAATAAGTGCCTTTACAGACACTTTGGTCTACCTTAAAAAACAGGTAACCAAAAACATATTGGCTCAGGAAGATTTTAATATAACTATCACCTCATTATATAAAAGTGGAGATATCATCGGTATAGCAAATATACGCGCCAGTTCCATTAAACAGGACAGGCGCTATACTACACAGTTTAACCCTGACTATGCACAAACGTTTAACCAAACGAACCAGATAACTGTAAGTCATTTGGAAAACAGCAGTAATGCAAGTGCTTATTACTTGTATGCTAATGCAGAAGCTCAGCTAAACGACAGTAAAATATACACTAACATAGATGCCAATTTATGGACTAATTCTAACCAGCTGTTTTTAAGGAATACATGGCTGGGATATAAGAATAGTGATTTTGGTATACAGGCAGGTAACGTATCTAAATTTGCAGATATTAACTTAGTGGGGCGGGGTGCCCAGGCGTACTACACTACATCTAAGGATAGTAAAATTGAAGTGGGAGGAATAGATAAGTCGTACAATCTGGCCGACTATTCCAATCCTTCCGGAGGAACTTCTGCCTGGGCATCTTATTTTCACAATGGCGGATGGTTAGATAAGGGGTTTGAAAGTAACCTTATATACGATCATGATAAGTTTACCGGTATAAACAGCATTTTAGCAACATCAAGGTTTAGTATTTTAAAAAAACAAAACTTCTCCCTTAGGGCTGGTGGTGGCTTAAGCAATGCCAATTATGAAGCTGCAAATACGAATAAAGCAGGAGCTTCCGGAGAAATAGTTGCTGTAGGTAAACAGGGTAACCTGTATTATAGCAGTACAAACTTTGTAAGCAATGGCTATTATGCAGGAGTTAAAAGAGGGGTTTTAAACTTTAACGAACGTGTAAACTGGACTACTGAAAAATATAACATGTGGGCCGTTTACAATTATATGTCGGTTAAACCAAAGTCATTAACCGAACAGGTTTTATATTCAACCTTATTTACTACGGCACGTTACAATGTTGGTGCGTCCAGAAGGTTTTCTAACATTACATTATCTGTATCGCCAAACATATATTCCGAAAAGCGAGATGAGCCACTTTATGTAGGAGGCTCACAAACCCGTAGCATGGATGCTTACCGTATGAACCTCGGTATTAATTACAGTAATCATATTTCAACTGTTAACCTTATTCTTGATGGCGGAAGTTTTAAAACCAACCTTAACAATCAACCTTCACAATTTCACATAAAGGCAAACCTTATATATTCGTGGAAATTCTTAAACCTGCTTACTACTTATCAATATAACAGCTTTAACCTTGGTGAGGCAATTGCCAATTACCAAACAAATCCTAATAAAACTTTTTACAATATAATGGTTAACCCAAGTGCTGTATTAAAGTTTTTTGACAGTAAACTGATTCTATATACCGGAGCCACATTTGCATCAAATACTATTAACGATCGTATTACTCAGTTTAGCGGAAGAGCCGATTATAAAATATCTCCGGATTTCAGTCTGTTTGTCAACGGATATTATAGTGACATTTCCAACAATCCTTATTCTCTAAACTCTTTCCAGATCGGACTAACCAAACAGTTCAGGCCAATTAGAATAGACAGTTCTAAAAGTGATCTTGAGGTATATGTGTATTATGAAAATGAAGGCAAAGGAGCAGAAAACACTCCTGCAGCAAACCAGCTAATTATAATTGGCGGAAAAGCATTCAGGACAAACAATCAGGGAATAATAAAATACAGGTCACTGCCCCCCGGAGATTATGAGATACGACCGGTAAATACAAACGAATGGCATGCATACAGCCGTACCGTAAATATTATTCAGGATACCCAAATATCTATCGGGCTTACAAAAACCTCAACAATCAAAGGCTCTGTATCTTATATCCAAACGGAAAGAAGTTTTGAAATCACCAAAAAGCTAGGAGGATTGTCTATTATAGCTGTAGATGATACCGGAAACATATTTCAATCAAGAACCGACGACGTAGGTAACTTTGTACTATATGTTCCTAGAGGATATTACACCATTACCCTTGAAAAATCAGATGTGTCTGAGTATGTTGACATAGAACACAACAACAGGAACATCCAGGCCATACCTGATACTATTACAGAGGTTAAATTCAACCTTAACATTAAGGAGAAACGTGTAGAAACCCGTAAATTCTCGTCACGTGGCTTCCCTAGTCAGTCATCCGACAACAAGAAGAAAAAGAAAAAATAGAGTTAGTGATTTTTTAGGCTGTTTTCAAAAGGCACCCTGTGTATAATACTTCGCCCTAAAGTAACCTCATCGGCAAACTCCAGTTCATCTCCTATAGATATACCTCTGGCAATAGCCGAAAGCACTACATCACAGTCTTTTATCTGTTTGTAAATATAAAAGTTGGTAGTATCTCCTTCCATAGTAGAGCTAAGGGCAAAAATAAGTTCTTTTGCCGTACCGTTTTTCACCTTTTCTACCAGTGTGGGTATATTGAGCTGGCTAGGTCCTATACCGTCTATCGGAGATATCTTCCCGCCCAAAACATGATATATCCCCTTAAAGAGTCCGGTGTTCTCAATAGCCATTACATCCCTTATGTCCTCTACAACACAAACTATCGATTTGTCTCTTGAATGGTTACTGCAAATCTCGCATACCTCAACATCAGATATGTTATGACACTCCCTGCAAAACTGAATATCATCACGCATTTTTAATATAGCCTCCGTTAAGTGTTCTGTCTGTTCCTTCGGTTGCTTTAATAAATGTAATGCCAGCCTTAAGGCTGTACGTTTTCCTATACCCGGTAACTGAGAAATTTCAGCCACTGCCCTTTCCAGTAATTTTGAAGACATTTCCATAAATGCAAATGTACAAAACCTGTAAATTGTGAGTATATTGTAATATTTTTTATTTGTTTTGTATATAAACTAATTCTATGCAACCAATAACCATCTTATCCATAATAATAGTATACTTTGGAGTATTAATAGCCATATCAAGGCTGGTAAGCAATAAAGACAGCGGTAACGATGCCTTTTTTAAAGCCAACAAAAACTCAAAATGGTATCTGGTTGCATTTGGTATGATAGGCACTGCGCTATCGGGAGTTACCTTTATATCGGTTCCCGGAGAGGTAGGCTCACCAAACGGGGAACAGTTTAAATACTTTCAGTTTGTATTGGGTAATGCCATAGGATTTATACTTATTGCAAAAGTATTACTCCCCCTTTATTACAGGCTAAATCTTACATCTATTTATGGTTACATAGAAAAGCGACTGGGCCAGTATAGCTATAAAACGGCAGCTATGATTTTCCTGATTAGCCGTACGATCGGCTCGGCATTTAGGTTATACTTAGTGGTTATTGTATTGCAGCGCTATGTGTTTGATGCTTTTGGGATTCCATTTTGGGCAACCGTGCTTATATCCCTGCTGCTAATTTTCGCTTACACGTATAAAGGCGGATTGAAAACTATTATTATTACCGATACCCTTCAAACCTTTTTTATAGTTTCATCGGTATTTTTTACGATCTATTTTATTTGCGATAGTTTAGAGCTTAGTCTTCCGCAGGCTTTTGAAACCGTTAAGCAAAGTAACTATTCCAAAATTTTCTTTTTTGAAGATTTCATTACCAGTCGTTACCATTTTATCAAACAGATTTTAGGAGGAATATTTGTTACCATAGCTATGGTTGGACTCGATCAGGATCTTATGCAGAAAAACCTAAGCTGTAAAAACATTGGCGAAGCACAAAAGAACATGTTTACTTTTACCGGTATTTTTGTTGTAATTAACCTTTTCTTCCTTGGAGTTGGAGCACTGCTATATATTTATGCTAATAAAAACGGATTAAGTGTACCTACTGTTAACGGCACTCCAAGAACCGATTTACTTTTCCCTGAAATTGCTTTTCATCACCTGTCACTGGTCCCTTCGGTAATTTTCCTACTTGGACTTACAGCAGCAACCTTTGCCACTACCGATTCAGCTCTAACAGCACTTACAACCTCTTTTTGTGTAGATTTCCTGGGGATGGATAAAATAGAAAATGCCAACAAACCTAATGTTGTAAGAACAAGGCACTGGGTACATATCTCATTCTCCTTCCTTATGTTTTTGGTAATTATAGTTTTTAATGCTATTAACGATGCCTCTGTAGTAAGTATGATATTCAGGATTGCTTCTTACACTTACGGTCCGCTACTGGGCTTATACGCTTTTGGTTTAATAATGAAGAAACTTACACTAAGAGATAAACTTACTCCAATAGTATGTATAGCCTCGCCATTTGTTACCTTACTGCTTAGTATGAACTCAAAGTTACTGTTTGGCAACTATGTGTTTGACAATGAGCTGATAATTATAAATGGGCTAATTACGTTTATACTGTTACTATGTATTAGTAAAAAAGCTGAACCTAGTAGTTTCCCAGCGACAGCATAACAAGAGTACAGGCAACCTCTACCTCAATATTGTTGTCTTTAAGCAGCTTATAAAATTCGGGATTTTCGGTGCCGGGGTTAAACACTACCCTTTTTGGCTTTAACCCGATAATGTAGTCATAGTATTTTTGTTGATTCATTGGGTTAAGATATAGTGTAACCGTATCTACCCCGTCAAAATCTATAAGTTCCTTTTGAATATGCAATCCGTCAAGGTCATCTTCCTTTTTTCCTATAGCCACTACAGGATGACCATGCTGCTGCAGCATTTTTACCGCCCTGTAAGCGTATCTGTCGGGATTAACTGAAGCCCCCATAACAAGTGTTTTCTTTTGTGTTTTCATAACAATTAGGTTTATACCAAAAGTACACAAAGAATATCTTTATTCATATTGTTTTAGCCAAACGATAACATACAACATCAATCGGCTGTATAGGTATAATCTGCCGGCAGCATATCCCCTACTTTCAGTTCTCCGAAATAACCTCCGAAAATAATACTGGATATTGGCCAAAATAGTCCGTTTTCACCAATATAAAAATGATCTGCGTTCAGTTCAAAAAATGACTGGTTAACCTGATCCTGTAAAACGGCAAAACGTATTTTTCTTTCCTTCGGAGCTTCTAATTTTTTTTCCGCCTCACGGCTACTCATTCCGGTCATCCTTACACCTACATGTCTATCCGGTATTTGTACTGTAGTTTTTAAACAAATTACCTTTTTATAGTCGAGAGTATCTGTTACCTTAAAATAATCGGCAGGATTAACAGGCATACTTTCAACAAACAAACCATAATGCTCTTCACTCCACCTATTACTGGCTATTGTACGCATAAAATGCAGTAATGACCCCCTGTAAACCTCATCCCTTTTTTTCTTTATATTATCTTTTTTAGACACATCCTTAAAAAAACTGGTTCCCGCATAAAAACTGGTTTGCATGGAAAACGGTGAAAGTGTCTTCCTTGTGTAATGCACCTGAAAATCAACCAAATCAAACTCCACTTCATACTTTAATCTTTTATTCTGTACTCGAATAGGTTTATCAGATTCTGCCCTCAACGTATTTGTTGCTATTTCATAATACAGTCTTATATCATCTTCATTAAGTATTTTACAGGAATTCCCTGCCTTGGTTTTCCCTAAAAACTGTTCTCTGAAAACTGCAAGCATTTCTTTTCTGCTAAAAACCGTTTCACCGCTAATTACCAGTTCTTCCATTTTAATAGTATCTTCTTTTAAAGTCACCTTTATTTTCGACTGATAGGAAAAGGGATTCTGAATTATTGCTGTCTGGTATCCTATATACTTCACTACTAAAGCTGCAGATAGTTGCTGACCTACGTTTATGGTAAAAGCTCCTTCAGAATCAGTACTGGCAGAATAGGTTGTACCGTCAAGATATACGAAAGCTCCTTCGAGCGGAAAATCTCCGGCAGCATCATAAACATAACCCGAAATACTTTGGGCCATAACCGGAATCTGCATTAAAAGCAGTATAATAAATGGTAATATTTTTGTTTTCATAGTGTGGTTTTGGCATTAAAAATAACGAAATTATTAATGCTATAATAAATACATCATTTCGTAAAGCCCACATTTTCTTATTAAATTTACCCTGAAATAAAACAAACAACCTTTAATGGAATTATTCATTTACATTTTTGCTGCACTTTTTTCGGTAATCAACCCGCTTGGGGCAGTACCTATTTTTGTTGGACTAACCCAGGACGACTCAATGGCCGAACGTTCGCGTATTTCCTTTTGGACAGCCATTAACGTTTTTATCATCCTTATTATCTCTTTCTTTGTAGGGCAATACATTCTTGCCTTTTTTGGGATTAGTATAGATGCACTTCGTATTGCCGGAGGACTTATTATTGTAAATTCGGGATTTGCACTGTTAACAGGAAAGTTCAGTAAAACAAGAGGTGTAAATAAAAAAGTAGCAAACGATGCTCAAAAAAGAAACGACATTGCCCTTACCCCATTAGCAATACCTATGCTTGCCGGACCGGGATCCATGTCACTACTTATAGCATTGTATCAGGATTCTCCTGAAATATCACAAAAGATTATTACCTGTGTAGCCATTGCTGCAGTTGCCGTAGTTATATTTTTAGTGATGCGAAGTGCCCATTATCTTTCCAGAATACTGGGAGCATCGGGTATTGTAGCCATTTCAAGAATAATAGGATTTATAGTTATCGCTATAGGTATACAATACATAAGTAGTTCTGTAGTAAATATACTGAGTACAATCTCTCTAAAATAAAAAAGCCCCGCAATTGCGGGGCTACTTATTTATAAGAAAACTGACTTATTCCGAAAATCCAACACCTATGGTATTGTTGGTTTGCGGGTCTATTAAAATAAAGGCACCATTAAGCCTGTTATTTTCAAAAGCATCGAGAAAAGCCGGAGCAGCTGTTTTTATAGCTACTTTAGCAATATCATTAAGTTTGAGGCTTGCAGCCTCGTATAATTCTTCAGGATTTTCAGGCGGTATAATCGCTTCTATCTGCTGAAGTTTACATTGCACCACCCTAGTACCTGACTGTAATAAATACCTCCCTCCTGGCACCGACTGTTTTTCGTCAAGCCAAACGAGTTTGGCATTTATTTCTTTAAACAGCAAGCTATCCTCTTCATTTTTAACCAGTATCATTCCGCGGCTAACATCCACATCATCTTTGAGCCTTAACTGAATGGATTCGCCTGTTTTGGCCTCCTGCTGAGTATTGGTAAATCTGCGAAGTTCCACTACCTCGCTTTTTATACCGGACGGCAGTACAGTAACTTCATCACCTACCGATATACTTCCGCTTATCACCCTTCCGGCATAAGCCCTGTAGTCTGTAAATTCTTTATTCTGTACATGTAGTACTTGCTGCACGTCAAACCTAAAATCAGCTACCTCAGCTTCACCCGGTTTAATATTATGCAGTACTTCCGAAAGAGTTTGCCCGCTATACCACGGCATATTATCAGATTGCAATACAACATTATCTCCCTTAAGCGAGCTTATAGGCAGTATATGGATATCCGGTTTATAGGTAAACCTCGATGTCATTTTATTGATTTCAGCAGCAATAGTAAGATAAATATCCTCACTATAATCTACCAAATCCATTTTATTGATACATAGTACCACTGTTTTTAAACGCAGTAGGTTACTAATAAAATAATGTCTGTAGGTTTGCTCCAGTAGCCCCTTTCTTGCATCAATAAGTATAATTGAAACCTCTGAGTTTGATGCTCCCGTAACCATGTTACGGGTATATTCTACATGACCCGGGCTATCGGCTATGATAAACTTACGCTTTTCTGAAGAGAAGTATATATGGGCTACATCAATAGTGATACCCTGTTCCCTTTCAGCAATAAGACCATCTGTTATAACCGAAAAGTCAAGATCTTCAAGACCTTTCTCTCTGGTTTTTCTTTCTATTAGTTCTTCCTGTTCTATAGTTAGTGCATTACTGTCGTTCAAAAAACGTCCAATAAGCGTACTCTTACCGTCGTCTACACTTCCGGCTGTATTAATCCTAAGTAAATCCATATTAAAAATATCCTCCTTTCTTTCTTTGTTCCAATGCTGCCTCAGATCGTTTATCGTCAATTCTTGCACCACGTTCTGATGATTTGGAAGATTTATTTTCAAACATAATATCCGGTATCGTATTGGCTTCAGAAACAAATGCTGCCGTACAGGTCATATCTCCCACGGTTCTGAAGCGAACTGTTGTTTCAACAATCTCATCGCTATCTACCAGATTAAGGTAATCAGAATGTGCCAGGAAAGCCCCGTCTCTTTTAACCAGTTTACGTTTATGGGCAAAATATATACTTGGCAGGCCAACACCTTCCTTAGCAATGTAATTCCATACATCTTCCTCTGTCCAGTTACTTATAGGGAATGCCCTTACATTTTCTCCAAAATGAATTTTCCCGTTAAGGATATTAAACAGTTCCGGACGTTGCTTTTTGGAATCCCACTGCCCGAAATCATCTCTTACAGAGAAGATACGTTCCTTAGCACGCGACTTCTCCTCATCACGCCTTGCCCCACCCATGCAGGCATCAAAACCAAATTCTTCAATAGCATCCAATAATGTTACCGTTTGCAGGGAATTACGACTGGCATACTTACCGGTTTCTTCCTGAACCTTTTTCTGGTCAATACTATCCTGTACATAACGTACAATAAGTTCAACTCCCAGTTCCTCTACTAACTGGTCCCTAAACTCAATAGTCTCGGGAAAGTTATGCCCTGTATCAATATGCAGAAACGGGAACGGGATTTTTGCCGGATAAAAAGCTTTTTGAGCCAATCGGGCAAGAGTTATGGAATCTTTACCTCCGGAGAAAAGCAATACCGGTTTTTGAAACTGAGATACCACTTCCCTTATTATGTAAATACTTTCATCCTCTAATGTCTTAAGATGTGATTGTATATGTGTCATGATTAATAATTTTTATCCTGATGAATATGTAGTCCGCATTCTTTTTTACCATTTTCCCACCACCAGCGTCCGGCTCTGAAATCTTCACCTTCTGTAAGGGCTCTGGTACACGGTGCACAACCAATGCTTAAAAAACCTTTTTTGTACAAACTGTTCACAGGAACTTTATATTCGTTTATTTCCTCTTCTACCTGTTTAAGGGTATAATGCAATAACGGATTGTATTTAACCAGCTGGTTAGCCTCATCCCATTCTAAAAACTCCATGCTCTCCCTGTTTTGAGACTGTTCGGCACGTAATCCTGTTATCCATAAACCAGCTCCCTTAATAGCCTTTTGTAACGGCTTTACTTTGCGTATGTAACAACACGACTTTCTTTTCTCTATACTGTCGTAAAACCCGTTAATACCATTATTTGCCACATATTCCATTATATCCTCCTCTTCAGGAAAAAATGTTTTAATATTTAGCTCAGGGTATTTTTTCTGGGTTCTATGAAACACTTCATACGTTTCATTAAACTGCCTGCCGGTATCCAATGTAAATACTGAAACCTTCTCAAAATGTGGGGCAATATAATGTGTAAGCAACTGATCTTCTATACCAAATGATGTAGAGAATACTTTTTTACCTTCAAAATTACTCAGAACGATAGTCAGGGCTTCCTGTATGTTTTTACCCTTCAACTCTTTATTCAGATACTTTAACTTCTCCATTATCACTATTCTTTCTGGTTAATCTGGCCCAAGCTCTTTCATGCAAAAAGTAAAGCAGCATTTTAGACATTACCTCTACGCTACCTATGGAAAATGCGATAGTAATGTTACCGGTAAGTATATAGGAAATTATCATGGTATCTATTGTTCCTACTATACGCCAGGTAACTGCTTTTATTGCCGAAATCTTGGGGCTATCTTTTAGCGAAAAGCTCTTTTTGGCCTTTATTAAATCAAGCATATTATAGTTTCTTTAATTTCAGAAAACAAATATACTATTAGTCTATAGAAATAGTAGACTAATAGTATAAATTTTTTTGTTATAATATTGCCAAATCATACAAAGACTTCTGCTGAAGCAAGCTTAGTGTATTATCCCTAACTTGGGCCATGAACTTATTAAGGTTACATTTTACCTCATCAGGACAGTCATCACACTTCTCATAATAGTTAAGACTAACACATGGCAGCATAGCCAATGGACCATCTAACACCCTGATAAGTGTAGCAGCCGTAATCTCTTTAGGGTCTTTAAGAAGATAGTATCCCCCACCCTTACCTTTTTTGGACCCTAATATCCCGTGTTTTTTTAAATCAAGCAATATAGCCTCAAGGAATTTTTTTGGTATACGCTCGTTATCCGAAATTTCAGAAATAAGGACAGGCTCAGTACCCGAATGCTTCGCAATGTAGATAAGAGCCTTTAATCCGTATTTTGTTTTTTTAGACAGCATATTATTCTTTAGTTAAAAAGACCTCGGCCATCATGCAACGGGCACTTCCGCCGCCACAGGCCTCAATAGTATCTAAGCTTGAGCTTAAAATTTCTGTATGTTTTTCAATTTTTGCAATCTGATCATTTGTTAAAACCTGATGAGCCGAAGCACTCATAACGAGATAACTCTTATTATTATTGCCTCTAACCTGTAACATATTTCCTGCAAAATGGTTTAATTGCTGTTCTGTTAGAAGAATAACTTCCTTGCCGTCTGACTTAAGATTATCCAGCACCATTTTACGCTCTTTCTTGTCATCAATACAATCAGCACAAATTACAGCAAAAGTTTCGGCTACACACATCATCACATTAGTATGGTAAATATGCTTACGCTCACTGTTTACAGTTTGGAACGCCTCAAATATAACCGGGTTATACTCAAAGTCCTCACAAAACTCAATAAACAGCTCTTCTTCTGCCCTTGGAGATAATGCACAGTAAGCTTTATGGTTTTGCCTGTCAAGCACTATACTTCCCGTACCTTCAAGAAAAATATTATCTTCCTCTGCCGATGTATAATCTACTATATTCTCAATAGCAAAGCCTTTCTCCTCCAAAAGGTCAAGTATCTCTTCTCTTCTTTCTAAACGTCTGTTCTCGGCAAACATAGGATATAGCGCTACATCTCCGTTTTCATGAAAAGATACCCAGTTGTTCGGGAATATCGAATCGGGAGTATCAGGATTCACAGTATCGTCCACAACTACCACATTTACCCCAACAGTTCTAAGCTTATCCACAAAAGCATCAAACTCCTGTTGCGCTTTGGCATTTACCGTATCCGGCAAAAGATTATCCATTACCTTTTGGTAATAGTTATTTACCGCAGTTTGCTCATTCATCCTGAAAGCAACAGGGCGTATCATCAATATAGTATCAGTAATCTGTCTCATAATGTAAATTTACGGATATTATTAATCCCTTATAAGCGGTAATGTTGAACATCTTAATAAACCTTCCTGTTTTGCAATTTCGGCATAAGGAACTTCTTCTACAGTAAAACCTCTCTCAAGAAGCCATTTTTTTAGCCTTGTAAAGTTCTTTTCAATTACAACAACATCAGGAGCTATAGAAAATACGTTAGAGTTCATGTTATACATTTCCTCTCTTTCTATATGGAAAAGGTTTTCTTTCCCAAACAGGTTAACAAGATACATATAATCTGCCTCTTCACGGAAACCGCTTTTATATATAATACCCTTGTCTGTACCAATAGGCTGGAAACAACAATCTAAATGAAGCGCATTATCCCTTGGTTCAATTTTAGATTTAACCAAATCAAACTCCTTAACTATCTTATTCGGGAAAAGTTCCTTAATGTAATTTACACCCTGCATATTGGTACGTGCAGTAATATAGTCCTTATAATCACTTCCTTTATAGGTACCTATAAATATATGATCGTTCCAGGGCATAACATCTCCCCCTTCAATATGTACTTCCTCTGGAGGGCGAACCACTTTAGCAGGGTCTATCTGGTCTATTACATACTGTATAGCTTCCAGTTCCCTTTCCCTATCTGGCAGTATATTGGCTTTTATGAATACATCTTCAATAACAAAACCAATATCACGACTAAATATCTGGTTATAGTTCTCTATAATTTCAGGTCGGTATACCTTAACGTCATATTTCTTAAACACTTCATTAAAAGCTTCCATTTCTTTGACCATATCTTCCTCTACCGGATAAGTACCGGCAAGTATATGCTCCAGTGATTTAGGATCGTAAGCTTCGTGTACCTGTGGTGTAGGTCCGTTACTTACAGCTGTTCCTAATATCACAGCCCTTAATCGTGATGTTTCATTTTTAATATTCAGATTCAACATGGCTTCTGGCTTTTTGGCAAATATAGAAAATGCCCATTAATTATAAACATTTACTATGATGTTAGTTTAAATATTATCAATTTTTCAACAGAGCAGATTTAAATTTACCGTAAACTGACAATATACCAACAAAAAAGTCCTGCAATGCAGGACTTTTAATATATCACACAGGATTAACTACCTGTTGTTAATATCTTTAAAATCTCTAAGCGGACTTCCGGTATAAACCTGTCTTGGACGACCGATAGGCTCTTTGTTTACTCTCATCTCTTTCCATTGAGCAATCCAACCCGGTAAACGGCCAATTGCAAAAAGAACTGTAAACATTTCTGTAGGTATACCCATAGCCCTGTAAATGATTCCTGAATAGAAATCTACGTTAGGATATAGGTTTCTTGATTTGAAGTACTCATCCTCAAGAGCTGCTTTTTCTAATTTCTTAGCGATATCAAGTACCGGATCATCTACACCAAGATCTGCAAGAACCTCGTCTGCAGCTTTTTTGATGATTCTTGCTCTCGGGTCAAAGTTTTTATAAACTCTGTGACCGAAGCCCATTAAACGGAAAGGATCGTTTTTATCTTTTGCCTTAGCAAGGAATTTTTCAACATCACCACCGTCTTTCTGGATAGCCTCAAGCATTTCAAGTACTGCCTGGTTAGCACCACCGTGAAGCGGCCCCCAAAGTGCAGATACACCTGAAGAGATGGAAGCAAATAAACCTGCGTGAGACGAACCTACCATTCTTACTGTAGATGTAGAGCAGTTTTGCTCGTGATCTGCGTGAAGGATGAATAGTTTATCAAGCGCATTAACTACAACAGGATTCATTTTGTAAGGACCTGTAGGAAGTTCAAACATTAAACGCATAAAGTTCTCTACATAACCTTTGGTATTATCGTAGTAGTTTAACGGATAACCCATATTCTTTCTGTATGTCCATGTAGCAATAACCAGGAACTTAGCCATAGTTTTGCAAACTGCCTCATACATTTCTTTTTCATTATCTACATTAACTGATTTAGGGTTAAATGCAGTAAGCGCACTTGTTAAAGATGCCAAAACTCCCATTGGGTGAGCTGTTCTTGGGAAACCATCAATGATGTTTTTCATTTCCTCATTAACAAGCGTATATTTTCTTATGTCTTTCTCAAATTTCTCTATTTGAGCAGCAGCAGGAAGTTCTCCGAAAATTAAAAGGTAAGCTACTTCTAAAAAGTTAGACTTTTCGGCAAGATCCTCAATTGAGTAACCTCTGTAACGTAATATACCCTGCTCTCCATCTAAAAAGGTAATATTACTTGTACATGAACCTGAGTTTTTATACCCCGGATCTATAGTTATGGCGCCGGTTTCGCCTCTAAGTTTATTAATATCGATAGCTACTTCATTTTCAGTTCCCACGATTACCGGAAACTCATATTTTTTGCCATCAATTTCCAATATAGCGATATTTGACATGATGTTATTTGAGTTTATTTTTGTTTGTAAAATTATATTCCTGCGAATTTAATAAATTGTAATTTATTTAGGAAGAAAATTACTTATTAAAATCGTTAAATCTGCATATAAAAAACAAAAGTTAATAGTTTGAAGCCAACAATATTGAAAAATATGTAATATTAATGCCGATTTTATTGTTAAAAATCTATTTTTTAATTATCCAAATAACACTAAACCATTAATTATCTGAAAGTTCACTTTCATTAAACACAAAAAACAAAAGGCCGGTATTTTAAAAACACCGACCTTCACCATGAAGTTTACTTATATCTTTTATTCTTTTATCACTTTTTCAACCTTAACTCCCTTATCAGAAGTTATTTTAAGGAAGTAGATACCCTTCGCCCTCATAGAGATATCTAACGTAGTCTGAACATCATTTGGCATCATTGTTTGTAATAACCTACCCTGAATATCATACAGGCTCACAGAGCGCAGATTTACATCTCCTTCAACACTCAATACATCTTTTACAGGATTAGGGTATACCTTAACCGAATTATCCTTTTCAAAGTCATCCAGCCCCATTAGCCCCTCAAATTCGGTTATCGCCTCATTTGTAACAATTGGTTCATTATAATCAAAAACTATATTTGCCTGACTAACTACCTGATCTCCTTCAACCAAGTCTGATTTAGACTTTAATTTAAACAATATATTACCGTGGTCCAGAGCATTTAAATTTATGTTTGGAAAAGTAAACGTAACAACATTACCTACAATCTCAGCATCAACAGAATGTGAACTCTTTAAAATTTGTAACGAACTAACATCATAATCTTCCTCATTGATGGCCTGTGTAATCACTACAAAAGTTGCTGAGGCATTACCCGTATTTTCAAAATTCACAACATAATACAGGTACTCACCTATTTCAGATGCCGGAACGACTTCGCCTTGAACACACATAATATTATTAGGATCAAAAGCCCCTACAACTGTTTGGTTAAAAACAATATCATTATTTGCAGGATTATCATCGGTACCATTTACAGCATGTGCAGTAAACGGCAGTACATCATCAATATTAACAGCAGGAGTATCTGTTGGCCCGTTAACATGTAAAGTCATTAAAATTTCCCTACTTTCAAACGGCTGCAAATCGGTATAATTCCATCCATAGTTACCTAAACTGATGTCATCTGCCATTGGCACAAGGGAAACATAAGTAAGAATATTATAATCCCATTCACAACTAACTGAACCAGATACTACCTGTGTACCATTGTTTTTATACACTATTTTATACACTGCATCATAACCGGGAACCGCATTTGTAACCGGAACCATAACCACTTCTACATCATTGTAATCTCCGTTTGGCTCTATACAAAAATCCTGAACCGATACCGAATTATCCATAGCCGGAAAACTAACATTCGCCACAGTTGGAGAAGTTATATAATAAGGAAATTCATAATCAACAGTCACTTCAAAATCACCTGCCTCAACATAATATAAATACTCACCGGTGTAATTATGGCTAAACTTAATACGCTCTGTAACACCATCATTAAGTTTTACTTTAACAAAAGGAGCTATAGGATCAAACTCTCCGCAACCATCACTCCCTCCATCAAACCTTAAAACTCCTTTGATAGTGTTATAATCATCATTAGTATTAAAAACACAATCAGTACTCATAGCAACAGGAGCCTGTTCATAAAACTCAAAATACTGTAACATTTGTACCTCTTCATCCTCATCTACACACATGTATGCAAAATTAGGATTATCAAAAAACTGACACTCGTACGGGTGAATCATAACACCTCCATTATTGATATTTATAGTCTCTAATAATGTATTTTCATTTACATGAATAAATCCTAATCCCGGCGAATGACTTAAATCCAGTTCTGTCAACAAAGTATTGCTACATCCAAAATAATAAAGATTAATCAGGTCATCTGTAACAATAGAACTTAAAGGGTTATCAAAACAGTACAGATCCTCTAATAGTGTAAACCCTGTTAAATCAAGACTAGTTAAACCAACCCCACTACAATCTAATCTTTTCAAATTAACTAAAGAAGATATATCCTCGCTGGAAAGCTGGGTATTCCCTTCATAATCTAAATATTCAAGATTTGGAAAATCAGAAAAAGTCAATCCCGAAACATTGCTGCCCCCTGCAATATCTAAATTTAATAATGCCCCGGAAGGTGTTAAATTAAGAGTAGTAATTTGATTATTTTCACCACCCAGCACTTCAAGATTTAATAACCCTAAAGCGTTTAAGGACACGATGTCATTACTTCTACAGTTTAAATTTATTAAATTAGCACAACCCGAAACATCCAATGATGTCAAATCATTATACTCCAATTGCAAAATGGTCAAATTTGGCAAATAGTAATCAAATGTTACCAAATGATTTAATCTGCAATTAAGATTAGTGATATTTGAAAACGCCTCAATCCCGTCTAAAGAATCAATTAATGAACCTTCAAGATACAGTGAAGCTACAAGCAAGGCTTCACTTTCCTGTATCTCATAGTCACCATTAGTATCAATTATAATAGAATTATCATTAATATCCTTAGCTATATTATTAGTTGTATTTGCCGATAGTAATTTATTCTTAAAATTAGCATCAGGTATATTTACTATCTGGGCACTTGCAATACCCGAGAACAAGAGTAATAAGTAAAGTAGTTTCTTTTTCATGTTAGTTTATGTGTGTGGTTAATCGGTTTTTCAAATATATTTTATTCTGTTTCACAGCACACCTGCCGTTTAGAATTCGCCAACTCTCAGTTAGAATTCGCTATTACATTGACTTTAACAGTTCCTGCAAACGCTCTTTTTTACGCTGACTGATAGGCAAATGACTATTATCAGCCATTACAGCATACCCTCCGTCTTTTTTAATATACGACTTGAGATAGGCCAGATTAATAAGATGCGACTGATGTATACGCTCAAAACCGTGTTCAGACAACAAATCTTCATACTCCTTAAGCGTTTTGGCTATAAGTATGGGCTTACTGTCTTTTATATAGAACTTGGTGTAATTATCCTGCGATTCACAACGGATGATATCCTTTACTTCAAAAAGATGAATTCCGTCGGAAGTGGAAAGCGCTATCCTTTTAAACTTATCTACCTTCTTACTTATATTTTCCAGCAAAAGGTCAATATGCGCGTAGTTATCGTTACCTGATAGTGTCTTTTTTATCTTATCGACCACGTTATTCAAATCTTCCGGATCTACAGGCTTAAGCAAATAATCCAGTGCACTAAAACGGAATGCCTTTACCGCATACTGTTCATGCGCCGTAATAAACACCACATGACAGGACAACCTGCCTTTGCGCTGCATTACCTGCTCCAGTATATCAAATCCGGTCCCATCACCCAGTAAAATATCCAAAAACACTACATTGGGCTGATGATACTCAATGGCACTGATACCTGTTTTTACACTATCGGCCTCACCCACTATTTCTATATCGGGTGCATAAAGAGACAATAGCCCTTTCATACCATTCCTTAAATTACTGTCGTCGTCTATTAGTAATGCTGTTATCATATTAGTTAGTTGCGTACTGTATTGGTAAATTTAAAACTATCCTTGTCCCGCCTGACTGTCCTTCACTGGTAATCATATCTTCAATTTCAACCTTTGAGGTTTTTGAAGTAAATGCCTGAATCACTTCAAGCCTTTTACGGGTTATCTCTAAAGCCATTGATTTGTGCACTGTAACCGAGTTGACTTTCATTTCTTTTGATTTAGCAAAACCAATACCGTTATCGGTAACCGTACAAATGAGTTTTTCTCCGTGTAAAGCAAAATCAACTTTTATCACACCCTTTTCTTTTTTAGGAACCAATCCGTGCAAAATAGCATTTTCAACAAATGGCTGCAACAATAATGGCGGAATAGCCATATCATCTTCAATATCGGAATCTTTGGTTATGGTAAACTCAAAAAGGTTATTAAACCTAAGCTGCTCAAGCTCGAGATAATTACGCAACCCCTCTATCTCATTATCTATCGGTATAAGCGACTCTTTTGAATACTCCAGTGTAAGTCGCATTAATTTAGAGAACTTGGATAAATATTTAATGGCCGAATCGGTACCATTTTGAACAATAAAACTGGATATGGAACCCAGACAATTGAATACAAAATGCGGATTCATTTGCAAATGGAGTGCCTTTTGCTCGTATTCGGCAAGTTCCTTTTGCAGTGTAAGTGTTTTTTTAAGCTGACGTCTGTTAGACACTAAAAATACTATCCCAAAAAGCAACAGAATAAACAACACTACAAAAAACATTTGCTGATTATGACGTTTTACTTCCTCATTATAGATTGCCTGCTTCTTATCGGCTTCTGCCTTTTGCATTTCTGCCTTACGCTCCATTTCATAGTTCATTTCCTCACGAACCATGTTTTTAATATTCTCGGCATTATTAATACTATCCTTTGCCTTTTCAAATTTCTTATAGTGAATTAGAGCCTGTTTATAGTCACCTTTTTTCTCATATAGTTCACTTATACTTTTTTCAGATGATTTTACCTGTTCCAGCACCCCTATTTCTTCGGCATACTCTGAAGACTTTTTTAAATACTCTAGTGCTTTCGTGTTATTACCCTTTGCTGCATATAGGTCACCAAGGTAAGCCAGTGATGCAGATGCCCCATATTTTTCATTCACATCTTCAAAAACAGTAAGCCCCTTATAATAATTCTCCTCAGCCCTTACATACTTACCTGTCTTTTCATAATACTGCCCCATAGCATTGTATAGTTCACCCAAACCTCTTTTATTCTCGTGCTCATTGAATATACTTAAAGCCTCCTGAAAAGAAACCAAGGCTTCTTCCGGTTTGTTTTCCAGTAAATAAATATTACCAATATTGGTAATGGTTATTGCGCTACTACTATCGCCAATTTCTTTTTGTATTGCGAGTGCTTTATTGAAATACTCTAAAGCCTTATCATATTCCTTTTGCGCTTTATAAACAATGCCTATGTTATTATACAGCCTTAATACTATTTCCTGTTGTTTTGCTTCTTTATATAATTTAAGTGCCTTAAAATAATACTCAAGTGATCTTGCATAATTATTTTGTTCAGAACACACTATACCTATACTACCATAGGTTTTAGCTAAATTTGCCTTTATCTCATCCTTTTTATCAGATGCTTCAGGTAATAGTTTTTCAAAAATATCCTGAGCATTGGTAAAGCTCTTTAAGGCTTCGGTATACCTACTCAGCATAATATTGGCATTACCTAAATTAAACCAGGCCTTCCCTTCATCTTTCATGAAGTTTTTCTGTTTAGAGAGCTTTAATGCCTTTTGAGCATACAGCATCATCAATTCCGGATTGTTTTCTACGTATTCAGAAGAAACAGCATTAAGCAGTTCTGCCTTCTGTTTATCTGTAGAGGCCTTATCCAATTGATTTAACAAACTGTCCAACACCCTGTTTTGGGCAAAAGCGGTATAGTTAAACAGAAATAAAGCTATTACAGCGAGGGTTTTTAAAAACTTCATATGCAACACATTAATTGTCATTAACAAATTTATGATTTCAAATTGATTTATTGACAGCAGATGAGTATTTGAAGCTTTTGATTTAGAATTTGATAAACGGAATAAAAAAAGCGCCTCCGTGTGATTACGAAGGCGCTTTTGCACAAGCAAAGCTTAAGTAAGCTTATTGTATTATCTTTTAACTTTAAAAGCTCTTTCTTTAGGGAAGTAAGCCACTTCGGCAAGTTCCTCTTCAATTCTAAGAAGCTGGTTGTACTTCGCCATACGGTCACTACGTGAAGCAGAACCTGTTTTAATCTGTCCGCAGTTAAGCGCAACAGCTAAATCAGCGATAGTATTATCTTCAGTTTCTCCCGAACGGTGAGACATTACAGATGTATACCCTGCATTGTGAGCCATATTTACAGCTGCTATAGTTTCTGTAAGTGTACCAATCTGGTTTACTTTAATAAGAATTGAGTTAGCAATACCCTGCTCAATACCTCTTGATAAACGCTCTACATTTGTAACATATAAATCGTCACCAACAAGCTGAACTTTATCACCTATTTTCTCTGTAAGGTATTTCCAACCTTCCCAGTCATCCTCATACATACCATCTTCAATAGAGATGATAGGGTATTTACCTGCAAGTTCTGCAAGATAATCAGCCTGCTCCTGAGAAGTTCTTACTTTACCTTCGGCACCTTCAAACTTAGTATAGTCATATTTCCCGTTTACGTAGAATTCAGATGCAGCACAGTCAAGAGCAATCATTACTTCGTCACCAAACTTGTAACCTGCATTCTCAACAGCTTTCTTAATCGTATCAAGAGCATCCTCTGTACCCCCTGCAAGGTTTGGAGCAAAACCACCCTCGTCACCTACAGCTGTACTTAAACCTCTGTCATGAAGTACTTTTTTAAGATTATGGAAAACCTCTGTACCTATTTGCATTGCATGAGTAAAATTATTTGCTTTAACAGGCATAATCATAAACTCCTGGAAAGCTATAGGAGCATCTGAATGCGAACCACCGTTAATGATGTTCATCATTGGAACCGGAAGTGTATTAGCAGAAACACCACCTACATATCTGTATAACGGCATACCCAATTCGTTTGCTGCAGCTTTTGCCACAGCAAGAGACACACCAAGGATAGCGTTAGCACCTAAATTTGATTTATTAGCAGTACCATCAAGGTCAATCATGGCTTTGTCTAAAGAGTTTTGATCAAAAACAGACATACCCACTATCTCACTTGCAATTTTTATGTTTACATTCTCAACGGCTTTAAGCACGCCTTTACCCATATAAGATTTACCGCCATCACGCAATTCTACCGCTTCATGCTCACCTGTAGAAGCCCCTGAAGGAACAGCTGCCCTACCAAGAGTACCATTTTCTGTAATTACATCAACTTCTACTGTAGGATTTCCACGAGAATCCAGTATTTGCCTAGCGTGTACTTTAATAATAATGCTCATTATATAGTTTTTAGTTTGTTATTTTCTTAGTTATTCAAACAAATTTAAACATTTTGAAAAATGAAAAAGCCTTATTTTTAAAAACTTATAAACGCAATCGTTTTAGTTTCTGCATCTTAACATAAATTTCATTTACAAAACCTCTATAAACAGAATTTGGGCTAATAAATATTAGCCCAAATTCATTATTTGTTAGAAAAAAGCATCTAAAATTTAATTTTTGGCTTTTTCTATATTCTCAATAAACTGATCGAACAGGTAAGATGCATCGTGTGGACCAGGACTCGCCTCCGGGTGGTATTGTACAGAGAAACAGTTTTTGTTTTTCATTCTCATACCTGCCACAGTACCATCATTAATATGCTCATGTGTAAGTTCGAACTCAGGGTGTTTTTCCAGATCTTCCCTTGCTACGGCAAAACCGTGGTTTTGAGAAGTAATCTCACCTTTACCTGTAAGAATGTTTCTTACAGGATGGTTAATTCCCCTGTGACCGTTAAACATTTTATAAGTAGGTATACCGTTTGCCAAAGCTAACACCTGATGCCCTAAACAGATACCAAACACCGGCTGGTTTTCGTCAAGAATCTTTTTAGCTACTTCCTGAGCACCTGTTAGCGGAGCCGGGTCACCAGGTCCGTTTGAAAGGAAGTACCCATCAGGATTAAACGATTTTAAATCTTCGTATGTAGAGTTGTAAGGGAATACCTTTACATAGCAGTCTCTCTGAACAAGGTTTCTAAGAATGTTTTTCTTGATACCAAGGTCAAGTGCAGAAACTTTGTATTTAGCCTCAGGGCTACCCACAAAGTAAGGTTCTTTAGTAGATACTTTAGATGAAAGCTCAAGTCCGTCCATGTTTGGCACAGCTGCAAGTTGCTTTTTAAGGTCTTCTAAAGAAGTTCCGTCTGTAGAGATAGCGGCATTCATGGCACCGTTATCACGTATATAGCTAACAAGTGCTCTTGTATCTACATCAGATATAGTTACAAGGTTATTCTTTTCAAAATACTCTTTCAGTCCTTCTGTAGAGTTAACCCTTGAGTGGTTAAAACTAAAGTTTTTACAAACCAGACCTGAAATCATTACACTATCAGCCTCTACATCCTCTTCATTAGTACCATAGTTACCAATGTGAGCGTTAGACGCCACCATAATTTGCCCAAAATAAGAAGGGTCTGTAAAAATTTCCTGGTAACCGGTCATACCGGTATTAAAACATACCTCACCAAAAACTGTTCCTTCAATCCCAATGGATTTACCATAAAAAACAGTACCATCTGCTAATAAAAGTATGGCTTTGTTACGATTTGAATATTTCATTTATAAATGTTTGTTGCTGTATTGCGTGCAAATTTACTTCAAAAAATTATCTTTCTAAAATTTCCTAACCAATTGGTTTAAAAAACTGGGTTAATCAGGTCAAAAAAAAAGGACAAACTATAAAGTTTATCCTTTTTAATATTATTGAAAAATCAGTTTTACCATGATTATTCAGTAGCTTCTTTGTTTTCTTCTGTATCAACAGCAGGTGCCTCAGCTGCAGGAGCTTCAGCAGGTGTAGTAGCTTTTTTAGTTCTACCTCTACGAGTAGTTTTCTTAGCTTCTTTCTTAGCAGCGTTGTACAGTTCGTTAAAGTCTACAAACTCGATCATTGCCATATCAGCGTTATCACCAAGACGGTTACCAAGTTTGATTATACGAGTATATCCACCCGGACGATCGCCAACTTTAGCAGAAACTTCTCTGAAAAGCTCAGTAACTGCATATTTGTTTCTAAGGTAAGAGAAAACGATACGTCTGTTGTGAGTTGTATCTTCTTTAGACTTTGTTACAAGAGGCTCAACAAACTGCTTAAGGGCTTTCGCCTTAGCAACAGTCGTATTGATACGCTTGTGCTCTATAAGGGAGCAAGCCATGTTAGCCAGCATAGACTTTCTATGACCAGCTTGCCTGCTTAAATGATTTACTTTTTTTCCGTGTCTCATTGCTGTCTGTAATTAAAACCTTTACGGCCCAGATTATTCTTTATCTAATTTATATTTCGTTAAATCCATCCCGAAGTGTAAATTCTTAGAAGCAACAAGCTCATCAAGCTCGGTCAAAGATTTTTTACCAAAGTTACGGAACTTCATTAAGTCATTTTTATTAAACGATACTAAGTCTCCTAGTGTATCAACTTCAGCCGCTTTCAAACAATTTAATGCCCTTACAGAAAGATCCATATCAACCAGCTTAGTTTTAAGCAGTTGTCTCATATGAAGTGATTCTTCATCATAAGATTCTGTTTGAGCTATTTCATCGGCCTCTAGTGTAATTCTTTCATCAGAGAACAGCATAAAGTGGTGTATTAACGTTTTAGCTGCTTCTGTAAGAGCATCTTTAGGATGAATTGAACCATCTGTGATAATTTCAAAAACCAGTTTTTCGTAATCGGTTTTTTGCTCAACACGGAAGTTCTCTATTGTATACTTAACATTCTTTACAGGAGTAAAGATAGAGTCTGTAAAAATAGTTCCTATAGCTGCGTTTTGCTTCTTGTTCTCCTCTGCAGGCACATAACCTCTACCTTTCTCAATAGTAAGTTCAAGGTTAATGTTTATTTTGCTGTCCATGTTACAGATAACAAGCTCAGGATTTAATACCTGAAATCCAGAAATAAATTTCTGGAAATCACCAGCTGTAAGCTGATCTTTCCCTGTTACAGATACAGTAACAGACTCGTTATCGATGTCGTCAATCTGACGCTTAAAACGAACTTGTTTTAAGTTAAGGATTATCTCAGTAACATCTTCAACAACACCAGCTATTGTAGAAAACTCATGGTCAACTCCTTCGATACGAACAGAAGTAATTGCGTAACCTTCAAGAGACGAAAGCAAAACTCTTCTAAGTGCGTTACCAACAGTCAATCCATATCCCGGTTCCAAAGGTCTGAATTCAAATTTACCTTGGAAATCGGTAGAATCGATCATGATAACTTTATCGGGCTTTTGAAAATTAAATATTGCCATATTTCGACTGATGTCAATTTTATTTGTTATACAACTCAACGATTAGTTGTTCTTTGATGTTTTCAGGAATTTGTATCCTTGCAGGTACTGAAACAAAAGTACCTTCTTTAGTATCGTTGTTCCAAGTAATCCACTCGTAAACATGAGCAGAGTTTGATAAAGAACGATCGATAGCCTCTAGAGATTTTGATTTCTCACGAACAGCAACTTTATCTCCAGGCTTAAGGTGGTAAGAAGGGATGTTAACAACTTCACCGTTTACAGTAATGTGTCTGTGTGAAACGATTTGTCTTGCAGCTCTTCTAGAAGGAGCAATACCCATTCTGAATACTACGTTATCTAATCTAGCTTCACAAAGTTGTAAAAGCACTTCACCTGTTACTCCTTTAGTAGCAGCTGCTTTTTCATATAGGTTTCTGAATTGCTTTTCAAGAACACCATAAGTGTACTTAGCTTTTTGCTTCTCCATCAACTGGATTGCATATTCAGATTTTTTACCTCTCTTTTTAGCTAAACCATGTTGCCCTGGAGGGTAATTTCTTTTTTCGAAAGACTTGTCATCTCCGAAGATCGCCTCACCGAATTTACGGGCGATTTTAGTTTTAGGACCAGTATATCTTGCCATTTTAAAAAATAATTAAACAGGGGATTATGAATTCAGGTCTCCTCCTCCGATAATCCGTATCCCTGTTTGGTTATACTCTAGTTATAATAAATTAAACTCTTCTTCTCTTAGGAGGACGGCATCCATTGTGAGGTAGTGGAGTTACGTCGATAATTTCTGTAACTTCAATACCACCATTGTGTAGTGATCTGATAGCAGACTCTCTACCGTTTCCAGGACCTTTAACGTAAACTTTTACTTTTTTAAGACCTGCCTCAAGAGCAACTTTTGAGCAATCTTCTGCTGCCATCTGAGCTGCATAAGGAGTGTTCTTTTTAGAACCTCTGAAGCCCATCTTACCTGCAGATGACCATGAAATAACTTCACCTTTCTTATTAGTTAAAGAGATGATGATATTGTTAAAAGTTGCACTAATATGAGCTTCGCCTGTTGACTCAACAACAACTTTACGTTTTTTTGTATTCGCTTTAGCCATACTACTACTTATTATTTAGTTGCTTTTTTCTTGTTAGCAACAGTTTTTCTCTTACCTTTTCTTGTTCTAGAGTTATTCTTGGTACGCTGACCTCTTAATGGAAGACCAACTCTGTGACGGATACCTCTGTAGCATCCTATATCCATTAATCGCTTAATGTTAAGTTGGATTTCAGAACGAAGCTCACCTTCGATTTTGAAGTAAGAAACGGCCTCACGAATGCTACCGATCTCATCATCATTCCAATCCTGTACTTTTTTATCTTCGCTTACCTGAGCTTTTTCCAGAATCTCTTTAGCTCTGCTTCTACCAATACCAAAGATATAAGTTAAAGCAATAACTCCTCTTTTGTTTTTAGGTATATCTACCCCTGCAATTCTTGCCATAATTATCCTTGTCTTTGTTTAAATCTAGGATTCTTTTTATTAATCACGTATAATCTGCCTTTTCTACGCACAATGATGCACTCGGCACTTCTTTTCTTTACTGATGCTCTTACTTTCATTTTAATAGCTTTAGTATCTATAAGTAATTCTTGCTTTAGACAAATCATAAGGGCTCATTTCCAGTTTTACCTTATCACCAGGTAACAACTTAATGTAATGCATACGCATTTTACCGGAAATGTGAGCAATTACAACATGCCCGTTTTCTAATTCTACACGGAACATGGCATTTGACAATGCTTCTATAATTGATCCGTCTTGTTCTATTGCTGCTTGTTTTGCCATAAAAATTATTAAGCTACCGCTTTTCTATTCTTACCACTTTTCATCAAACCATCATAATGTCTGTTTAACAGATATGAGTTGATTTGCTGGATAGTATCTATTGCAACCCCAACCATGATTAACAGCGATGTCCCGCCATAGAACAAAGCCCACTGTGACTGGATATTCATTAAGCTTACTACAATTGCCGGGAACACGGCAATAATTGCAAGGAATAATGAACCAGGGAATGTGATTAAAGACATTATTCTGTCTAAGTAATCTGAAGTTTCAACACCCGGTCTAACACCTGGTATAAATCCTCCACTCCTTTTAAGGTCATCCGCCATTTTATTAGTAGGTACTGTAATCGCGGTGTAAAAGTACGTAAAAATTATAATTAATAATGCAAAAACTATATTATACGCTAAACCGAACACATTTTGGAATTGAGCGGTAATTGATCTGGCAGCATCAGCCTCAGAAAGGCCTGCAAGTGCCGCCGGTATAAACATGATAGCCTGAGCAAAGATGATTGGCATAACTCCCGCAGCATTAAGCTTTAAAGGAATCCATTGCCTGTTACCACCTGCAATATCCTGTTCAAAATCTCCTGTGGCAGTACGACGAGCATACTGCACAGGTATTTTTCTTACTGCCATAATAAGCAGAACAGAAGCTATAATGATTAACAACCATACTACTACTTCAAAAACCAAAAGCATTAGACCTCCGTTGTTCTCAGATACACGAGACGTGAACTCCTGAACAAAAGCCTGAGGCATTCTTGCGATAATACCTACAAGAATTAACAGTGAAATACCGTTACCAATACCTTTGTCGGTAATTTTTTCACCTAGCCACATTGCAAAAATTGTACCCGTAGTTAAGATAACCACAGAAGAGAAAATGAAAGGAACAGAGTCTGAACTTATCAAAAAAGCTTCTCTAGGCAAAGTTCTGTACAGGTTATAGATGTAACCAGGACCTTGAACTAAAGTGATTAATATTGTTAGCCAGCGGGTAATCTGATTGATTCTCTTTCTGCCGCTCTCACCTTCTTTTTGTAACTTTTGAAGGTAAGGAACTGCGATTCCCATTAACTGAACAACGATAGACGCAGAGATATAAGGCATGATACCTAATGCAAATACAGACGCCTGCGAGAACGCACCACCCGTAAATACATCAATAAGCCATCCAATACCATTCTGAGCCTGATTAGTTAAGCCATTTAATTTTGTAGCATCAATACCCGGTAATGTTACATGAGCACCAAAACGGTAAACAAGTAATAATCCTAGAGTAACTAAAATTCTGTTTTTTAGTTCTTCTATTTTCCAAACATTGACAAACGCTTCTATAAATTTTTTCATGTGACTATAAAAGATTATAAAGTTACAGCTTCACCTCCAGCAGCTTCGATAGCAGCTTTTGCGGTAGCCGTAAATTTGTGAGCAGTTACTTTTAGTTTTGCTTTAAGCTCTCCTCTTCCTAAAATCTTTACCTGTTCATTTTTTGTAGCTAGACGGTTCTCTACTAATACTGTAAAATCTACAGTATCTGTAACGATTCCGTTATCTACAAGAGCCTGAAGCGTATCTAGGTTTACGCCAGCATATTCCTTACGGTTGATGTTTTTAAAACCAAACTTAGGAACACGACGCTGTAATGGCATTTGACCACCTTCAAAACCTATCTTCTTAGAATAACCAGAACGAGATTTAGCTCCTTTGTGACCACGTGCAGCAGTACCACCTTTTCCTGAACCTTCTCCTCTACCTACTCTTTTGTTCTTATTGTGAACTGAACCTTCAGCCGGTTGTAAGTTACTTAAATCCATAACAGTGTGTTATTGTTATTTAGTCTCTTCTACAGAAACTAAGTGTTTAACTTTGTTTACCATTCCAAGGATAGCAGAAGTTGCATCGTGTTCAACAACTTGTCCCATTTTTCTAAGACCTAAAGCCTCAAGTGTTCTCTTTTGATTAAGAGGACAGTTGATTTTGCTTCGTACTTGTTTTACTAATATTTTCGCCATGATTTCCTTGAATTAACCTTTAAATACTTTTTCTAAAGATACACCTCTTTGCTTAGCTACAGTAGCCGCGCTTCTCATTTGTAATAAAGCATCAAAAGTTGCTTTTACCACATTGTGAGGGTTAGATGAACCTTGAGATTTTGATAATACATCGTGAATACCTACAGATTCAAGAACCGAACGTACAGCACCACCGGCAATTACTCCGGTACCGTGTGAAGCAGGCATTAGTAGTACACGCGCACCACCAAATTTACCTTTTTGTTCGTGAGGTACAGTTTGGCTTGATAGAGGAATTCTAACAAGATTCTTTTTAGCATCTTCTACTGCCTTAGCGATAGCTTCAGATACGTCTTTAGATTTTCCAAGACCGTGGCCTACTACTCCGTTCTCGTCTCCTACAACTACAATAGCAGAAAAACCGAAAGCTCTACCACCTTTTGTAACTTTAGTAACACGATTAACACTTACCAAACGATCCTTTAATTCAAGTCCGCCTGGTTTTACTAGTTCTACGTTTTTATAATTATGATACATAATTTTCTTAGAATTTTAGTCCGGCCTCTCTAGCGCCTTCAGCTAATGATTTAACACGTCCGTGGTAAAGGTATCCACCTCTGTCAAAAGTGATGGTTTCAATACCAGCTTTTAAAGCTCTTTCTGCAACAAGTTTACCTACAGCTGCAGCAGTCTCAATGTTAGTACCTTTAGTTATTTCATTCTCTCTTGAAGATGCAGAAACTAGAGTAACACCGTTCACATCATCTATGATTTGAGCATAGATTTCTTTATTGCTTCTAAAAACAGAAAGTCTTGGTTGAGCAGCAGTTCCGCTTACAATCTTTCTGATTCTGAACTTAATTCGTTGTCTTCTTTCAGATTTTGTTAATGACATAGTCTTAATTTTTAAGCTGATTTACCTGCTTTTCTTCTTAGTTCTTCACCTACAAACTTAACTCCTTTTCCTTTGTAAGGTTCTGGCTTACGGAAAGATCTGATTTTTGCTGCAACCTGACCTAAAAGCTGTTTGTCATGAGAAGATAACTTAATGATTGGGTTTTTACCTTTCTCAGATACAGTCTCTACTGTTACTTCAGAAACAACGTCTAAAACGATGTTATGTGAAAAACCTAGAGCGATATCAAGTTTATTACCCTGGTTAGAAGCTCTGTAACCTACACCTACCAATTCTAATGACTTAGTAAAGCCTTCAGATACACCAACAATCATATTATTAATCAGGGCTCTGTATAAACCATGCTTAGATCTGTCGTTCTTGTTGTCAGAAGATCTTTCAACAATTACCTGTCCTTCCTCAACTTTTACAGTAACATCTGTAAAATCCTGAGTAAGTTCTCCTTTTTTTCCTTTTACTGTAATAACGCCATCTTTAACATCAACTGTTACTCCTGACGGTATCGCAACTGGATTTTTACCTATTCTTGACATTGTATAAGTCTTTATTATTAGTATACGTAACAGATTACTTCACCACCAACATTAAGTTGTTTAGCTTGTTTTCCGGTCATCAATCCTTTTGATGTAGAAACGATAGCTATACCTAGACCGTTTAATATTCTAGGTAATTCGGTAGCACCTGCATATTTACGTAAACCTGGTTTACTAATTCTCTGGATATCTTTGATTACAGGCTCTTTAGTTTCTTTGTCGTACTTAAGAGCGATTTTGATGGTACCTTGTACTTTGTTTTCATCAAATTTGTAACTTAAGATATATCCCTGATCGAATAAAATCTTAGTGATCTCTTTTTTAAGGTTAGAAGCAGGAATTTCAACCACTTTGTGATTAGCTCTTACTGCGTTTCTAACTCTTGTTAGATAATCTGCGATAGGATCTGTATACATATATATTAATTTGCGGTAACGGTTTTCGGCCTTAAAAAGGCCGAACCTGAAACCAATTTATAATTCTTTAATTACCAGCTGGCTTTTTTAACACCCGGTATTAACCCCTGATTAGCCATTTCACGGAAAGTTACACGTGAAACACCAAACTGACGCATATACCCTCTTGGTCTTCCTGTTAATTTACAACGGTTGTGTAAACGTACAGGAGAAGCATTTTTAGGAAGTTTTTGTAGTGCTTCGTAGTCTCCGGCTTCTAATAAAGCTTTTCTCTTTTCAGCATACTTGTCTACTAACGCTTGTCTTTTCACCTCGCGGGCTTTCATTGATTCTTTAGCCATAACTTAGTTCTTTTTAAAAGGTAAACCTAATTCAGTTAATAATGACTTCGCTTCTTTATCAGTTTGTGCAGAAGTTACAAATGTAATATCTAAACCTGCAATTTTGTTAACTTTATCAATATCAATTTCAGGGAAAATGATTTGCTCAGTTACACCCAGGTTATAGTTACCTCTACCGTCAAAACCTGTAGCTTTGATACCGCCAAAGTCTCTAACACGTGGAAGAGAAGCCGTAATAAGTCTGTCTAAAAACTCATACATTCTTTCACCACGTAAAGTCACTTTAGCACCAATTGGCATACCTTTTCTTAATTTGAATGTCGCAACGTCCTTTTTAGAAATAGTAGCCACTGCTTTTTGACCAGTGATTTTTGTTAACTCTTCTACAGCATAGTCTATTAATTTCTTATCAGACACAGCTGCACCAACTCCACGGCTTAAAACGATTTTTTCAAGTTTTGGAACCATCATAACGTTTTTGTAACCGAACTCTTCTGTAAGAGCAGAAATGATTCTGCTCTTATATTCTTCTTTTAATCTTGGTATATAAGCCATCACTATAATACTTGATTAGATTTTTTTGAAAATCTCACTTTCTTATCTCCTTCAGTTCTTACACCAACTCTTGTAGTTTCCTTAGATTTAGGATCAACAAGTGCTAAGTTAGAAATGTGGATAGGAGCTTCTTTCTTCACGATACCACCCTGAGGGTTTTGAGCGCTTGGCTTAGTGTGTTTAGACACCATGTTAACGCCTTCTACGACCGCTTTGTTTTTGTCACGAAGAACTTTAAGAACTGTACCTTCAGAACCTTTATGGTCTCCGGCAATAACTCTTACAGTATCTCCTGATTTTATTTTTAGCTTTATCATCTTTAAAAACAATTAAAGCACTTCTGGTGCCAATGATACAATTTTCATGAATTGTTTTTCACGAAGTTCTCTTGCTACAGGACCAAAAACACGAGTTCCTCTCATTTCACCAGCAGCATTCAATAATACACATGCGTTATCATCAAATCTGATGTATGAACCATCGGCTCTTCTCACTTCTTTTTTGGTACGTACAACAACTGCAGTCGATACAGCTCCTTTTTTAACGTTACCGTTAGGAGTAGCATCTTTTACTGAAACTACAATTTTATCTCCAACAGAGGCATAACGTCTTTTCGTTCCCCCTAATACACGGATAGTCAAAACTTCTTTTGCTCCCGTGTTATCTGCTACTTTTAGTCTAGATTCCTGTTGTACCATAATTACTTCGCTCTTTCAATGATTTCAACTAATCTCCAACATTTAGATTTACTTAAAGGACGTGTTTCCATAATCCTTACAGTATCACCAATGTTACAATCGTTTGTTTCGTCGTGTGCAACGTATTTTTTAGTTTTCAACACGAACTTACCATATAATGGGTGTTTAACTTTTTTAGTTTCAGCAACTACTATGGATTTTTCCATTTTGTTACTAGTAACAACACCTATTCTCTCTTTTCTTAAGTTTCTTTTTTCCATCTTTCAGCAGAATACAATTATTGTAACTCTCTTTTGCTTAGCTCAGTTGCTACACGTGCAATAGACCTTCTTACGGTTCTTATTTGCAGTGGATTCTCTATTGGAGAGATAGCGTGAGCTGATTTTAGATCGGTATATGTTTTTTGTAATTCACCAAGTTTTTCCTGTAACTCAGCTGCAGATAGATCTTTAATTTCAGATTGTTTCATAATAAATTTAGATTACACTTCGAAATCTCTGGCAACTATAAACTTAGTTTTTACTGGTAGCTTTTGAGCAGCAAGACGTAAAGCCTCTTTTGCTACTGATAAAGGCACACCGCCAACTTCAAACATTATTCTTCCCGGTTTAACAACAGCAGCCCAGTATTCAACTGCACCTTTACCTTTACCCATACGTACCTCTAGAGGTTTCTTTGTGATAGGCTTATCCGGGAAAATTTTAATCCACAACTGACCTTCCCTTTTCATATAACGAGTTGCAGCGATACGAGCAGCCTCTATTTGACGAGAAGTAATAAAAGATGAATCTAAAGATTTTATACCAAACATTCCGTTAGAAAGTTCGTGTCCTCTTTGAGACACGCCTTTCATCTTACCTTTCTGTACCTTACGGTATTTAGTTCTTTTAGGCTGTAACATTTTTCTTTAGTTTAAATAATTACTTTCTTTTGCGTTGACCGGATTTACCCTGTGGTTTTCCTGACCCTGAAGATTTGGATTGTTTTTTATCCATACCTACTAACGGAGAAAGGTCTCTCTTACCGTAAACCTCGCCTTTCATGATCCACACTTTGATTCCCATTCTACCATAAGTAGTATGAGCTTCAGTTAGTGCATAATCAATGTCTGCTCTGAAAGTTGATAGAGGAATTCTTCCTTCTTTGAACATTTCTGAACGTGCCATTTCAGCACCGTTAAGACGACCGGAAATCATAACTTTGATACCCTCTGCATTCATACGCATAGCAGCCGCAATTGCCATTTTGATAGCCCTTCTGTAAGAGATACGGCCTTCAATCTGACGCGCAATGCTTGAACCTACAAGGTGAGCATCAAGTTCAGGTCTTTTAATTTCAAAGATGTTAATTTGAACCTCTTTGTCAGTAATTTTCTTAAGCTCTTCTTTTAGCCTGTCTACCTCCTGACCACCTTTACCGATAATGATACCTGGACGGGCAGTAGTGATAGTAACGGTTACAAGCTTTAAAGTTCTCTCGATGATTACTTTAGACACACTTGCTTTAGCTAAACGGGCATGGATATACTTTCTGATTTTATGATCTTCGGCAAGTTTGTCACCGTAGTCATTTCCACCATACCAGTTAGAATCCCAACCCCTGATGATACCAAGGCGATTTCCTATTGGATTTGTCTTTTGTCCCATACTGCTTATTAATTGCTTTGTGTGTTATTATTAGCTCCTAACACGATTGTAACGTGATTAGAACGTTTTCTTATTCTGTGAGCACGACCCTGAGGAGCCGGTCTTAGCCTTTTAAGCATCATACCGCCATCAACTCTGATCTCTTTTACAAATAGCCCTGCATCCTCTAAACTTGCGTCAGCATTTTTTTGCTGCCAGTTGTTTATTGCAGAAAGCAATAATTTCTCAAGTTTACGAGAAGCTTCTTTACTATTGAATTTTAATATATTAAGAGCAAGCTCTACTTTCTGACCTCTTACTAGATCTGCCACTATGCGCATTTTTCTAGGTGAAGTAGGGCAGTTATTTAACTTAGCAAATGCAACTTGCTTCTTAGCTTCTTTTGTCTGCTCTGCTCTTTCTCTTTTACGAACTCCCATAGCTTCTTATTATTTTTTACCTTTATTTTTTGCACCAGCGTGACCTCTAAACGATCTTGTTGGTGAAAATTCTCCTAATTTATGACCTACCATATTCTCTGTTACATAAACCGGAACGAATTGACGCCCGTTGTGTACTGCGATAGTCTGTCCAACAAAATCCGGAGTAATCATAGAAGCTCTAGACCAAGTCTTAACAACTCCTTTATTACCTTTTTCGATATTTTCCTGAACTTTCTTTTCTAATTTATAGTGAACGAAAGGTCCTTTCTTTAATGAACGTGCCATATCTTACTTAATTATTTCTTTCTACGTTCTACGATATACTTATTACTCGGGTTAACTTTAGAACGAGTTCTGTAACCTTTAGCCGGTAAACCTTTTCTTGAACGCGGGTGACCTCCTGAAGAACGTCCTTCACCACCACCCATTGGGTGATCAACCGGGTTCATCGCTACTGGTCTAGTTCTCGGTCTTCTACCTAACCATCTAGATCTACCTGCTTTACCAGATACAACTAATTGGTGATCAGAGTTAGAAACAGCTCCAATTGTAGCCATACAAGTTAAAAGGATTAACCTTGTTTCACCTGAAGGCATTTTGATTGTTGCATATTTACCATCTCTAGCCATTAACTGAGCAAAAGTACCTGCACTACGAGCAATAACTGCTCCCTGACCAGGACGTAGCTCGATACAAGATATAACAGTTCCAAGAGGAATTTTGCTTAAAGGTAAAGCATTACCGATTTCAGGAGCAGCATTCTCTCCTGAAACCACGGTTTGACCTACTTGTAAACCATTTTGAGCTATGATGTATGTTTTAGCACCATCAGCATAAGCCAATAGTGAAATAAAAGCTGAACGGTTTGGATCGTATTCGATTGTTTTAACTGTAGCAGGAATTCCGGCTTTAGCTCTTTTAAAATCAATAACACGATACTTCTGTTTGTGACCACCGCCTGTGTAACGCATGGTCATTTTTCCTTGACTATTTCTACCTCCTGAGTTTTTTTTCGGTGCGAGTAATGAACGCTCCGGCTTATCAGTTGTAATAGTGTCAAAGCTATTTACAACTCTAAAACGCTGACCCGGGGTAATAGGTTTTAATTTTCTAACTGACATTTTCTATTAGATATTATTATAAAAATCTATTGTTTCACCTTCCTGTACTTGAACAACTGCTTTTTTATAAGCCGCTGTCTTTCCGCTAATTAAACCACTCTTAGTGTATTTAACTGTTCTATCAGCCCTGTAATTCATTGTGTTAACATTAACAACAGTAACTCCATATGCAGCCTCAACTGCTTTTTTGATCTGGATTTTGTTTGCTTTTTTGTTAACAACAAAACCAAAACGGTTGAAAAGTTCACCGTCTTTGGTTATTTTTTCGGTAATGATAGGTTTTATTATGATACTCATTGCCCTATTATTTACTTAAATTTTCCTGAATTCCTTCTAACGAACCTTCTAAAAGAACTAAATTATTAGCGTTTAAAATCGCATAAGTGTTTAATTCTGAGGTAGTTACAACATTAGACGCCTTTAAATTGCGTGACGACAAATATACATTTTTATTTGTATCACCCAACACAAATAGAGATTTTTTATTCTCTAACCCTAAAGCTTTCAAAACGTTAATGAAATTTTTGGTATTTGGAGTTTCGAATGTGAAGTCTTCAACTACTGTTAAATTTGACTCGTTTGCTTTGATTGTTAGAGCAGATTTTCTCGCTAAACGCTTAAGGTTTTTGTTCAGTTTGAAAGAGTAGCTTCTTGGTCTTGGGCCGAAAATTGTACCTCCTCCTTTGAACACTGGACTCTTAATACTTCCTGCACGTGCAGTACCGGTTCCTTTTTGCTTTTTAATCTTACGGGTACTTCCTGTAACTTCAGCTCTTTCTTTAGCTTTGTGAGTTCCTTGTCTTTGGTTAGCAAGGTACTGCTTTACATCAAGGTATACCGCGTGATTATTAGGCTCAATTGCGAATACAGAATCAGAAAGAGTAACCGTTCTGCCTGTTTCTTTTCCGTTGATATCTAATACTTTTACTTCCATTACTTTTGAATGATTACGTAAGAGTTTTTGTGTCCAGGAACACATCCTTTAACAACTAGTAGGTTTTTATCAGCTACTACTTTTAAAACTCTAAGGTTTTGAACTGTTACATTTTCTCCTCCTGTTCTACCTGCCATGCGCATTCCTTTGAATACTCTTGAAGGGTAAGATGACGCACCTACAGAACCCGGCGCTCTAAGACGGTTGTGCTGACCGTGAGTAGCCTGTCCAACACCACCAAAACCGTGACGTTTAACAACACCCTGGAAGCCTTTACCTTTAGATACACCCTGTACATCTACGAACTCTCCTTCATTGAACAAATCTACAGTTAGAACATCACCTAAGTTATGTTCTTCTTCAAAATACTTGAATTCAACGACTCTTTTCTTCGCATCAGTTCCAGCTTTCTTAAAGTGACCTTGAGCCGCTTTTGTTGTGTGCTTTTCTGACTTGTCATCGAAACCAAGTTGTAACGCTTTATACCCGTCAACCTCATTGGTTCTGACTTGGGTAACAACGCATGGTCCAGCTTCGATTACTGTACACGGAATGTTTTTTCCGTTCTCATCGAAAATACTGGTCATGCCGATTTTTCTACCAATTAACCCAGACATATTAAAAATTAATTATAATTACGTATTTAAATTTTTTCTCTTATATAAGAAGAAGTATCAGGCTAAAGGGTAACCCAAAAGCCTGACACTTGCTTTCTTAGTTTATTTTATCACACTTTGATTTCTACTTCAACACCACTAGGAAGCTCTAATTTCATAAGAGCATCGATAGTTTTAGAAGAAGAACTGTAAATATCAAGAAGCCTTTTGTAAGAGCTTAGCTCAAACTGCTCTCTTGATTTTTTGTTTACGTGCGGAGAACGTAGCACAGTGAATATTTTTTTGTGAGTTGGTAACGGAATAGGACCAGTAACAACTGCACCTGTACTCTTTACAGTTTTAACGATCTTCTCTGCAGACTTGTCTACAAGGCTGTGATCGTATGATTTTAATTTTATTCTGATTTTCTGACTCATTTTCTTTTAAATTAAGCGTTTCCTTTAGCTTTTTTAATTACTTCCTCTGCGATGTTAGAAGGCGTTTCAGCATAGTTAGAGAACTCCATTGTAGAAGTTGCACGACCTGATGAAAGCGTTCTTAGAGTAGTTACATAACCAAACATTTCTGATAGAGGCACGCTGGCTTTAACTACTTTAGAACCTGCCCTGTCGTCCATGTTGTTAATTTGACCACGACGACGGTTAAGGTCACCTACAATATCACCCATGTTTTCTTCAGGAGTAAGTACTTCAAGCTTCATGATTGGCTCAAGAATTACAGCACCAGCAGCTTTAGCCGCCTCTTTGTAACCCATTTTAGCTGCTAATTCGAATGATAATGCATCCGAATCCACAGGGTGAAATGAACCATCAGTAAGAGTAACTTTCATACTATCCATTTCATAACCTGCAAGAGGACCTTGTTTCATAGCTTCTCTGAAACCTTTCTCAACAGCAGGGATAAATTCTTTAGGAACGTTACCACCTTTCACCTCGTTAACAAACTGAAGACCTACTACGTTTTCGTCTGCCGGCTCTAGTTTGAACACGATATCAGCAAACTTACCACGACCACCAGACTGTTTCTTATAAACCTCTCTGTGGTTAGCAGAACGTGTAATAGCCTCTTTGTACTCAACTTGCGGCTCACCTTGATTAACCTCTACTTTAAACTCTCTCTTAAGACGGTCTACAAGGATATCTAAGTGAAGCTCACCCATACCAGAGATGATAGTTTGTCCTGAAGCGTGGTCAGTTCTCACTGTAAACGTTGGATCCTCTTCAGCAAGTTTTGCTAAAGCCATACCCATTTTATCTACGTCAGCCTTAGTTTTAGGCTCAATAGCGATACCGATTACCGGATCAGGGAAGTTCATACTCTCAAGTACAATTGGATGTTTCTCATCACAAAGGGTATCTCCGGTTTTGATATCTTTAAAACCTACAGCAGCACCAATGTCACCAGCCTCAATGAAGTCGATAGCATTTTGCTTGTTAGCGTGCATCTGGTAGATACGGGAAATACGCTCTTTATTACCTGAACGAGTATTAAACACATAAGAACCTGCATCAAGACGACCTGAGTAAGCTCTAAAGAATGCTAAACGACCAACATAAGGGTCAGTAGCAATTTTAAATGCTAACGCAGAGAACGGCTCGCTTACAGATGGCTTACGAGAAATAGGCTCGTCTGTATCAGGATTAGTTCCGTCAATCGCCTCTTTATCAAGTGGAGAAGGAAGGAATTTACAAACAGAATCCAGCATGAACTGAACTCCTTTATTTTTGAAAGAAGAACCACAAAGCATTGGAATGATAGCCATATCAATAGTAGCTTTTCTTAGCGCTTCGTTTACTTCTTCTTCAGTAATTGAGTTTTCATCTTCCATGTATTTCTCAAGAAGACTCTCATCATAAGCAGCAACCTCTTCAATAAGTTGAGATCTGTACTGATGAACCTCATCTTTCATATCTTCAGGAATCGGAACGATATCAAATGTTGCACCCTGTGTATCATCATGCCATACAATAGCCTGATTTTTAATAAGATCTACAACACCTCTAAAGTCTGCCTCATCACCTATCGGTAAAACGATTGGCACAGCGTTAGACTTAAGCATATCTTTAACCTGCTGACAAACTGCAAGGAAGTTAGAACCCTGACGGTCCATTTTGTTTACGAATCCCATACGCGGAACTCTATAGTTATCTGCAAGTCTCCAGTTAGTTTCAGATTGTGGCTCAACACCATCTACTGCACTAAAAAGGAACACAAGTCCATCAAGAACCCTTAATGAACGGTTTACCTCTACTGTAAAGTCAACGTGACCCGGAGTATCGATAATGTTAAAGTGGTATGGATTAGACTCCGGAAGTGGCTTACCCTGCTCTGTAGGGAAGTTCCATGTACAAGTCGTAGCAGCAGAAGTAATAGTAATACCTCTCTCCTGCTCCTGCGCCATCCAGTCCATGGTAGCAGCTCCATCGTGTACCTCACCAATTTTGTGTGATTTACCCGTGTAAAAAAGGATACGCTCAGTTGTTGTCGTTTTACCGGCATCAATGTGAGCAGCAATACCTATATTTCTTGTATATTTTAAATCTCTTGCCATTTTTTATAATGTTTCTTTATGAATTAAAATCTGAAGTGAGAGAACGCTTTGTTAGCTTCTGCCATCTTATGAGTATCCATTCTCTTTTTAACAGCAGCACCTTCTTCCTTAGCAGCAGCTAAGATTTCTGAAGCTAGCCTTTGAGCCATAGATTTCTCATTTCTTTTTCTTGCATAAAGGATCAGCCATTTCATAGCCATAGAGATTTTTCTATCTGGTCTGATCTGCATTGGGATCTGGAAAGTAGCACCACCTACTCTTCGGCTTCTCACCTCAACGTGTGGCATTACATTGTTAATAGCATCTTTCCAAGTTTCTAATGCTGATTTCTCTTCGTCCTGTTTCTTTTGATCTACGATTTCGATAGCATCATAGAACACTTTAAAAGCAGTTGATTTTTTACCGTCCCACATTAAGTTGTTCACAAAACGTGTTACTAACTGATCATTAAACTTTGGATCTGGTAAAAGAGGTCTTTTTTTGGCCTGTCTTTTTCTCATGTCTTTACTTTAAAAGTTTTTTAAAATTACTTTTTGTCTTTAGGGCGTTTTGCACCATACTTAGACCTTCTTTGAAGTCTACCGTTAACACCGGCAGTATCCAAAGCACCACGTACAATGTGGTATCTAACTCCTGGTAAATCTTTAACCCTTCCACCCCTAACTAATACTATCGAGTGCTCCTGTAGATTGTGACCCTCTCCCGGGATGTAAGCATTTACCTCGTTACCGTTTGTTAAACGAACCCTTGCAACTTTACGCATTGCAGAATTCGGTTTCTTAGGTGTCGTAGTGTAAACACGTGTACAAACCCCTCTTCTTTGAGGACAAGAATCTAAAGCAGCCGATTTACTCTTCTTAGTTATCTGGGCTCTCCCTGTTCTTACTAATTGCTGAATTGTTGGCATAATTAATATTAAAAATTTCTTATGTTTTAAAAACCCGCTTTTTTCGGGGATGCAAATGTATAAATTAAAAATTACAAAACAAATCTTAATCCATTAATTTTCAAACGAATTGTATTCAAAATTGGCCCAATATATTTTTTGCACTTTTTTTGCGTTACTTTTACCGTATCAAGACTCAAAAATTGAAATACCTTTTATCCATATACACCCTTTTGTTTTTTTCTTTTTGGGCAAACGCCCAAAATTACCATTTGAAAGCCGAAGGTAAAAACGATACCGAAACGAAAATTATAGATTCGATTGGTTACAACAAAACACACCCAAATGCAAAATCAATTAGTGACGAAGCAAAAAAACTAACCACCACATTACAAAGAAAAGGATACCTTGAAGCACATATTCAGGATTATATAAAAACAAACGACACCACTTTTGTTTACAGTTTTAATACCGGTATCAAAACCAACACCTTATATATATATACCGATAAAATATCCGCAAAAGAAAGAGAGCTTCTCAACATTACTCAGGACACACTTGTAATACCACTGGAGGAAGCAGAAAGTTTCATGACATCTAACACCAAACTACTGGAACAAAAAGGTTACTCCATAAGCTCAGTACAGTTATCAGACTATAACAAAGTAAACAACTCCCTCTATGCTACACTCCTATTAAAAACAGAAAAGAAGAGAACCATAGACGGACTGACAATAGAAGGGTATAAAAACTTTCCCGAAGGAATAAGAAGGAACATACTAAGACAGTATAGAGGAAAAACCTTTAATCAAAACAATCTGGAACGTATTTATAAAGATTTTAATTCACTTCGTTTTGTAACACAACCGCGCTACCCTGAAATTCTTTTTAAAGAAGACAGCACTAATATATATGTATACCTTGAAAAAGGAAAACCAAATACCTTTGACGGTTTTATAGGCTTTACCAATGATGATAGCGACAATATTATTTTTAACGGATATATAGACGTCCTACTTAACAACATATTAAACTCAGGGGAAAAATTCAACCTGTACTGGAAAAGTGACGGGCAAAAACAAACCACCTTTAATGCAGCACTGGAGCTACCATATATATTTAAGAGTCCGCTTGGAATAAAAGCCAGCCTTAAGATATTTAAACAGGACAGCACTTTCCAGAACACGGTGACCGACCTCAACCTTGGCTATTACTTTAGCTATAACTCAAAATTGTTTTTAGGTTACCAGCAAACCGAATCGGTAGATATACAAAATTCAAACAGCAGTACACTTAGTGACTACTCCAATCATTTTTGGACCACCACCTATGAGTACGCCAATTACAATAACAATGATTTTCTGTTCCCCGAAAAAACAAGCCTTGAAGTTAAAGGCGGATTAGGACAACGGGATTCCAAGACCGGAAGCAGTGACCAGTATTTTATTCAACTGGAAGCATCACACAACCTGTACCTAAACGACAGAAATATAATCAACCTCAAGAACCAGACGTTTTACCTGAAAAGTGATAATTATATAGTTAGCGAACTCTATCGTTTTGGAGGAATTAACTCCTTTAGAGGTTTTAATGAAAACAGCCTACAGGCAAACCTCTACACTGCCCTTATGGCAGAATACCGCTATGTACTCGCCCCAAATATATACATACACTCCATTACCGATTATGGATACATTCAGGATGAGACATCAAACATAAAAGATAACCTGCTGGGGTTAGGGTTTGGCTTCGGACTACTTACCAAAACCGGACTCTTTAATATCATATATGCTAACGGAAGCACAAAAGACCAAACCATAAAGCTTTCCAACTCTATTGTACATCTCAGCTTTAGAACTACTTTTTAAAACAAAAAAGCCGCTTAATAAAGCGGCTTTTCATTTACACATATAAAAGCAATTAGTCTACTATCACCTTAACAGTATATACCTTATTAGAATGTATCTTTAAAATGTACACTCCGCTTGGTAAACTTTGGTTGATTAACGAATAATTATAATCGTTTATATTTTTAGAAGAATAGAACAGGTTACCTGTCATATCAAACATATCAATCTTATCAATTGGATATTTTGATTTGATATAGGTTTTCTCTCCTTTCTTAACCGGGTTAGGATAAACCATTACGCCCGTTTCACTACTGTATTCAGAAACACCCATACTATCATCCTCAACCTCAAAAGAGATTCTGTTAGACACCTCGTTGTATGAATCGTTAGTAAACATTACTATAAAGTAATCTCCCGGCTCGGCAGGCATATTCTCATCAGGTATAACCTTAGTACCTTCCGGTTGCCCGTCAAAATAAGTATAACTTACAAGCTCATCAACATTCGGATCATCCCCCTCATGGTAAATACCTAACCAGTCTTTAATTATACCCGGCGCATCAGTCCATGTAGCAATAATATTCTCATTTAGGTTATAAACCGTTTTATTTATCATAAGCTGAGTGATTTGCTCACCTACCTGGAAAAACACCTTATTACCTATACTGTAATAACCATCCTGTAAATAATACTCTGCATAATAATACCCATCAGCCAGTCCTTCAAAAGTAAAACTACCTTCAGCCGAGGTTACATATTGCCATTGCGTAGAGTTTACATCTCCCGGTATATGCCCCACTTTATAAACACCTATCCAGTCGTTTTGCAACTGCGGTGCGTTTTCAAAAGAAACAGTTACCGCATCGCCTGAATTATACACCTCTGCATCTGTACTCAATTCAACAAACGGCCCAACATAAAACACCTGTCTGTCCGCCACTTCAGTATAACTGTCATTTTCAAAAATGGCGGCATAATATCTTCCATAATCAGCAAAGCCATCAAAAACCACGTTACCGCTATTTTGCCCGTTAAGATAAGCCCAGTCTTCCGACGGACTATTACTACCCGGCTCCTGCTCTAATTTATAAACGCCAATCCAATCAGTAGTATTACCCGGCGCATCTGAATAAGAAACAGTAACCGGAGTATTAGGTGCATAAGCAATAGTATCCGTTTGGATAAGCGTATTAGCAAATTCACTATTAATAACATTAAACGATTTCACCTCACTCCAGTCACTCCAGTTTAGGTTACTATCCCTGTGACGTAGCTTCACGAAATACTGTCCGTTTGGAATTTCGTTTTCAGCAATGGTAAGTCTAGTTATATCTACTCCTTCATTAATATTTGCAGTTGTATCTACCTGCGTACCTACAGGACCAAAAAGATTTTCAAAATCCCTGTATACATCTTTCTCTACAATATCAAACTCAGGCGTTTTACCTATTAAGAACTGTGTAGAGTTTAAAGGTTCGTTTGAAGTAGTAGCATATTCACTACTTTCAATTACAAGCGGAAGTTCAACATCTCCACCGTCAAAATCATTCTCAATTGTTGGTGTATCCGGAGACTCTAACCCTAAGTAACGGTGAAACTCATCCATAAGCTCGTTATCTTTCCATGTATATACACTACCTATAGAGTAAGCTTCTACATCAAAAGTACCGTTATTAACATCGATATCAATTATCTGATAAATCCAGTTTGATATTGTTTTCTGTACATCTTCAAAATCCTCTTCAACAGCCATACCCCAATATTGATCCCAAGCCACACCGCCTGATATGATTTGATACGTTGGTGTGTTTTTTAACTGCCCTCTGTGATACAGGTGATGGTGAGCACCTATATGTAATATGTGTTTTGGAGACGTTACCAAAACCGGCATAACAGTATTACGAACCCAAGTAGATATATCACCTACATACTGTTCTGCCTGGTAAGGCCTGTGACCTAAAGATATGATCCAGTCTACCGTCTCGTCATTATTTGCCGCTTCAAGAACCTGAGTAACCCAGTTAAGCTGTTGCAGACCGGTATGCTCTGTATCTAAAGCTATAAAAAGAGTATTACCTACCTGGTTAGCATAATAATTTTCGGTACCCGACGTGATTCCCTGATATGACATCTCATCAAGTATGTAATGATCATAGTAAGCCTGCATGCCTAATGTACCATAGGTTTCATGATTACCTACAAGTGTTTGTATAGGAAGATAGCCCGATAAAGCCTTATTCTTTTTAAAGTGTACATTTTCATAATGATCCAATGTTCCAACATCTACCTGATCACCCACCATAACGGTAAGCGCAATATTGTCTGCCGGATCAGCATCAACTCCCCATTTATCAGCTATCTTTCTTTTTGCAGCCGAAACTAATGAGTCAAAACGAGGAACATTCCTCATTTGATTATCTCCCAGCACAAGGAACCTAAGATGCCCGTCTTCTGTAGCAGCTTCTCCGGGCATAGGAAGTGTTTTAAAAGAGTAAACCTCTGAAACTGCTTCTCCGGTTTTAACTCTGTAGTAGTATTTAGTGTTCGAAGAAAGCCCTTCAATCTTAACAGTATGATAATAATAGTTATCCTGATAACCTGTATCAGAAAAAATCTGATTTGTTCCGTTAACCGTATTGGCCAGATTATTTTCCGCAGTTCCGTACTCAACTACTGATTCCGGATTTGATTCTGTTTTCCAGTTAACATAAATTGAGTTTGTGGTTGGTGCCTGTAAATAAGGATTTAACGTTTGCGCGTAACTCCCCAAACTTAAAGCACAGAAAAAAATTACTAAGTAAATTCTGTTCATTGCTGATGTTTTTAAGTGTTATGATGAATGATGCGCAAAATTACTCCTACTTATTACCACTGCTATTACAATAAGTTTAAGTATGAGTTAACAAAACTGCACTTTATAAATACAGTAACAACAAACGCAAAAAAGCTACCTGTTTTCACAGATAGCTCCTTTAAACTAAACTAAAACTACTTAATCTACTATTACTTTTTTGTCCGCATCAAAAGTAGACTGTTACAATCATTTTTAAATTACATCATCTTTAAATTAGAGTTAAAGAAATGCGAAGATGGTTTTGTTAAAAAAAATCAAATATTTAGCTTTTTATAACACTTTTAACAATATTAGTTTTAAATCAACATACAATCACTACAAATTAGCTTATTTTTTCCTACAAAAATTCTTAAAAATCTCTTAAAATTTTAAAATATATCCCAAAAAATTTGGAATAATAGTTTCAACATTAGAAATTTGGTTAACTAACTCAAATCTATTTCAATGAAGACAAAACTAAAGGGATTATTAACGCTCCTTTTTGCGTTAATAATGCAAATCTCATTTGCGCAGGAGAGGACGGTTTCGGGTACTGTCGTAGACCAGACAGGTTTTCCGCTTCCGGGTGTTAACGTTTTAATCAAGGGGACAACTAACGGAGTTCAAACGGACATCGATGGTAAGTATGAAATCAAAGTCAGTCCTGATCAGGTTCTGGTTTTTAGTTACATTGGTATGAAAGCTCAGGAAATTCCTGCTTCATCAACCACAGTAAATGTAACATTAGCAGACGACACCACCGAACTGGATGCCGTAGTAATTACAGCGGTAGGTATTAAACGTGAAAAGGCATCGATTGGTGCCGCCACATCAACCATTAGATCTGAAGAGATCGAAAAAGGTGCACAGGGAGATATTGCTAACGCCATTAAAGGTAAAGTTGCCGGTGTTGTAATTTCCAATGCATCTACAGACCCGGGTGCTTCATCTGGGGTTATCATCAGAGGTATTAGTACGCTTGGTGGTAGTAACCAACCACTATATGTAGTGGATGGTGTTCCAATCAATGATAACACTAACTTTTCTGACGACCTGAACGGAGGTTATGACTTTGGTCGAGGATCATCAGACATCAACCCTGATGACATTGAAAGCATGACAATACTAAAAGGTGCATCTGCAACAGCACTTTATGGTTCGCGTGCCGCAAATGGTGTTATCATGATTACAACAAAAAAAGGTAAAGCCGGAAAATTAGCTGTAGATTTCTCTACAACCACATTCTTCACTTCTATTTTAAGAACCCCTAAATACCAGTCTACTTTTGGACAGGGATGGGATGGTGTTCACTACTTAGGTGAAAATGGTTCATGGGGTCCTCGCTTTGACGGAAGTATACGTACATGGGGTAATGTTGTTGATAACTCTCAACTTATCAAGCCTTATGTATTTCAGGAAGATCAGCTTGAAAACTTTTTTGATATTGGAACCTCAACCTTTACAACAACATCGGTTTCAGGCGGTAGCGGAGATACCAGTGTAAGGCTTTCTTACTCAAACCTGCAACAGGACGGTATATACCCTACAGATTCTGATTCTTTTGAAAGAAATACAATAGGTCTATCGGGTACATCAAAAATTAAAAACTTTACCCTAAGTGGTAATCTAAACTATGTTAATACAGGTGGTAGTGCTGTAGCTACAGGACAGGGGGTTAACACATTTAACAACCTTATGCAGATTCCTACTGATATTCCAATCACTGAATTTGCAGACTACACTAATCCATTTCACAATGTTTCTAACTACTATACTCCTTATGGCGTAACCAATCCATATTTTACTCTTAATGAAAATGGTAGTGATTACAACAAAGAAAGAGTTTATGGCTCTATAGAACTATCATACGAGATTAACAAATGGTCAAGCGTATCATACCGTTTTGGTTTAGACCAGTACACTGACAAGTTAAGAATATGGACTGCCGAAGTTGATGCAGATCCGGGAAGCCCTAACGATGGAACATCTACAGAGCAACCTGGTACTTATGCAGAGGCTCACAACACTATTAAGCAGTTAAACCACGATATACTTTACAACCTGAACTTTGACTTAAGTGAAAAATTAGGTTTAGCTTCTACTTTTGGTTTCAATGCCAATACAAGGGAAGGTAGCTCTCTTGCTGCCAGCGTACCTAGTCAGGATATACCTGGATTCTTTTCGTTTGCAAATAGTGCAGACGTACCAACAATAGCTTCTACCAGAAATTCAAGAAAACTATATGGTATATACAACTCAACTACACTTTCATTTAACGATCAGTTATATTTCACAGCTAACTTAAGAAACGACTGGTATTCTACACTTCCAAAAGATCAAAGATCTGTATTTTACGGAGGTGTAAACATGAGCTGGTTATTTACTAATACTTTCCCTGAAATTAAAAATGTGGTTAATTACGGTAAATTAAGAGTTGGTTATGGTGAAACAGGGGTTGACACAAATCCATATCAGGTACTACCAGTATATACTTTAGGTAGTACTGACAACCAAGGTTTTAGAAACTACAACTACCCTGTAAACGGAATAACAGGTTATGAAGTAGGTAACAGACTGGCAAACCCAGACTTAAGACCAGAAAGAAGAAAAGAGTTTGAAGTAGGTATTGAAGCTTCTTTCTTTGATAATTTAATTTCGATTGACGCAACATACTATGATGCTAAGGTAGAAGATCAGATATTAAACCTTCCGTTAGCGCCAAGTAGTGGTTATACAAACCAAACTGCAAACATTGGTACTATATCTAACAAAGGTTTTGAGGCTTTACTTACTTTAAATCTTGTAAGAAGTAAAACTGATGGTTTTGAATGGAGTACTTCGGTAAACTTTGCTACAAACAATGCAATACTTGAAGAGCTTGACCCACGTATCCAACAGGTAGACCTTGGTGGTTTAAGTACAACATCTCTTATAGCAAGACCGGGAGAACCTATCGCACTGATAATGGGTAGTGTTCCTGAAACAGATCCTGACGGAAATATCGTAGTAGATGCTAACGGTGTACCAATCGCTTCATCTGTAAAAGAGGTTTATGGTGATACACAATATGATTACACTATGGGTATTGGAAATACCTTTAGATGGAAAGGTGTAACACTTGATTTTACATTTGACATTCGTCAGGGAGGTTTAATGTATTCTCGTACAGCAGACATTACACGATTTACAGGTAATTCTATAACAACAACTTATAACGATCGTCAGCCATTTATTGTTCCTGGATCAGTAATTAAAAATGTAGCTGATGACGGTAGTGTTTCTTACTCTCCTAACACAACTGCAGTTGATGTAGAGCACATGGATGATTATTACAGAGCTGATGCACTTGCAAGAGCAACAGTAATAGATAAGTCGTTCATTAAATTAAGAGAGGTTGTTTTAAGCTACGATTTACCATCTGAATTATTAGGTGACGGATTTATACAAAGATTACAGGTATCTGCCATAGGGCGTAACCTATTCTTATGGACACCTAGAAGCAATCAGTACATTGACCCTGAGGCTTCAACATTTGGTACAGACTTACGTAGTCAGTTTGGTGAATTTAGCGCGAACCCTTCAACAAGAAGTATCGGTTTCAGCATTAAAGCAAACTTTTAAAAAAAAATATCATGAAAAATATATTTAAAATATTCTTACTATCATTTGCGGTAGTCTTCACATCCTGTGAAGATGATCTGGATATAAATACCGATCCAAACTCACCTACGCAAATAACAAAAGGGCTGGCTCTTGCTTCTGCCGAGGCTTCCCTTGTAACTGTTTTGGGTGGTGAATTAACAAATTTAGGAGGTTTTTGGGCACAGTACCACACACAATCTCCTAGTGCCAGTCAATATGAAGTTTTTGATCAATATAACTTAACAACGTCATATGCCGACAGACTTTGGACTGAACTTTATGCAGGATGCCTTAACGATCTTGAATTCGTAATAAACGAAGCTGAGCAGGATGGTGATACAGGAACTGTAGTTATCGCTACCTGTTTAAAAGCATATACATTTCAGCTACTTGTAGATTTGTTTGACGGTGTTCCTTATACTGAAGCTCTTCAGGGCATAGACAACATTACACCTGCTGTAACTTCGGGTGAAGAGGTTTATACAGGTTTGATGGCCGAATTAGACGCGGCAGTAGCTGCATATGAGGCAGACCCTGTTAACGGAGGTGTAGGATCTCAGGATCAGATATATGGAGGTAATGTAGCAAGGTGGGTACAGTTTGCAAATACATTAAAACTAAAAATGTATATTAGAATGGCTTACACATCAATGGCTAATCCAACTGCTGTTAATGCATTAATAGCAGAAGATAACTTTATAACCGCTGATGCTGCCTTTACAAACTTTGGAGATTCTCAAAACCAGAGAAACCCATTCTACGAAGTTCAGATAGACCGACTTGGAGATGTAAACAATGTAGCCAGTAATACATTACGAGATTTTTATGAAGCAAATGGCGACATGAGAATTCAGGCTGTTTACAGACCATCAGGAACTAACCCATTAAATTTTCCTTCTATTTCACAGGGAACAGGCAATGATTTTAACAACACTGCCGCTTCTTACGGAAGACCAAATATTTGGCCAAAAACTCCTGTTTTCCTAATGTCTATGGCAGAAAGCAACTTCCTTCAGGCAGAAGCTTTAATACGCTATGCTGCAGGAGCCGGAGCACAGGTAAAATACGACAACGGTGTGCTACAATCTTTCCTTACTTATGCAAACTATTTTGAAAAGGACAATGATTTGACAGATGCTGATGAAAACCTTGAACCTGTATTCTCTGTTGCTGATGCTACAGCTGCAGCTACAGCTCTTACAGGAGCAGGAGGTGCTTATGAGTATAACGCAACGGGTGACACAGAAACGCTTTTAAGACAGGTTATGATTCAAAAATGGGCTTCACTTCCTTATGTAAACAACATAGAAGCTTATATAGAAGCTACAAGAACTAAGTTCCCTGAGGTAGTACCTGAAGGAACAGAAGATTATAGCATGGGCAACAGAATACCGTCGGCTATATCAACCTTACCTAATGTACAAATACCAAGTATATTATTCTACCCGGACGATGAAGTAAACAGAAACCCGAACATAACTCAGCATAACAGCTTAACAGATAATGTTTGGTGGGATCAGAAAACTGAATAATTAAAAAAGTGAAGTCATGAAAATTATATATAAAACATTAAAGACCGGTTTACTTTTATCCCTTGCTATGTTAGCATCGTGCGGATATGAAGATCCTGTCGAATCTAAAACAACCTTTTACCCTATAATCGAGGTAAATGGAGGTGAAGTTCTTTTAAACGTTGACGAATCATATTCAGATCCGGGGGCTGTTGCCACAATTGACGGAGTAGAAGTTCCTGTAGATGTGCGATTTGTAGGCCGATACAGAAACAATACATCTACAACACTTGACACCAGTATTTCTGACATATACACTCAGGAATATTCTGCAACAAACGTAGATGGTTTTAGTGGTACAGCAACAAGACAGGTTATTGTGGCTAATACCGGAGATTTAGTAAACAGTATAGAAGGTCTATATACCTCTACGGTATTCAGGAATGGTAGTCAGGGAAGCCCGGCATCTGCTTATACTGATATTGAGTATATGTTAATCTGGAAAAATGCTGACGGTAGTTACGAAATATCTGATGCCTTTGGAGGCTGGTACTTATTTGGTAGAGCTATTGATTTTTCAGAAACACCGGGAGGAATTATTGTTGCAAACGACATCCCGTCTAACGACTTTAGTTTCCCAGGTACACAAACAAACAGATATTTTGGCGGTAGTTCTGAAATAACTGATTTAACTGTTGATCCAGATACAAAAACACTTGTATTAACAACTGTTTGGAACGTATCGGGTACAACATACACTTTTGAAAGTACACTTACACAAGTTCAATTTTAAAAAAGGTAATCCATGAAAAATATAAAAAGATTATTATTGCTTGTAGGGATTTTTACCTTCGCCTTCACTTCATGTGATGTAGACGGGTATGATGACTACGGCATGGAAACCACACCATCTGTAGCCATGAACGGCGAGTGGTGGATAGACATTATAGATGAAGCATCGGGCTCAGTATTGGCTCAGCACATACTTCATAAAACATACGACACTAATGCCGGAGACGGTAGAATGTACATAGACGATAACCAAAATGGTTACTATATAAAAGGTACTGTAGCTGTAAATTTAAGCAACCTTACTTTTACTACCACTGATGAAGAAAATTTAGTGGATCCAGGAAGTACTTTCAATGTAACCGACGGTAAAGTACTTAAAAATGCTGCACTCTCAGAATCTGGGGTGGTAACAGACAGTATTTACTTTAAAGGGGAGTTTAGTTATGATCCGGGTACAATAATCATCTTCGCAGGACACAAAAGAACCGGCTTTTTGGAAGATGAGTATTAAAAGAGAAACTTCGTCTCTTAAAACCACCCTTAACAGGGTGGTTTTTTTATACCTTTGCAGCATGGAAAAAGAACATCAGATTTTTGGGGTAAGGGCCATTATGGAAGCCATAAATGCCGGTAAGGAAGTTGATAAGGTTTTTATTCAGAAAGATGCTCAGGGAGACCTGATGCGTGAATTGATGAAAACTATTAAGAAAAACAGCATTAACTTTAGTTATGTTCCGGTAGAAAAACTAAACAGACTTACACAAAACAACCATCAGGGAGCTGTTGCTACTATTGCCCCTGTAAGTTTCCATAATTTAGAAACGCTTGTAGAAACAGTTTTAGAAAGCGGCAAGACTCCCTTGTTTCTTATACTGGATCAATTATCTGATGCCCGTAACTTCGGGGCCATCATCCGTACTGCTGAATGTACAGGAGTTGATGGTATTATTATCCAGAAACAGGGATCGGCACCGGTAAACGGCGATACGGTTAAAACATCGGCAGGTGCTGTTTTCAATGTACCTATCTGTAAAGTTGAGCACATTAAAGATGCTATTTTCCACCTGCAGGGATCGGGCATTAAAACTATAGCAGCAACCGAGAAAACCGAAAGCACCATTTATGATGTAGCTTTTAATGAACCTGTAGCGATCATAATGGGATCTGAAGACAGGGGAATTAATCCATCTGTTTTAAAAATAGTAGACGAAAAAGCCAAACTGCCAATGTTTGGAACTATTTCATCGTTAAATGTATCGGTTGCCTGTGGCGCCTTTTTATATGAAGCAGTAAGGCAGCGACTTTAGTCTGCCTTTTCTTGTTCCGTATCTCCTTCCCTCTCCTCTTCTTCAGGCTTAGGAACATAATTATAAACTATACGAAACACAGGTGCATTATGTGTATGTGATGCTGCATTAAGGCTACTTTGTGTAACAGGCTCACTATGTTCATTAGTAGGCTCTTTCTCGGGTTCAGGTTTTGGAGGGTTTACAAAATTACCATTCTCATCAAAGCGCTTCATGAAAGGATCCTGGCTTGGATCAAAATCCGGTCTTTGCCAATCGTAAGTAATTTGTTTTTTATATTGTGGAGTGGAATAAATTCTTGAAAACAACAGCCCGGTGATTAGTCCGCCTAAATGTCCCTCCCATGATATCCCTTCTTCTATATCAGGAAACACATACCAAATCATACCACCATATAGCATAATAATTAAAAGCGAAAGAGCGACCAGCCTGTAATAACCGCTTTGCATCCCTTTAAAAAACATAAAACTTACCAGCACATATATAAGTCCGCTTGCGCCTATATGATACGATTCCCTCCCTATTAGCCATGTAATAAAGCCTGACAACAACACTCCATATACAATAACCTGCAATGCCTGCTTACGGTAAAAATACCTTAACCCGGCAATAAGTACCAGTAACGGAATAGAGTTATTGTATAAATGCTCAAGGCTACCATGAAGAAACGGACTAAACACTATTCCCCTTAATCCTTTTAATGTGCGCGGATAAATACCAAATTCGGTTAAATGAAGGTGAAACTTTCCGTCAGCCCAAAACACTATCCACAGCAGCAACACAAAGTAAAGCGGCCACGCCAGTACAGAAGGTGAAAATTTAAATTGGTTGTCGGTCATAAAATAGTATGTTAAGCTTTTTGTAAACACACAATAATTTAACCAATTTTGCCTTAGTGCAATTTTGTCATAAATCAGTAATTTTACACCATGGAAGCACCTTTAGCAGAACGCATACGCCCTACACAATTATCTGAGTATATAAGTCAGCAACACCTAGTTGGTCCAAACGGATCGTTAACTCATCAAATTGCACGCGGAGTAATACCATCATTAATACTATGGGGACCTCCGGGAACGGGTAAAACGACGCTGGCACAAATTATGGCAGAAGAGTCTAAAAGACCCTTTTATGTACTGAGTGCTATCAACTCGGGCGTAAAGGAAGTACGTGATGTTATTGAAAAAGCAAAACAAAGCGGCGGACTTTTTACTTCCAAAAACCCTATCCTTTTTATTGATGAGATTCATCGTTTTAGTAAGTCGCAGCAGGATTCGCTTTTGGCCGCTGTAGAAAAAGGATGGGTAACATTGATAGGTGCAACTACCGAGAACCCGAGTTTTGAGGTAATACCCGCATTATTGTCAAGATGTCAGGTGTATGTGCTTAATGCTTTTTCGAAAGAAGATTTGGAAGCTTTACTGCACAGGGCCATGGAAGCAGATGAAATACTAAAGCAAAAGAAAATAGACCTTAGGGAAACCGAGGCCTTATTACGCCTTTCGGGTGGTGACGGAAGAAAACTCCTAAACACCTTCGAGTTAGTTATTAATGCTTCTGAAGGAGATGATATTATAATAACCAATGATAGGGTTATGCACCTTGCTCAAAAAAATACGGTGATGTATGACAAAACCGGAGAGCAGCACTATGATATTATCTCGGCTTTCATTAAGTCGATTAGAGGGAGCGACCCCAATGGTGCTGTTTATTGGCTTGCCCGAATGATTGAAGGCGGAGAGGATTTAAAATTCATTGCCAGACGAATGCTTATCTCGGCATCAGAAGATATTGGTAACGCCAATCCTACAGCCCTTATAATGGCTAATAATACCTTTCAGGCTGTTTCAACAATTGGATATCCGGAATCAAGAATCATATTAAGCCAGTGTGCCGTTTACCTTGCTACTTCACCAAAAAGTAATGCTTCATATATGGCTATTGGTAAAGCACAGCAGGTAGTAAAACAAACAGGTGATTTACCCGTACCGCTACATTTACGCAATGCTCCTACTAAACTAATGAAGGAACTTGGCTATGGCGAAGAGTATAAGTATTCACATAACTACAACAATAACTTTGTTGAACAGGAATTTTTACCCGATAATATAAAAGGTACGGCTTTTTATGAACCGGGGAATAACAGTCGTGAAAATGCTACCCGTGATTTTCTTAAAAACAGGTGGAGAGATAAATATAACTATTAATATTAAAACTTAATATTAAGCTCCTGGCTCACAGGCTCGTCATTTAAGTAATATTCAAAAATCCATTTTTCGTCTTTTTTGAATACAACTCCTGTTACATCTTCCATTTTAGCACTATAAGAGTCCGGCTGAGAGGTTTTATACATTTTCAGTACGGTTTTCTCGGTTTTATCAAGCAGTTCATAACCGTATGAAGTAGGTTTGGCATATAATTGATTATCTCTTTTTTTAACCGAAGTACCATCTTCTTTAGAGCTAGCCACAAGAGGTGTTGCTTCTTCTCCCTTATATTGATAATATAGAGCATTGAATGACTGAGAAGCTTCCCTCAAAGCAGCATAGTATGCTTTTCTTAATTCTTTTTCTTTGCTTATACCTTCGTCTGATTTGAACACTTCCTGATCGACACAGTTTTTCATTACAATGGTAATACCGGTAGACAGGAATTTAGAATTTGAAATCAAATCGGCATAAAGTACTTTACAACGATCCATTTTTGCTTCAAAAGGCATTTCTTCCCCTTCAAAATACACCTCAAAACCTTTTTTCTCAAACATCATTTTAGTGATGGTATTAAGGTTATACTCATCTTTCTTTGCCAGGAAGTCAAAGATTTGAGGAATAACAACATACTTATAATCACTAACATCTGTACTTTGTGCCTTAACCGATGAGGCAAAAATTAATAAAGCAAGAAGGATAAGTTTTTTCATAATTAGAGAAAGTTTTTTAACTCCAGCAGGTGATTAATTTGGGATATCCCTTCTTTTACCGCCAGTTTGTTTTCATTAAAATAAATAGCGTCCAGTCCGCAATTTAAAGCGCCCTGTACATCGGCCTCAATACAATCACCCACCATAACACCGTGAGGCTTTTCTATATTAGCTGCTTTTAAAGCATATTCAAAAATCCTGGCGTCGGGTTTTTTATACCCGGCATGTTCAGAATTTGTTATTGTTTCAAAATAATGATGAATTTCAGAATTTTTAAGCTTACCTACTTCCTGCACCCCATTAGTTATTATATGAAGGCTATATTTAGGGCTAAGGTATTCCAGTATTTCTACCGCGCCATCATGTAGGTGGTTAAAAGTAGGGAGTAGTTCTATATAATCTTCCCACAGGTTATTGATAAGTTCATCATCAACATTAAAACCTACAGCATCAAAAGTTTCCTTTAGTCTTTTATACCTAAGCTCCTGCTGACCGATATGACCATCACGAAACATTTTCCAGTATTTAAGATTTATAGGAATATACAACTTTATAAACTCAGAAACATTTACTCTTACCTGATGCTTTTGCAATATGGTTTCAAAAGTAAGCGCAGAGTTTTTCTCGAAATCCCACAAGGTATGGTCAAGATCAAAAAAAATAGCTTTCTTTTCGGCAAGTTTCATAAACTATTGTTTTACGATAACAGCATTTTCAATATGGTAAATCCAGTCGTCCACATCGCTGTCATTGTACCTGAAAGTTCCCTGCAATGTTACATACTGGTCGGTTTTCAGTCTCATGTTAGTATCCTTGAACTTGATTCCCATAATGGTTTCAGGTCCCGCCTGACCACAAAAGAAACACGAAGCAAAAACATTTTTACTAAGCGCATAAGTTTTGTTATCTATAGGGATAATAAAACCACTCATCACTATAGTCTTTTTGCTTTTTGCTTTTAGTGTTGAATTTACTACAGGGAACATTACCCCTTCAGGATAGTCGTCGCTAGCCTTTTTTACATATTTTATTTCACCCAGAAGTTTCCACGATAGTGTATCTGCAAAAATCTCTATATTGTCTTTAACCGTTGCTTGCTTTATAAAACCCGAGGCATTTACAGATGGTGTACGCATAGACATCAACATTAACCCCGAAAACATAATAATTGCTACTACTAAATAATTTTTACGCATTTGCCAGTGTTTTAGAAATATTTAAACCATAAGCCTTAACCGCAGGTATAACTGCTGCCAAAACCCCTACAAAGATAGTGAGCAGGAATAAATATCCTTCTTTTTCCCACACAAACTCTAAGGGATTAAACGAAATTTTAAATTCACTTTCAGATGAACCCGAAATCAGGCTTAGTGCCAATCGTCCAACAATCGTTCCAAAAATATATCCGGTAACACAAAGTAAAAGACTTTCTATAAGCACCAGCATTAATAACTGGAGTCTGCTTGCCCCGTTAACACGCAATAAGGCAAACTCATACTTTCTCTCTTTAAGCGTATTGAACAAAGCAATAAAGATACTGATACCCGATATAAGCATAATACCGTAAGCCAAATACTGCAAAGCATCTAACCCTATACCGAACAACGTAAACAACCTGTTTATCTCTATAGCCGGAAGAGCTCCCTGCATTTTTGTGTTTTGAGGTATTAACCTGGGCCAGGTAACTATAGCCATTTTACTTTTAAACTTAAGAAGTACAGCCGTAATTTCTTTCCCTTCTTCGCTTACAGGCATATCTACATGATTGTGGTGGTGAGCTTCTTCGGCGTGATGATCGTGATCATGATCATGCTCATCATCGTGGTGATGGGCCTCTTCTGCCGTAGCATGGTCATCATGATCATTCAGCTCTTCAGTTGCATCATGGTCATGGTGGTCGTGGTCGTCATGATTGTGTGCCTCTGCAGTTCCTTCTTCGTCATGATTGTGTTCGTGCTCATGATCGTGCATAGCCCAAACACTTGGTATATTACATAGTATTAAATTATCTACTACCTTACCTGTGTGTGAAGCAATACCGGTTACTACATAAGCATGATCCTTGTGCACCTCACCTTCTTCAGAATCCCCGTGAGAACCAAAAAACTTATCACCTACCTTAATGTTCATTTTTTGTGCCACAGCACTACCTACAACCACATCGAAGTTATGTTCAAATACTTTTCCTTCACTTAACTCGGCTCCGTACTTTTTAAGATACTCAGGAGTTGTACCCACTATCCTGAAACCACGGTAATTATCACCAAAGGCCAATGGTATAGCCGTTTCCACAAAGCGGTGATTCATCCATTTTTTGGCTTCGGCATAATCGATATTACCAGTAGGAGCATCTACCTGATAAACCGACGACAGTATAAGCTGCAACGGGCTACCCTGAGCACCAAGAACCATATCGATACCATCTATATTATCGTTAAATTTTTTCTCAAACTGATCCTGCAATAATATCAGCAGGGTAATTATGGCCACACTTGCCGTTAATAATATTATACTCAGGATAGTATTAAGCGGTTTAAACCATATATTTTTCCAGGCAATTTTAGTAATCATGATAAAGTGATTTGATTAGGGAAACGGTCTTTTAACCTCTGGTCGTGAGTAACTATTACCAAAGCAGTACCAAACTGCTTAGCCAGTCCCGAAAGCATATCGGCAACCTTATAGGCATTTTCGTCATCGAGGCTTGAAGTAGGCTCATCGGCAAGAAGTAGTTTAGGTTCATTGATTAATGCACGGGCTATAGATACCCTTTGCTGCTGACCGATACTTAACTGCGATGGTAATTTATGTAAGTGATCTTTAAGGTCCAGCTGTTCCAAAAGCTGTTTTGCTTTTTCGGTTGCCTGATGACCTGTTGCCAGCCATGATGCCAGCACTACATTTTCCAGTACGGTTAGCGATGCCACAAAGTAGGCCTGTTGTAATACTAACCCAATATTTTTACCTCGAAAATGATCCAGTTTCCTGTCTGACAAGGATGAAAGACTTGTTTCATCTATAAGCACCTCTCCTGATTCCGGCTTTAGTAAACCACCAAGAATATGCAGTAATGTAGTTTTACCTTTTCCCGACCCTCCTGTTATTAATAAACTGTCTCCCTTTGAGGCTGCTATATTGGGAAACTGAAAAGAGGTGCCTTTGCCATAGGAAAAGCGAATATCTTTTGTAGTAATCATCATTCTTTATTTAGACGCCCTGCAAGTTAACGAAAATAGGGCGATAATAAAACGGCATTAACCTAACATTTAGCCTATTTTACCGCATTTGTTATAAATAACCTTCATCAGCAAAACTAAGATAGGCTTTCTCGGTTACTATAACATGGTCAAGAATATTTATACTTAAACTTTGCCCTGCCTGCTGCATTTGTTTAGTTATCTGCCTGTCGGGTTCACTGGCCTGCAACGCTCCCGATGGATGATTGTGTACCAATATCATACCCGTGGCATTATGCTCCAACGCGAGTTTAAATGCCAGGCGTACATCTACTATAGTACCGGTTATACCGCCTTTACTTAGCTGGGATTTATAAATTACCTTATTGGAATTATTAAGATACAGTACCCAAAATTCCTCATGCGGTAATTCGCCTATAAGCGGTTGCATGATTTCGTATACCGCTTTACTTGAAGTTACCTTTTTCAGGTCGACCGTATCTTCCTCTCTCCTCCTTCGTCCCAGTTCGGCAGCGGCAGCTATAGTGACCGCTTTTGCTTCTCCTATTCCCTTAAAAGTCATTAACTGTTTTACCGAGAGTTTACCAAGCGTGTTAAGATTATTGTCTACACTCTTTAAAATACGTTTACTGAGTTCGACAGCACTTTCATTGCGACTGCCCGACCCAATGAGTATGGCAATGAGTTCGGCATCACTAAGGGCTGTTTTGCCTTTAAGTATTAATTTTTCGCGCGGCTTGTCGTCTTCAGCCCAATATTTTATTGAAAAGCTTCCTGTGGTTTCTTCCATTTTATTAAAGTAAGGTTTGCGAATTTAATTAAAAACCGCATACTATTTTATAAAAATATTACGTTAACCTACTAAAACACCTTATTAATGAAGCAACTTTTACTATTATTCCTTATCGGTTCCATTTTTAAGGCAGATGTAGAAAAAGACTTCTACCAACGCCTTTCAGATGCTGCAATTACCCTTACCGAAGACCGTGTAAGATATGACCCTTCTTATGTAAAAATCAAATATCCTAACGGCGATGTCCCTGCGCACACCGGTGTATGTACTGATGTGGTAATACGCGCTTACCGCAAACTGGGCATTGATTTGCAAAAGGAAGTACACGAGGACATGAAGGCAAACTTCTCGAAATACCCTAAGTCATGGGGTTTAAAATCTACCGATACTAATATTGATCATCGCAGAGTACCTAACCTACAAACTTTTTTTACGCGCAAAGGAGAAAAACTAACAGTAACAAAAAAGGGAAGTGATTACAAACCCGGAGACCTTGTTACCTGGATGCTGGGTGGAAACGTACCTCACATAGGCATTGTAGTAAACAAAAAAGGAAAATCAGGTAATTATATGATTGTACACAATATAGGCAGCGGACAAGTTTTAGAAGACTGCCTCTTTGACTATTCTGTAAGCGGGCACTACCGGTACAAAAAAGAGGGACATTAAGTCCCTCTTTTTTTATAATAATGTTTTCACATCATCAAAATTAAGTCCGCCATAGTTACCGCTACTCATAAGTAGCAGCGCTACCCCTTCGGTATCATATTTTAAATGGAATAAATACTCCTTAAAAGCCTCTGGATTGGTATAAATAATCAGGTCTTCCCTATTAAAAGCTTTAGCTATCTGCTCGTAGGTAACCTCTTCAAGCTGTTTAATTTTTACAGCTTCGGGCGAATAGAAAACCACAGCCACATCGGCCTTATCTAAAGCACCCTCATACTCCTTTAAAAACTCGGCATTAAGGCTGCTGTAAGTATGCAGCTCAAGGCAGGCAATAAGCTTCCTGTCAGGGTACTGATCTTTAACCGCTTTTGTAGTAGCAGCTACCTTGCTTGGCGAATGAGCAAAATCTTTATATGCAACATTTTTACCGTTCTCGGCTATTTTCTCCAGTCGTTTACTTGCCCCTTTAAAAGTAGCTATAGCCTCATAAAAATCGGCTTCATCTACTCCCATATTCTGGCATATCCACTTAGCGCCGGCAAGATTGTTTAGATTATGCTCTCCAAACACCTCAATAGGCATAGCACCTTCGGGAGTTTCAAGATATGTCACACCATCTTCTACCGAATAATACGGAGTATGGTATGGCAGTTTTCTAATTGGGTTTGAAGCAGCTTCAGCTACACGCTTAACTTCAGGGTCGTTTTCATTATAAACCAATATACCACCGTTTGTAATTTTTTCAATAAAAATTTCAAACTGCTCTACATAATTTTCATAGGTTGGAAACACATTAATATGATCCCAGGCAATACCGCTTATAAGTGCAATATTAGGCTGATAAAGGTGAAACTTAGGTCTCCTGTCTATTGGTGACGAAAGATACTCATCTCCTTCCAGCACTATAAAGTCGTTTTCTTCGGTTAAATGCACCATTGTATCAAAACCTTCCAGTTGTGCTCCTACCATATAATCTACTTCTATATCATGGTAGTTCATTACATGAAGTATCATGCTGGTTATGGTAGTTTTACCATGAGAACCACCTATAACAACGCGGGTTTTACTTTTAGACTGCTCATATAAAAACTCAGGATATGAATATATTTTAAGCCCCAGTTCCTGCGCTTTTAATAACTCAAGATTATCGGCTTTGGCGTGCATCCCTAAAATTACGGCATCAATATCGGCAGTAAGTTTTTCAGGAAACCATCCCATTTGTTGAGGCAAAAGCCCTTTGTTTTCAAGCCTTGTACGCGATGGTTCAAAAATGGCATCATCGCTACCGGTAACCACATATCCTTTTTCGTGAAGTGCCAGTGCAAGGTTGTGCATAGCGCTCCCCCCTATTGCTATAAAATGTGTACGCATTTAATTTCTGATTATTTTTTATATAAGCTTCCCAACCTTACAGGGAAAATAATACTCTATATTATTAAATACCAAAAGTAATAAAATCATAGCACAACAACAGCTAACCGCATTAAACAAAAATGCGGCATATTGCTCATAAAACCTCCCAAACATGAAAAAAGCCTTACTCCTACTCACATTATTGATAAGCTTTACCATAAATGCACAGCATTATAATTATAAATGGGAAAAAGTAATTAACTACGAACTTGACGGAAAAATAAAATCGGCGGATGCAGAGACAGACAAAATTCTTGAACTTGCCAGAAAAGAACACAACGAACCTCAAATAATTAAAGCCTTCTTTTTTAAAGCCAGATATATACAAAAACTGGAAGAAAATGCTCAAATGAAGATTTTCAAACTTTTAAAACAGGAAAAAGAAAAAGTGAGCGTACCGGGCAAGGCTTTAATAGAATACCTATATGCCAGCGCATTGAACGATTATTACAATCGATTTAAACATGAAATAAACAGCCCTACTTATCTTGAAAACGCTACTCCCGAAAACATAATGGAATGGAGTAGCATAAACTATAATGAAGAAATAGAAAAAGCCTATAAAAAAAGTATTGAAAACAGAGAGGCGTTATATAAAGTACCTTTAAGTAACTATGATGCCATTATACAACTTAACCCCATACTAACAAAAACCAACCGTTCGTTATACGATTTTCTTTTTGAGCAATATATCAAACAGCTCGAAATTGACAGATACTCAAACAGCACAGGCTTAGTACTTAAAAACAGTGAAACTTTTCGAAATGCAGATTTCTCTGATTATCCAAAAAACAGCAAAGCTTTTGCTTTGTTTCAGGATATTGAAAAATTCTATCACGATAAAAATGACACCTTAAACCTGCAACGGGCCGTTTTAAGAAGACTTACTTTTTTCAATAAAAATTATTCATATAACACACCGGAAAACCTACAGGAAACCTACTTAAACACTCTCTTAGAAATATGTAGCAGCTGGAAACAGTCACCTTTTTTATTTGAAGCAAAACTTAAAACAGCACAGCTATATCATAATATAGCAAAAAAAGATAATCATCCTGAATACCGTGAAAAAGCCATTGAAATTTGTGACGAAATAATAAACAATTACAGAATAAACCATGTTGCAGATGATGCGGCATTGCTTAAAAACTCTATTAGCGGTAAAAGTTGCAGTATTGAGACAGAAAAATATATTATCCCTAATAAGCCTTTTTTAGCTAAAGTAAGCTTTAGAAATTTTGACTCTCTATACGTAAAACTGTACAAAGTAAATGCCGGTTTTAAAACAGACACTACAAAAGAAATTACCCCTACCATACTAAAATATGACATGCCTAAAAGAGCACCATATTTTGAATATGACACAGAAATTATACTCCCCCCCTTACAGCCAGGCCATTACTTAATGGAAGTTTCTCCTACAGAAACCAATGAAAACTATTCTGAACCAGCAAAAATTATAGTGACAGAGCTCACCTCTGTAGAACAAAATGAAAAAGATCACACTTACTACAGAATCCTTAACAGGGAAAGTGGCGAGCCTGTTAAAAATGCAAAAATTATATATGCCGAAAAAAATTACGTTACTAATAAAGAGGGAGTGGCAATTGTAAAAAACCCAAAATATAAACCTAATCAAAAAAGTCGCAAAAAATACGAAAACCCTCTCATATATAACAGGCAAGACACCCTAAACAGTAACAATTCAGTTCATTATTACTATAATGAGAAAAACAAAAAGGAAGAGGAACCGGAAATAAATGTATCAGGTAAAATATTTACCGATAGAGCAATATACAGGCCTGGGCAAACCATATATTTTAAAGGTATAATAACCCAAGAGGTTAATTCTATTTACAGCGCAGTCCCAAACATTTATGTTAGCGTATACATTACTGATGCTGATTATAACGAACTAAAAACACTACGCCTTAAAACAAATGAATTCGGATCGTTTTCAGGAGAATTTCAAATTCCAAAAAATGCAATGACCGGAGAGTTTGAAATCGAAGTTGATGAAGATGAAGATTATGAACTCGATGAAGCATATAATAAAAGAAAAGATGAACATCCTTTTTGGGATAATGAAAATGTATATTTTGATTATTTCTCAAAAAGGGTTGTGGTTGAAGAATATAAAAGACCAACCTTTGAAATTGAGTTTGACACAATTAAAGAACCTATTATTATAAATAAACCGGCAATTGTAACCGGAAAGGCAAAATCATTAAGCGGAGCAAATTTAACTGAAGCAAGAGTAAAGTATGTAATAGACAGGTCTAGATACTGCTCACAATCAGGAATACTTGGTTCTTTTACTCCTATAAAAGGAGAAACCACTACAGATAAAAACGGAAAATTTTCAATACCCTTTACCCCCGAAGCTATAGAAGGGTCGGATGAAAACAAACTACCCGTATTTAGTTATGAGATAAATATTGACGTGACGGATATTAATGGTGAAACTCAGGAAAAACAACTCCACATAAAAACCGGTTATCATGATTTGGAATTAAGCTCTTATATACCTTATGATCTTACCGAAGAACATAAAGACGGAATTTTAGTTAAATCGAATAACCTTAATGATCATCCTATACCTGCTGTTGCCGAAATAACAATCTACAAATTATCTTCTGACAGACAATCAATAAAAAAGGAAAGACCATGGTATGAGCCGGAAATACAAAGCATAAGCAAGGAAGAATTTGAAAAAAATTTCCCTTACACCCCATATAAAAGCAGAGAAGAGTCTCAGTCTCCGGAGAGGGAAAGAGTAATATTATCTCAAAAAATACAACTGAAAGATGGTTCCTTCAGGCTTAACCCAAACCTTAAAGAATGGGATACAGGAAAATATGAAATTGTTATCTCGGCTATCGATACAACAAACCACATTATTGAAAAGAAAAAAACTTTCACTTTTGAAAATAAAGAGAAACAGCCTAATGAATACATATTCAGATATAAAGAGCTTAACAAAAATTACATGACCGACGGATATGTAGAACTGGAACTGGCCTCTAAACTTGAAAATCTTTATGTAGCTGTAGAAGCATATGAAAACGGAAATCGCAGTTATGATAAAATAACTCACTTGCAAAACAACAAAACCAATATTAAAGTACCATTATCTCCTGAAGCTGAAAATGTTGAAATAAAGTTTTATTACGTGTGGCAAAATGATTTTTTTACTGAAAAAGAAGAATATAACTTCAGGAAAACGAGTAATTCGTATCTTAAAATAACGTCTTCTACCCTTCGCAGCAACCTCACACCGGGAAATAACGAAACATGGTCGTTTAGTATAACAGGAACAGAAAAAGAGAAATTTGAAGTACTGGCATCAATGTATGACACTTCACTTGATCAATTCACCTATGATTCATGGACAGACTGGCCTTATTTAAAAGAAGACAATTATAATTACTACCGTACACCTTATTTAGAAACCACTACAGGAGGCAGGTCCAGATCACGTGTTTTTGAGGCTTACACATATGTCGAAGTACCTTTTTCAACATATCCCGACAAAATAAACAGTTACGGATTTAACATTAATCACAGTAGGTTTATTTATAAAGATGCTGCTAAAACTAACGGAAACAAAAATTCAACTGAAAAAACAATAAAAATAACAGGAATTGTTAGTGACGAAACAGGTCCTTTACCTGCAGCAAATGTACTTGTAAAAGGAACCCAAATAAGTACACAAACTAATTTAGACGGAGAGTTTACAATTGAAGCCGGTTTAGGATCTGTTCTCCAATTTAGCTTTGTAGGACATGAAAGTCAGGAAGTTGTTGTAGGGAGTCAGTACATATATAATATTCTTCTAAAAGAAGGAATGTTTCTTAGCCCTGTAGTAAAAGACGTTTACAGAAGTACAACCAAACAAAAATCGGTAATGGCTGTTGCATACATATCCAGTGAAGCAATTGAAGACAGGGCAAACGCATCTGTACTACAGTCCTTACAGGGACAAATTGCCGGGGTATCAATAACTACAGCCTCCGGCGAGCCCGGGTCTGAAAGCACCATAATACTTAGAGGTGCAGGCACTATAGACGGTAATATCGCGCCTCTATTTATAATAGACGGTGTACCTGTTGATGAAGATAGTTTTAGAAGCATTAATCAAAACCAAATAGCTAATGTGCAAGTATTAAAAGATGCCGCTGCAACTTCAATTTACGGAAACCGTGGTGCTAACGGAGTAATAGTTATTTCAACCTATGACGGTATTGAAAAGCAAAAAGAAGAACTGAAGAAGGTAGAAACCCGAAAAAACCTAAATGAAACAGCTTTCTTTTATCCTCATTTAACAACAAACAAAAATGGCGACCTTACCTTTAGCTTCACTTCCCCTGAAGCATTAACCGAGTGGAGACTTCGCCTTTTTGCCCATAGTAAGCAATTGGATTCGGGTTATCTGGAACATTTGGCAATTACACAAAAGGACCTGATGATAGTCCCTAATATGCCCCGCTTCCTGAGGGAAGCCGATACCATTGTAATTAGTGCCAAGGTAACAAATATGACCACCGCACCTAAAACAGGAAACGCCATACTTATACTCTACAATGCAGTAAACATGCAACCTATAGACAGTATAGCCTCAAACAGTAACAACACTAAGCCTTTCACTATTGCAGGCAAGAATAATACTGTTGTAAACTGGACAATTACCGTACCACGAGGTATAGAAGGCATACAATATAAAGTGGTTGCTAAAGCCGGTAATTATACTGATGGTGTTGAAAGTTTACTTCCTGTTCTAACTAACAGAACACTGGTAACCGAAAGTATACCTATATGGGTTAAACCGAATGAAACAAAACAATATACATTAGAGAATTTAAAGAATAACACGTCGTCCACCCTTAAAAATCATAAAGTGGTTTTTGAATACACTTCAAACCCGGCATGGATAGCACTACAGTCATTACCATACCTTATGGAGTTTGAGCACGAATGCTCTGAACAGCTTTTCTCAAGGGTATATGCTAATGCTATTGCAGCTTCGGTATTGAACAGTAATCCAAAAATTAAAGAGGTTTTTGATTCTTGGAAAAAAGAAGGTAAACCATCTAAGCTTGAACAGAACGAAGAGCTGAAATCAATTATACTGACAGAAACTCCGTGGTTACTGGATGCTCAAACCGAACAGGAAAAGAAAAACCGACTGGCTCTACTTTTTGAATTTGACAAAATGGAAAATGCTATGACAGCCAACCTTGCAATACTGGAAGACCGACAGGAAAACGGTGCTTTCCCATGGTTTTCTGAAGGCAGAACCGATGAGTATATTACTAGGCATATACTTGCCGGACTGGGCCATTTGTCAAAATTAAAAATAACCGACACTACAAACATTTCTGTTAAACGTATTACCAAAAGAGGAGTCGAGCACATTGACGACCATTTTATAAAAACAGATAACGAAAGAACAAAAAAGAATAAAAAATTAGTTTTAACCACTCCTTACTCATCACTGCATTATTTATATACAAGAAGTTTTTATACAGAACAATATCCTGTGAAAGACAGTCTAAAAGCAAGAATAGACAAATATTTAAACAACATCAAAACCAACTGGCTTAACTATTCCCTCTATGAAAAGGGAATGGCTGCCCTAACTCTCAAAAGGTTTGGTGATACCATAACCGCAAAAAAAATAACCGAGAGCCTTAGGGAAACTTCTTCAAACAATACCGAATGGGGCATGTACTGGATAGAAAACAAGGCCGGATGGTACTGGTACAAATCACCTATAGAAACACAGGCTCTTTTAATTGAGGCAATAATTGAAATTGATAACGACGTAGAGTCGGCAGATGCAATGAAGGTATGGCTTATTAAAAACAAACAAAACAAACACTGGTCAACCACCAAAGCTACTACCGAAGCCGTTTATGCCTTATTAATGCAGGGAAGCGACTGGTTATCGGTTAAAGATAATACTACCATAAAATGTGGAGATGATATTTCATTAAACAACAAATTGGCTGAAACCAAAAAAGAAGCCGAAACAGGTTATCTAAAACTGGAATGGAACAATACTGAAGTCTCCAAAAAACTATCAGAATTCAGTATAGAAAACAAAAGTAAAGTACCGGGTTATGGAGGATTATTTTGTCAGTATTTTGAAGACCTTGATAAGATACAGGATACCCAAAAAGGATTAATGAACATAACTAAGGAACTCTACCTGAAAGTGAAAAACGGAAGTGAAACATCATTAAATCAAATTACGGCCGACTCACCTTTAAAAATTGGCGACCTTGTTACTGTAAGGATTGTACTAAACATTACTGAAGACATAGAGTATGTTCATCTTAAAGATATGAGAGCTTCGGGTTTTGAGCCTATGGATGTTTTTTCGGGCAATAAGTACACAGCAAACACAAGGTATTATATGACAACCCGAGATGCTGCTACAAACTTCTTTTTTGACAGATTAGACAAAGGAACTTGTGTACTGGAATATGATGTTAGGGTAAACAATGCCGGAACATTCTCAAACGGTATATCAACCATACAAAGCATGTATGCAACTGAGTTTTCGGGACACACAAAAGGCATAACAATAAAAATCATACCTTAACTTTAATTCAAATAAGAGTAAACAAAAACGCCTCCTGTTAACAGGAGGCGTTTTTTATTTGAACAAATAATAATTAAATTATTCTGCAATCGTCATTTCGTCTACAATGTGCTTAGCGCCAGAGAACTTATCGATTACCCAAAGTACATAACGAATATCTACGTTAATAGTTCTTTGAAGTTCTTTATCAAATATTACGTCACCAGCCATTGCCTCAATGTTACCATCAAAAGCAAGACCAATAAGCTCACCTTTACCATTTAATACAGGAGAACCAGAGTTACCACCTGTAATATCGTTATCAGTAAGGAAGTTTACCGGCATATATCCTGCTTTATCTGCATAACGACCAAAGTCTTTAGCCTCATACATTTCAATAAGTTTTTTAGGCAGGTCAAATTCAGGATCATTTGGCTTGTATTTAGCCACTTCACCTTTCATTGTAGTATAGTAATTTTTAGCAGCATCATTACGACTGTCTTTAGGAAGAGATCTTACTTTACCATAAGTTAAACGTAATGTACTGTTAGCATCCGGATAGTATTTTACTTTCGGATTAGCCTCTCTCATACCCTGTACCATTAAACGGAAAGATTTAGAATAGCTGTCCTGAAGAGCAGTAATATCATCCGGCACAGCTCTGTACTGAGTTAAAATATCGTTAGAAAGTAAGAATAGAGGATCATTTTGAAGTGCCTCTGCATTAGGATTTTTAAGGAACTCCTCAACGCTTTCTTTAGATTTGAATATACTGTTCTCAAAAGCATTGTTTACATAAGCAGTATAATCAAAATTATTCTCTTTACCTATTTGAGCTACAAGCGGAGCAATATCATATCCTGTAGATTTTGTAGCATATAAATGAAGTTGAGCAGCAAGAACATCTTTTTCAAGAGGCATGTATAATGTTTTATACTCTTCTGCTACAAACTCTTCGATTCTTGGAAGTACCTGAGCCCTTTGAGCTTCAGATGCCGATGCATACTGCATAAGTGCACTGCCTACTCTGTATGGCAATACCGCAAAAGTACTTGTTCTTAAAAGCCCTATAAGGTAATTATCCTGACGCGCTTTTTCGTTAGTCTTAGCATAGTATGCATTTATGTTAGCGATAACATCACCATACTTATCTTTATTTGCTTTTTTGTTAGCCCATTTGTTGAACTTAGCCTCACCTTTAGCTTTAGTTTCGGCAGTTTTATGTTTTGTAAGGGCATCAATCATACCCTGACGGTTTTTCCAGTAGTTTGCTACCTGAGCATATTTTGAAGCATAGTCAAGACGAACTGCATCGCTTTGATCCATGTAAACCTTCATTCTGTCCATACCCAGTTTAGACGACTCTACCCATGCAGGGTAAGCATATTTTACATTTTGCTCAATACCTGCAGCAGGCATCCAACGGTTAGTACGGCCAGGGTAACCTAATATCATAGCAAAATCATCTTCCTGAACACCATTAAGGCTCACAGGTAAATAATGCTTAGGAGTTAAAGGAACGTTGTTTGGAGAATATTCTGCCGGGTTACCGTTTGCATCAGCATAAATACGGAACATAGAGAAATCTCCTGTATGACGTGGCCATTCCCAGTTATCTGTATCACCACCAAATTTACCAATGCTTTCCGGTGGAGTACCTACAAGACGAACGTCGTTGTAATCCTGGTAAACGAAGTAGTAGTACTCATTACCTTCAAAGAAAGAACGAACAGAAACTACATACTTACCACCTTCACTGTTTTCTTTTTCAATTAGAGCACTTTCCTGCTGAATCGCTTTCTGTCTCTCTTCTTCAGTCATACTGTCGTTAACTTTAGAAAGGATTCTTTTAGAAACATCGTCCATTCTTACAAAGAAACGAACAGAAAGGCTTTTTGGTTTAAGCTCATCAGCTCTGGTTGGTGCCCAGTAACCATCTCTCAGGTAGTTTGCCTCAGGAGTTGAAAGCTCAGCAATAGCTTCATAACCGCAGTGGTGGTTTGTTAAAACCAAACCTTCTTTAGAGATTACCTCTGCAGTACATCCGCCATCAAACTGCACAATAGCGTCTTTAAGGCTGTGGTTGTTAATGCTGTAAATTTCTTCAGCAGTTAACTGTAAGCCCATTTTTTGCATATCCCTGTAGTTTAAACGTTCAATGAACATTAAAAACCACATACCTTCGTCTGCCCTTACAGGCATTACCATGAGTGACATGGTAAGGAACAAAATAAGTTTTTTCATCTGATTTTTATAAGATTAAAAAGTTTAGCCAATAAGTAGCCGTATTACATATTTTGTTACACGGTTAGTATCAACTTTATTGCTTTAGTGCTGCGAATATACCTCTTTTTTGAGAATTTCGTAAAATAAACACGGCGTAAAAACCGCATGATTTCCCCTGAAAACAATATGCTTTTTTTAAAAAATGTATTTTCGTAAAAAAATTGAAATGAAAGACCTTATCTTATCAAAACTTACAGAAATTGAAAAAGAAGAAAGCATTAATATACTGCATGCTGTTGAATCGGGCAGCAGGGCTTGGGGGTTTGCTTCACCCGATAGTGATTATGATATAAGATTTATATATAAACATACCCCTGAATGGTATGTTTCCCTATGGGAAAAACGCGATGTAATTGAATTTATGACAAAGGAAGACCTTGATGGTTCGGGTTGGGATTTAGCAAAAGCACTAAAGTTACTGGCTAAGTCTAACGCTCCTTTAATGGAATGGTTACACTCGCCTGTTGTATACGCAACAAATAACAAATTCCTGAAACAAATGCAGGAACTGTCAATCCAATGTTTTTCTCCAATTGCTACTCTGCATCACTATTTAGGCACAACCAAAAACTTTATGGAAGTTTGTGAAGTCGAAAAAATAAAGCTCAAAAGTTATTTTTATGCCTTGAGAAGTGCCTTAGCAGGAAAATGGATTATTAACAACAACTCTTTCCCTCCGGTTGCCTTTAACGGTGTACTACCTTTAGCTCCTGCAGATATACAAAGTGTTATTAAAGAGCTAATGGAAATAAAAGCCGGAAAAGATGAAAGCTACCTTCATCCGAAAAATACAGCTATCACCCAGTTTTTAAAAAAGACTATTTTATATAATCAGGAAAATGCCGGAAAACTGAAACCGGGGAAAAAAATAAATAATGAATTAGATGATTTCTTTAAAGCCGAGATCAACAGGATATGACTATAGACGACTTAAAAAAAGATAACCTTATATTACTGGAAGTACTTTCAGGCAGTAAATCTTTTGGGCTGGACACTCCTACATCAGACACTGATATAAAAGGAGTGTTTTATTTACCTAAGGAAAAAATTTTCGGACTGGAATATATCCCGCAGGTAAGTAACGAATCTAATGATATAGTGTATTATGAACTGGGGCGTTTTATAGAGCTACTAACAAAAAACAATCCTAATATTCTTGAAATACTGGCCTCTCCTCCAGATTGTATTTTATACAAAAATCCAATTATGGATAAGCTAAGACTTGAAGACTTTTTATCTAAACTATGTAAGGACGCATTTGCAGGATATGCGACAACACAAATAAAAAAAGCCCGAGGACTTAAAAAGAAGATTGTAAACCCTTTACCCAAAGAGAAAGAAACTATTATTGATTTCTGTTTTATACTTGAAGGGCATAATGCCGTTCCTTTTAACAATTGGCTAAAACAACACAATTTACAACAGGAAAAATGCGGACTATCTAACATTTCCAATTCAAAAGGAATGTATGCCTTATTTTATGACTATAGCGGAAATTTAAAGTACAAAGGTGTTTTACAAAAAGAATCATCAAATACTGTAGTTACCTCATCCATACCAAAAAATGAAAAGCAATTAGCATACCTATCATTTAATTTAGAAGCTTATTCTTCTTACTGTAAAAAATATAGGGAATATTGGGATTGGGTTGAAAAAAGAAATGATGAGCGCTATAGTACCAATATGCACCATGGTAAAAACTACGATTCTAAAAACATGATGCATACCATTCGATTACTACAGTCTGCCGAGCAAATATTAGAAAAAAACAGTCTCTCCATAAAAGTTAACAACAGAGAGGAACTTTTAAAAATAAAAAAAGGAGAATTTGATTATGATGAAATTTTAGAGAAAGCAAATAACCTTTTAAAAAACATCGAAAGACTTTACAGTAAATCCAACTTACCCGAGTCTCCAGATAAAAGCAAAGCCGAGGATATACTTATCTCAATGCGAAGTATATTATATAAATAAAAGAGGGATGCAAAATACATCCCTCTTTTATTTTAACTATTAAGCATTTGCCATAGTTTATCTTTTAATTCGACCAGTCCCTGTTGGGCTACCGATGAGATAAATATATATGGTATATCTTTAAGCTCTTCGTCAAGCTGTTCTTTAAGCTCGGCTTTTAGTTCATCATCAAGCATATCGCATTTTGATATGGCTACCAGCCTGTCTTTATCCAACATCTCCGGATTATACCTTCTAAGCTCATCTACAAGTATATCATACTCCTTCTTTATATCTTCGGTATCCGCCGGAACTAAGAAAAGCAGTGTAGAGTTACGCTCAATATGCCTTAAAAAGTAATGCCCTAGACCTTTACCTTCGGCAGCACCTTCTATAATCCCAGGAATATCGGCTATTACAAACGACTGATAATCCCTGTAAGCCACAATACCTAAATTAGGTTTTAATGTGGTAAAAGGATAATCGGCAATTTTTGGTTTTGCAGATGTAAGTACTGATAATAATGTAGACTTGCCTGCATTAGGGAACCCTACCAAACCTACATCGGCCAGTACTTTAAGCTCAAGGATAACATCAAGCTCCTCGCCCGTAAGCCCCGGTTGTGCATAACGCGGTGTTTGGTTTGTAGAACTACGGAAATGCCAGTTACCTAAACCTCCCTTACCTCCTTTAGCTAATATTTTTTTTTCTCCGTCTTCGGTTATTTCAAACAAAATCTCATTAGTTTCCTTATCACGAATAACCGTACCCAGAGGTACTTCTATAAACTTATCTTCACCATCGGCACCGGTACTTCTGGCGCTACCGCCATCTCCTCCGTGCCCGGCTTTAATATGCCTGGCAAACTTTAAGTGAAAAAGTGTCCACAGCCCTTTATTACCTACAAGGTAAACGTGACCGCCACGACCACCATCTCCACCATCGGGTCCGCCTTTTTCAATAAACTTTTCCCTGTGTAGGTGAGTAGACCCTTTACCTCCTTTACCTGAGGCAACATATATTTTTACGTAATCTACAAAATTCCCTTCTGTCATTTCTTTATGTTTCAGGTTTCAGGCGCTGGGTATACCCCATCCATCACCAATTATTGTTTGTTGCCTGCAAATTTACGCAGACTATTCTTCTTTACTAATAGACCTTACTTTTACCTTATCAATCTTAACACCATCCATTTTAAGTACTTCCAACTCAAAATGGTTCCACGCCAGCTTCTCACCCTGTTTAGGAATATAAGAAAGCTCAGTCATTATAAGTCCGCTTACGGTTGTTACCTCATAATCGGTAGTAAGCTCATCAAGATCAAAATAAGTAAGGAAGTCATGCAATGGATAATGTCCGTCAACCGTCCAGGTCCCGTCGGGATTTTCAACCAACTGGAACTCGTCGTGGTAAAAATCAGACGCATCACCCACAAGCGCTTCCAAAATATCATTCAGGGTTATTATCCCCTGAAACACTCCATACTCATCGGTTACCAAAGCATAATGCACTTTTGTTTTCTTAAATATCTCAAGTGCCTTATAAGCCGATGTATGCTCTATTAGGTATACAGGCTCTTTGGTTATTTCCTGGAGGTTGAACTGCGGCTTTTCGTAATTGGCAAAAATATCTTTTAGCAATACTATACCAACTACATCGTCCAGATTATCTTCACATACCGGATATACCGAATGCAGTTCTTCCAGCATAATCCCTTTTATTTTTTCCTTATTGGACTGAGTAGACAGGTAGGCTACCGATTTTCTGTGTGTCATTAGGGAGTTTACTTTCCTGTCCCCAATATGAAACACACGCTCCATAATATCCTGTTCTATCTCCTGTACCTCTCCTCCTTCGGTTCCTTCTTTAATAATTGCCTTGATCTCTTCCTCTGTTACCTTTCCATCTGCCGTAGGGCGGATATTAAACACTTTCATAAGAAAGTCGGTAGAGGAAGTAAGCAGCCATATAAACGGAGCCGTGATTATGGAGATAAACTTCATTGGTAGGGCTACCATCCTTGCTATACTTTCCGGGTAGGTAAGACCTATCCTTTTAGGCAACAGCTCCCCCAGTATAAGAGAGAAAAATGTCAGTATTACCACCACTACCCCAACAGCTATACTGTCGGCATAAGGGGCAAGAGCTTCAAACTTAACAATAAACACCTCTACATCATCGGTAACTTTATCACCACTATATATACCGGTAAGAATACCAATAAGGGTAATACCAATTTGTACCGTTGAAAGGAACTTATTAGGCGAATTGGCAAGATCCAGCGCGGTTTGTGCACTGGAGTTACCTTTTTTTGCCGCTGTTTCCAGTCGGTTTTTACGTGCTGATATGAGTGCAATTTCCGACATGGAAAAAACACCATTAAGCAGTATTAAAAATAATATTATGGCTATTTCCAATCGCTAGGCTTTTAGTTACAGCTTATCTATTATAAGGCTTAACCTTTGAGTAACCTCAGAGATTTCACCTATACCGTTTACAGCAAAGAATTTACCCTGACCTTTATAGTACTCAATAAGCGGAGCCGTTTTTTCGTTGTATTCCTGATAACGGTTTCTTATAAGATTCTCGTCCCGATCATCAGCTCTTCCGCTGGTTTTACCACGCTCAAGCAAACGTTGTACAAGCACTTCATCATCTGCCTCAAGTGCAACTGTAGCAGTTACTTCCCATCCTTTTGTTTTAAGAAACTCATCTAAGGCATCAGCCTGTGCAACTGTTCTTGGGAAACCGTCAAAAAGAAAACCTTTAGTATCAGGGTTTTTCTCTACCTCATCCTGAAGCATTTTGATTGTTAATGCATCCGGAACAAGTTCTCCTTTATCAATAAAAACCTGCGCCTGTTTTCCAAGCTCAGTTCCGTTTTTAAGATTGTAACGGAAAACGTCTCCGGTAGAGATATGAGTTAGGTTGTATTTTTCTTTTAAAAATTCTGCCTGAGTACCCTTACCGGCACCCGGTTTTCCAAATAGTACGATATTAACCATTGTATGTTATTAATATATTTATTTAAGTTGATAAATTTCCGGTAAATTTCTCCCCAGTCCGTCATAATCCAGGCCATAGCCTACAATAAACTTATTAGGGATTGAAAAGCCTGTATAATCCAGCTTTATATCTTTTTTATAGGCTTCGGGCTTAAAAAACAGGCTCGCAATTTTTAATTGCTTTACTCCCCTGTCTTCAAACATTTTTACAAGTTCTACTACTGTATTACCTGTATCTACTATATCTTCCACTATTATAACCGTACGCCCTTCCACATTTTTATCCAGCCCCACAAGTTGTTTAACCGTATTTGTAGACTGAGTACCCTCGTAAGATGCCAGCTTTACAAAACTCACCTCACAAGTTTTTTTATACTGTTTCATAAGGTCGCTTAAAAACATAAAGGCGCCGTTAAGCACCCCTACAAAAACAGGAACCTCATTATTGGTATCAGCCTCTATCTGCTGTGCTATTCCGGCTATTGTTTTATCAATTTCGGCAGCAGATATAAAGGGTACAAATTGCTTATCATGAAGCTGTATCACGCTTACTAATAGGTTTGATATAATTTGCAAATATACTAATTAGGAATTTGCCTCATTTATATACTGTATTATTTTGTAATAAATTATAAAAATCGTTTTTGATTCAGTTTATAGAATTAATCACAAAAGTACTTTTTCAATCTACATACTGAATATCAAAAATTTAAGATTTAATTAACCCGTAGTTTTTTAGTGAAAAAAATCTTAAAACTACCTGTTAGCCCACATCGCTTTATTATCTTAAAAGCTAAACCAATTAAATACCAATTATTCATTATGAAAAAACTATTACTTTTTTCTCTGTTCCTGATATGCGGATTACTATCAGGACAGGAACTCACTATTGAAGGTGACACTATGTTATGCCCCAACACTAATGGTACCGCACAGGTAGCAAACACAACCGTTTATGATGCTTATCAATGGTACAAAAAAGGATATTACAGTGACACTTTTGAGGCTATCCCTGGTGCTACACAGGCATCTTTTACTTATGAATGGTATTCTTACGACTTGTCCGAAATCAAACTGGAAACAAAAGTAAACGGAGTACACTATGAATCAAATACTCTTTTTATTGCCGGTCATATGTGGACTCCTATGTATTTAACTTACGAACCTTCAAAAGATGTTTATTATGATGGCAGTAAAGGCACTTATTATTTATGTGCCGGCAGTAGTTTTGTTTTAGAGATAAACAGTCCGCCTTTTACTGAAAATATTCAGTGGTTTAGAAACGGACAGCCTATTCTCGGGGCTAACAATCCATCTTATGCTATTACACAATCAGGAACCTATAGTGTTCAGGCCGCACCAACTATGTGTCCTAACCACATAGAAGAACCGGGTGTAGGAATCAATGTAACCCTAACAAAATGTGGGCGCAAACCGGGAATAGAACTTAAAAGTACTGCTTCAAAAATCGATATCAATTCTATTAATATTTATCCAAACCCGAGTACAAACTACCTAAACGTAAATTTACCTAAGGATTCAGGACTGGAAGAATATTCTATTACCGATCTTACCGGGAAAACATTACTCAACGGTACAATTTCTCAAAACAACAATATCAGCACAACCGAGCTTACTCCCGGAACTTATATCATAAAAATTGCAGGCAACGGAAACTATATTTCCAAACTGTTTATTAAAAAGTAAAAAAGCTTAGAAAATAAGGCGGAATTTAATTCCGCCTTATTTTATTGGGACAATAAACCCAAATGATATATTTAACGTATTAAACCCTGCATTAGCATCGTTTAGTCCTGCGTTTGACACATGCCTTACATTAGGCCTTACGTCAAATATTATACTACCCGTATTATAAGCTACTCCTAACCCAAACACATCATTAAACGCAAACCCTCTGGTAAGCCTTTCGGTCTCTTTAGTACTAATTGTTGGCCCTACATTTAACATTGCATAAGCCGATATGCTTTTAGAAAAATTATAATTCGCAAAGAAAGCTACATTAAAAGCATACTGATTTAAGTCTTTCAACTGTGTAAACGCTCTTCGTTTCTGTTCATAATCCGGTTCATCCGGTGTTACAAAATAAGGATTAAGCAGTTGGTGTTTAGCAAAATTAAGTTCGGGCTGAAAAGCCACAAGGTACTCCCATTTTTTTGAAGGGTTAAAAGAATAATAAAACTGGATTTGCACATAGCTATTACTAAGGGTATAATTGCTGTTGGCAAATTCATTACCGAAACCATAACAACCTCCTACATAAAACTGCTGATTTTTGGGCACTTCCTGAGCAAAAGCCCCTGTAACACATAGTAGCATTAGTAATTTAAGCATATTTAAATTTTAACTGTTTTTTGGTTCCCTTAAATTTAGTTAAAAACTAAAAAAAACTGATTATCAAAACAATAAACTTTACACGTCACACTAATAAATAAAAGTGTCACACTTTGTCCGGGCTTTAACACTAGTTAAATATGTACTGAAGGGTAATTTTACTATTCAAACTAAAAACTAATGTATCTATGAAAAAGCTATTACTATTTTTCCTGTGCTTTATACCGCTTTTATCGGTTGCACAAGCACCCTCTATTGAAGGTGACACCATGCTTTGCCCTAATACAAACGGCACAGTTACGATTACGAACGACATGGAGTATGATACTTACCAGTGGTATTACAAATACTGGTTTCTTAATGATGACTTTGTTGCTATTGAAGGTGCTACACAAGCATCTTTTACTTATGACTGGTATACTTATGACCAGGCCTTATTTAAAGTTGTAGTAACTCTTGACGGAGAGACCTATGAATCTGACACAATCCAAATTGACAGTTATGCATGGGCAGGACTTCTTGTTTCTACACAAACCAGTGAAGATGTAACGTTTAATCCGGACAATCAGGCTTATTACATATGTGATGAGAGCACTATTACAAGTACAGTACAATCACCATACAATATTGTACAATGGTATAAAAACGACGTAGCGATTGATGGTGCTACAGACACGAGCTATACCATTACTGAAGCAGGAACATACTATGTAGTTGCAGCTCCTGATTTTTGCCCTAACAGCACAAGCCCTTCATTACCTATAGTGGTAATGAACAATCCTGAATGTACTACTCCCGACCCAACCCCTGTTATAGCCGGAGATATTATGCTTTGCCCAGATACAAACGGTACTGCTACAATTACTAACGATATGGAGTATGACACTTACCAGTGGTATTACAAGTATTGGTTTACAGACGATGAGTTTGTTGCTATCGACGGGGCTACAGAAGCATCTTTCACTTACGACTGGTACACTTACGATCAGGCATTATTTAAAGTTGTGGTGACTCTTGACGGAGAAACTTACGAATCAAACACAATACAAATTGACAGTTACAACTGGGCAGGTATTTCTTTTAGTATGACCTTTAGTGATGATGTAGTACCAAACGACGAAAATTTCACATGGATGATTTGTGACGAATCTACAATTACATGCGAACTAAGCAGTCCATACGATAGTAACATACAATGGTATAGGGATGGCGAAGCAATTGAAGGTGCTAACGAGATCACCTATGTAATTACCGAACCTGGAAGCTACTATGTTGAAGCAGCTCCTGAATATTGTTCTAATGCCGTTTCAAACACATCTGGAACTTCTGTGGTGGTTACTATAAACCCTGATTGCTCACTTGGCATTAACGATCCTATAGCAAACAATCAGGTTGCACTTTATCCAAACCCTACATCAAACATTCTTAACATAACACTTCCGGACAATAATACAGTTAGTGAGTACTGGATCTTAGATGTTACCGGAAAAACACTTTTAAAAGGTGCGTTCCCTAACAGCAACAGTATTGATGTTAGCTCACTTTCTAACGGAACATACATTTTAAAACTTACGGGAGGAAACAGCCAAACAGCCCATATGTTCATTAGGAAATAAGCCATATTTCCTGATTTTGTGCGCTAAAGGCAAAACGTAATGTTTTGCCTTTAGTTTTTTTATGTAAGGGTATTTTTTGTAATTTCCCGCCACTAAGCTGGCTTGTACGTTGAAAACTGATTATTACCTAAAAATAGAAAAAAGTACCGCACATCGTGCCATAAGGGACGAACTTAGCAGCATGGTACTTAATGACACGAGCCTGTTACCGGAACTCATGGCAACAGCCCTTAACATATCAGACAAAAATCATCATAAAGCGTGCTGGATAAGCGAACTTGTTTTTGAAGAAAAAATTGAATGGCTAAAAGAGTATCTGGATGTGTTTTGCAATACCCTGTCAAACTTCACCAGTGATAGTGCAATACGTTCCATATCAAAAATATGTTTGTTTGCCATAAAGGAACATCAAAAAAGCAAGTCGGGTTTCCTAAACGGAAAACACATTAGCCAGATAACCGAATCGTGTTTTGACTGGCTTATAAACCCCGAAGGCAAAGTTGCCAATAAAGCCTATGCCATGCGAACACTTTTACTGATAGGAAAGAAGGAAGACTGGATATATCCCGAACTGGAACATATACTCCCACAAGGATTCCCGCAACACACAGCTGCCTACAAAGCCGCAGCAAAAGATATTTTAAAGCAGATAGAAAAAGCTAAAAAGAAATAGACTTCGCTACTCCGTTTTTTCTTCCTCATGGAAACCGAACCTCCGCAGTTGTGGTGCTGAGAAAAAGGTAACAGCTACAACACCCAGTGTAAGGCATCCGCCTACAACTACAGCCCTAACCGTACCCAGCCAGTGTGCCATAACCCCACTTTCAAAATCTCCTAACTCGTTAGAAGAACTCACAAACATGGTATTTACCGATGCTACCCTGCCCCGCATATGATCGGGCGTAACAAGTTGTAATATCGTGCTTCGTATTACCACACTCACTGCATCGAACATACCCGAGAACATTAACATGAAAAACGACAGATAAAAGTTTTTAGAGATACCGAAAATGATTATCGAAATGGCAAATCCACCCACGGCAACAAACAGTTTTTTACCGGGATTCGTGCGCAACGGCAAAAACGCCAGTATACCCAGCGTAATCAATGCCCCTATCCCGGGAGCCGCACGCAGTATACCGTAACCCACCTCATCTACCATAAGTATTTCTTTTTGGTAAACCGGTAATAGTGCAACCGCACCACCAAATAAAACCGAAAACATATCAAGCAGTTGTGCTCCTAAAAGCTCAGGGGTTTTCACTACAAAGCGAATACCCTGTGTAAGGCTTTGCATTATAGGCTCTCGTTCTTTTTTAAGTATTGGTTTAACCCCAATGCTCAACATTGGGGTTAGCAGTAACAGTTCTATAAAGACCACTGCCCCCATACCCATAGTAATACCGTTAAAGGCAATAAGTACACCTGCTGCCAAAGGCCCTAATACCGAACCGGTTTGCCACGCCATACTACTCCAGCTTGTTGCATTGGCATAGTTCTTTCGAGGAACCACTAGACCGAAAAGTGAAAATACCGAAGGCCCCATAAAGGAACGGATAGCCCCACCACAAAACACAAGTGCATATACACTATACAGGGTATATTGAATACCTAGTCTTTCCAATGCATAGGGAGTGGTTAGCATAAACAGGCTTAACCCTAACAGTATATATGCCGATAGACACAGCAATACCATTTTTCTTTTCTCGTTGAGATCAACAAAATGCCCTGCAAAAAAAGAAAATGTAATTGCGGGTATAACTTCTGATAGTCCTACCCCTCCAAGGGCAAGTTTATTTGAGGTAAGATGATATATCCAATAAAAGATAATGGTGATTTGCATGTTCAGGGCAAAAATGAGCCCAAAGCGAATACACAAAAATGAACGGAATTCTTTTATTTTAAGTACTGGATTTTTCTTAAAGAAACCGGACTCGTTACCGGCACTGCTATTTTCCATAAAAAGTTGAGATGCGTAATTTTATGCAAATATACGACAGTACATTATTCGATTGCAGATTACACAATTATTTAACCTCCGCTTTTCAGCCTGTCCAGTAAGGTTTTAAGGTTTACCGAAGCAAACCCCGAACTGTGATCAGAATGCCCGTACGGGATAATAAGCTCCCCGTTATGAATTATCGAACCGCAGGAATACACTACGTTTGGAACATACCCTTCCCTTTCATCCGGGTTAGGCATAATAAGCGGATCCTTTAGCCTACCTATCTCTTTAGACGGATCATCTATATCAAGTAATGATGCTCCAATGGTATAACGACGCATAGGCCCTACCGCATGGGTAATAACCAGCCATCCGCATTCGGTTTCAATAGGCGAACCACAATTTCCCATTTGTACAAATTCCCACGAATATTCCGGTCCCTGTATTTTAACGGGATCTTCCCATTCGTTTATATTGTCGGAATACATTAGATAGTTATTCCAACCGTCAATACGGGCCAGCATAACATATTTACCGTTTATTTTTCTGGGGAACAGAGCCAGGTTTTTATTACGTGCTCCGCTACCATGAAGCGGACTCGTCCTGAATTCATAAAAATCGGTAGTTTTTAAAAGTTTCGGCATAATATGTACTCCGTCATAAGCCGTATAGGTCGCATAATAGATAGTACGCCCGTTATCATCAGTAAACTTTACAAAACGGGCATCCTCAATCCCTTTACTTTCAAAGTCGGATATAGGAAAAATAACCCTGTCACTAATATCGGTATCCTTAGAGAAAGTTATACGCCTGTAACTGTCACTCAGTGCCAGTATCATTTTATACTGAGCAATCTCTTTAGGGTCGCTGGTCTTATCGCGGGCTTCATACACCAGTCCTTTTAACTGGTTGTAATCAAAGCGATCTTCCAGCTTATCAGCTACCACCTGAATAAAAAACTCACTTATATCTGCCTCTATCGCTTTCCTTAAAAACTGTCTTTTATGATATACAAGGTTATGTATTTTTTCGGCCTCATCAATATATTTTCCGGCACGTATTACAGTGATGGAACCATCTCTGTCTATAATCGCCCTCCTGAAAACTACCGATGAAACATGCCCCTCACCTACAGCTCTAAAGCTAATAATAACACGAAGCTGTCCTTCCTCGAGGTTGGTCTGATCGGGATCGGGCACTATAGACGGATTAAAAAATGCCGCCGACTCTATAGAATATTCATGTGTAAAATAAGAACCTATAAGAAGTTTACAATTTTCGTCAAGCTCATTAAAATGAGCACCTGCAAGTTCTATATAGTGCCTAACGCGTTCGCAGTGACGCATCAGTTTTTGGGTAATACTCCTGTGCCTCTTGGAAAAATCCTGAAGTAGTGGCGAAATAATGGCAAATACCTCATCCTTTTCCAAAGCCAGTATTCTTTTAATAAGCGCTATCGCCCTCTCTTCACCGTTAAAAAAAAAGCGTGCTATTACGCGTCTTGTATCCGGAAGTACTTTTTCAGGTTTTCTGTCAATTTTCAATCTCATAAATCAATTTTTTTTGGGGAAAGCAAATTCTAAATTACGAATATTATTTTGATGATACTGAGGACCATTTGCTAAAATTAACCAAAAAACACCAGAAAAACCTTATCACAAAAGTCTCCTTATATAAAAGTGTTTTTTGGTGCCTAATAATTTTAACGCTTTAAGTATCTTTGCACAGCAAAAAAGAAACACGATAAATGAATTATTTTTCTTCTGATTTTAAATTAGGGATTTTAGGCGGGGGCCAGCTGGGTAAAATGATGCTTAACGACACAAGGAAGTTTGACATACAAACGTATGTACTTGACCCAAGCGATGAGGCTCCGTGCAAAATAGGGAGCAACAAATTCTTTAAGGGCGACCTTATGGATTTTGAAACCGTATACAACTTTGGAAAACAGGTAGACGTGCTTACTTTTGAGATTGAGCATGTAAACGTAGCCGCACTGGAAAAACTGGAAAGCGAAGGCATTAAGGTTTACCCTTCTCCAAAAACTTTAAAACAGATACAGAATAAAGGCACACAAAAAGACTTTTATACCGCTAACGGGATACCAACTGCAGATTATAAAAGGTTTGAAAGCCTTACCGACCTTAAAACAGCGGTAAAAAACAACGAGATAACACTTCCGTTTGTATGGAAAAGTACCGAAGGTGGCTATGACGGAAACGGTGTAAAGGTTATCCGTACTATGGAAAGCTTTGAAGGTGTTGCCAATGTACAGTGTATTGCCGAGACTATGATTCCGTTTAAAAACGAACTGGCAGTTATAGTTTCACGTAATCCTGACGGACAGATAAAAACATACCCTGTGGTTGAAATGGAATTCCACCCCGAAGCCAACCAGGTAGAGTATGTTATTTGCCCTGCACGTATTGATGATGCTGTGGCAGAAAAAGCAAGGGCAGTTGCCTTAAAGGTGTCTGAATCGTTTAACCATGTTGGGCTTCTTGCCGTAGAAATGTTCCAGACGGAAGACGACCAAATTCTTGTAAACGAGGTAGCACCAAGACCACACAACAGCGGTCACTACTCTATTGAGGCAAGTTACACTTCTCAGTTTGAACAACACCTTCGTGCTATATTAAATTTACCATTAGGTAATACTGACAGTAAAGTTGCAGGAATTATGGTTAACCTAGTAGGAGCCGAAGGACACTCAGGCAACGTACTGTACCAAAACATTGAGACCATTTTGGATAAAGACGGTGTAACACCACACATTTACGGTAAAAAGCAAACAAGGCCTTTCAGGAAAATGGGACACGTTACCATAGTAAACGAAGATATTGCCGTTGCCAGAAAAATTGCCGAAGAAGTAAAAAACACAATTAAAGTAATAAGCCAGTAAGGCCTAAACAATATAAAACATGAAAGTAGCAGTAGTAATGGGCAGCATATCGGATATGCCGGTAATGCAGGACGCCATAGACATTTTAAAGGAGTTTGGTATAGAAACACACGTAGATATTGTATCGGCACACCGTACCCCTGAAAAACTGGTAGATTTCAGTTCTAACGCACACAACAACGGTATATCTGTAATTATTGCAGGTGCCGGCGGTGCAGCACACTTACCGGGAATGGTAGCTTCTATGTCTCCGCTTCCTGTAATTGGTGTACCTGTTAAATCAAGCAACTCTATTGACGGTTGGGACAGTGTACTTTCTATCCTGCAAATGCCGGGAGGTGTACCGGTTGCTACCGTAGCGCTTAACGGAGCGAAAAACGCAGGTATACTTGCAGCACAAATTGTAGGTAGCCATGACAAAGCTGTTTTAGATAAAATTATCGCTTACAAACAAAAACTAAAGGAGGCTGTACTTAAAGCTGCCGAAGGTATACAGAAATAACAAAAAGCTGCCAATTGGGCAGCTTTTTTTATACCTTTTACGCAGAGGGTAAAAAGTATACCTTTGGTATAGTTGTTGACCGTTTCAACACAGTTATGATTAAAAAATCTTAAACAGAACTATGAATTCACTTACCCAAAAATTTAATACAAAACACGATACAGCTCCCTTTAACTCCATAAAAACAGAAGATTTCCTTCCTGCTTTTACCGAAGGGATTGCAGCGGCAAAAAAAGAGATTGACGAAATCATCTCTAATCCTGAAGAGGCCACTTTTGAAAATACTATCGAAGCTCTTTCCTTTAGTGGCGACATGCTGGATAGAACATCGGGCATCTTTTTCAACCTGCATTCGGCAGAAACCAATGACGATATCCAGAAAATTGCCATGGAAGTTTCGCCTCTGCTTTCGGAATTCAGTAATGACATTCGTTTAAACAAAGAACTGTTTGCAAGAGTAAAAGCAGTATATGACAGCAAAGACAACCTTAACCTTACTGCTGAACAAGCCACTCTATTAGATAAAAAATACAAGAGTTTTGCACGCAACGGTGCTAACCTGCCGGAAGACAAAAAGACAAGACTTCGCGAAATAGATAAAGAACTTTCACAACTTAGCCTTAGGTTTGGAGAAAATGTATTGGCAGAAACCAATGCCTTTACACTTCACATTACGGATGAAAAAGACCTTTCCGGTTTACCGGAAGGCGCTATAGAGGCAGCCCGCGAAATAGCTATGGGCATGGAAAAAGAAGGATGGGTATTTACTCTTGACTTCCCTAGCTACATGCCGTTTATGACCTATGCCGATAACAGGGAACTACGTAAAAAAATGGCTCTTGCATTTGGAGCAAAAGGTTTCCAGAATAATGAGTTCGACAATCAGGAAACCGTACTGCAAATAGTTAAGCTTCGCCACGAGCGCGCTAATCTTTTAGGTTATAAATCGCATGCCAATTTTGTACTGGAAGAGCGCATGGCCGAAAGCCCTGAAAAAGTACGCTCTTTTCTAAACGACCTGTTGGTAAAAGCCAAACCGGCCGCACAAAAAGAATTTGCTGAGCTTACTGCTTTCGCCAAAGAACTGGACGGACTGGATCATCTTGAAAAATGGGATGGTGCCTACTATGCCGAGAAACTAAAACAAAAACTGTTTAACCTGGACGACGAAAAACTGAAACCATATTTCGAACTGGACAAAGTGCTTAACGGAGCCTTTACCATTGCAGGAAAACTATATGGCATTTCTTTCAATGAGGTTCAGGATATAGACAAATACCATAAAGATGTAAGAACTTATGAAGTAAAAGATACGAACGGTAATCTTGTAGCTATTTTTTACGCCGACTTTTTCCCTAGAAAAGGAAAACGTAACGGAGCGTGGATGACATCGTTTAAATCACAATATATTAAAAACGGTATTAACGAAAGGCCGCATGTTTCGATTGTATGCAACTTTACAAAGCCAACCGAAACCAAGCCATCACTGCTTACATTTAACGAGGTAACTACATTATTCCATGAGTTTGGACATGCCCTTCACGGTATGCTTGCAAACACTACTTACCCTAACCTTTCGGGTACGAGTGTATACTGGGATTTTGTAGAGCTACCTAGCCAGATAATGGAAAACTGGTGCTACGAGCCGGAAGCATTAGAGCTTTTTGCACATCATTATAAAACAGGGGAAGTTATCCCTATGGAGTATATTGAGAAAATTAAGGACAGTGCCGCTTTCCAGGAAGGTATGGCAACTATGCGTCAGTTAAGCTTCGGACTGCTTGATATGGGTTGGCATGCACAGGACCCTGCTGCGATAGGCGATGTTAAGAGTTTTGAAATCGAACAGTTCTCCCCTACCCAGCTTTACCCTGATGTACAGGAAAACGCTATGAGTACTGCATTCTCTCATATTTTCCAAGGCGGATATTCTTCCGGCTACTACAGCTACAAATGGGCTGAGGTACTGGATGCCGATGCTTTTGAATTCTTTAAAGAGAAAGGCATTTTTGATAAAGAAACTGCCGATAAGTTTAAGAATAACATATTATCTAAAGGAGGTACAGAACATCCTATGCTACTTTACAAACGTTTCCGCGGGCAGGAGCCTAAGCCGGAAGCTTTACTAAAAAGAGCCGGACTGCTTTCTTAAGAAGTTATAATTCAAGATAGAGGCTGCTAATAATATTAGCAGCTTTTTTATTGCCCTAAAATAAACTTTCAAATATTTTTGAAAGTTTAAAAATAAGTTTATATCTTTGGTTCATGGAATTCACAGAAGCAAAAAATAAATTCGTACAAACCTGGGGAGCATTAGGCTCTCAATGGGGCATAAACAAAACTATGGCTCAAATACATGCCCTACTTATGGTAAGTAACGAACCGCTTTCTATGGAAGACATTATGGAGGAACTGCAAATTTCACGTGGTAATGCCAGCATGAACATTCGTGCTCTTATTGACTGGGGAATTGTATACAAAGAATTTAAGCACGGGGAACGCAGGGAGTTTTTTACAGCTGAGAAAGACCTTGATGACCTTGCCATCAAAATTGCCAAAGAGCGCAGTAAACGTGAAATTAAACCGGCACTAAAGGTTTTAAAAGAAGTATCTACCGATGTGGACACCAAAACAACTGAAGGAAAGTATTTTGCCGAACAAACCGACAAGCTCTATGAATTTGTTTTAAAAACCGACAATATAATTGAAAAAGCTACTGAGTATAAAGATAACTGGCTTACTAAACTTTTAATGAAGATGATGAAATAACATCATTTTTTTTAACCAAAACTTTCATTTTTTTCTGAAAGTTTAAAATAAATAATAAATCATGAAATATATTTACAGAATAAACATTTTTGCCGTAACACTCCCGTTTGCAATAGCCACGTTAGGAGTATTTAATCAGGATTTTTTGATATTTGCCTTGCTCTCAACAATGGTTACAGGCGGACTACAGGTTCTTCTTGCTATAATTTCCTTTTATAAAAACCCAAAAGAAGTACATCTATACATATATAGTACACTTACCATACTATTCTTTTTATTATGGAAACTGTACCCTAACAACGAGGCAATATTCTTTCTTCCCCCAGCACTGTCTATATACCACTTTAATATCATTCGCACATTATATAAAAGAGAGAAAAAAAATGAACCTTAATATTCTTACATACGTCATTTTCCTGCTCATAATTGTTTACATCATCGTAGTGGTGGGAAAAATTTGCTATAAAAACGGAAACATTTATGTATTGGAATTGCTGCATGGCGATAAGGAATTATGCCTGCGTATCAACAAGATACTACTGGTAGGCTACTATCTGGTAAACATAGGCTATGCAGCAATGACTTTACTAAACTGGGAAACCGTAATTACTTTTAAACGCCTAATAGAAACCATAGCAGTTAAGTCGGCCATAATAATCAGCATACTTTGCATACTGCATTATCTAAACATATTCATATTAACCAAATACGTTCAAAAAATTATTAACGACTAAATTTTATCATCATGGAAACTACAAAAATATTAATCGGTTATGCCATTTACCTTCCTGTTGCAATAGCACTAACATTTACCGTATCTCGCACCCTGTTCAAAAACAGTAAGATTTTTATGCTGGACATATTTAAAGGCCGTGAGGAAATAGCCAATGCCACTAACAAACTTTTTGAAACCGGGTTTTACCTTTTAAACCTTGGTTATGCATTAATGATATTAGAAATAAGTCTTTATAAAGATTCTTATCAGGACTTAGTAGAAGCTCTCAGTTATAAAATAGGTGGTTTCTCTATTTATTTAGGAGTAATGCTGTTTTTAAATCTGTATTTCTTTTTTAGAGGAAAGAGAAAAGCAAAAGGAAACCAAACGCAAGAATTCGTAGCATATAGACAATAAACCACACCTTATCTTAATTACAAAATGTTATGAAAAAGATTGTTATCGCTGCCGGGACAGGCTTTCTCGGCAGCATCCTTATGGAATACTTTAAAAACAAAGTTGATGAGATTATTATCCTTACCCGTGGTAAATCACGCACCACGGGTAATATAAAATATGTACACTGGAATGCCCGTACCTTTGGCGGTTGGGAAACCGAACTGGAAAACAGCGACGTACTTATTAACCTGGCAGGTAAATCTGTAAACTGCAGGTATAACGAACGTAATAAAAATGAGATCATGGCATCACGACTCAACAGCACTGCCATACTCAACAAGGCAGTATTACAATGTAAAAACCCGCCTAAACACTGGCTTAATTCATCTACCGCTACTATTTACAAAGGTTCATATTATAAACAGATGGATGAGGTAAACGGCGATAAAGGATTTGACTTTTCAATGAAAGTGGCTCGCGCTTGGGAGAAAGTATTTTTCAGGACCGAAACTCCGCAAACACTCAAAACAGCGCTGCGCACTTCTATCGTTTTGGGTAAAAACGGAGGTGCATACCCCATGCTAAGGAAATTAGCAAAACTCGGAATGGGTGGTAAACAGGGCAATGGCAGGCAGTATGTAAGCTGGATTCATGAGCATGATTTTGCGCGCGCCATTGAATTTGTAATCAATACCCAAACAAAAGGCGTAATAAACATTGTAAGCCCCACTCCTATTCGTAATAATAACTTTATGAAGTCAATTGTAAAACAGGTTAAAGCTCCTTTTGCTATTCCTGTTAGCAAAACAATGCTGGAAATCGGAGCAAAAATAATAGGCACTGAAACCGAACTGATTTTAAAAAGCAGAAATGTAATCCCGAAACGATTACAGGAAAACGGTTTTACATTTACCTACCCTGAATTGAGTACTGCTTTGCAGAATTTATAAATAACTAACCAATACCACGAGTCCAAGCCAGAAAATAGGGATACTCTCTACCCAAAACAAAGTATAGTATTTACTACGGTTTGGTGTGGCATAAATGGTAAACAGGGCTGTTGCTACCACTAGTACGACATTTACCATAAGCTGCATATTGTCTACAGTGCTTTTAAAAAATTCCAGAAAATAAAACGGGAGCAACAGTATAAGGTTAAGTAGTTTAGTCATCTTTACCCCTATTATTTGTGGTATGGTGCGCAGCATTGGATCGTCTTCACTCAAATCAATTATCTCAAATATCAGGATAAGGATAAGCACCAAAAGGAATCGCTGGCAAAATTTAAGTATAACATCGGTTACAATTTCATTACCCACCTCAACAATAGGCATAAGCGTAGTAACACCCGCCCAGCAAAGGGCAACTATATAAACTTTTATCCCACTAAGATTTCGCAGATTAGGACGCTTAGGGAATACAGGAACCGTATATAAGGCAGTTAAGCCGAAAAAAATAATCCCCGTGATTTGGGTTTGCCGCTTCAGCATCAGGAAGAAAACACCTGCTGCCACAAAAGCCACAGCACTTAAAGCAGTAATGATTTTCAGGTTAGTACTAATAGGCCTTTTAAACCTGTACCAGCTTTCATACTTCATAAAGTTGTAGCTAAACATGGTACCGCAATAGGCAAAACCCGCCATGTGAAAATTAAACGGAAGGTTAAACATATGGTTCGTCATTAGCACCAGTGCCAATACCGACATTGCCACGTGCATACTACCGTGTAAATACAGGTCAAATATCCGTTTTAATACTTTCATACTTACAAAAATAAACAATCTCTCAACAGGTTTTAGTTTAGGTTAAAAAAATCTTAAAAATCACGATAAAAAAGACATTAAAATTTGGATATAATTAACTAATTTTGTGTCCTCTAAAAAACACGCAACAATATCATATGAGAACAGATGCTTTTGCTTTAAGACACATTGGCCCGAGGGAGAATGATCTGCAGCACATGTTTAAGACCATTGGTGTCGAATCTATAGACCAGCTGATCTATGAAACTTTACCGGATGATATACGTTTAAAGGCTCCGCTAAACCTGGATCCTGCCATGACGGAATATGAGTATCTAAACCACATACACCAGTTAGGAGCAAAAAATAAAATATTCAGGTCATACATTGGTTTGGGTTACCACCCTGCTATTGTACCTGCTGCTGTCCAAAGGAACATTTTTGAAAATCCGGGATGGTATACTGCCTATACTCCGTACCAGGCTGAGATTGCTCAGGGACGTTTAGAGGCTTTATTGAACTTCCAAACCACTGTAATAGAACTTACCGGTATGGAAATCGCAAATGCTTCTCTTCTTGATGAAGGTACCGCAGCTGCCGAGGCTATGGCACTTTTATTTGATGTTCGTACCCGCGACCAAAAGAAAAACAACGTAAATAAATTCTTCGTTTCCGAAGAGATATTACCACAAACCCTTTCGGTACTTCAAACACGTTCTACCCCAATTGGTGTTGAGCTTGTAATTGGTAACCACGAAGAGTTTGACTTCTCTGAAGAGTTCTTTGGTGCTATCCTGCAATACCCTGGCAAATACGGTCAGGTTTACGATTATACCGGATTTATCGCTAAAGCTAAAGAAAATGAAATCAAAACAGCTGTTGCTGCCGATATATTAAGCTTAGTTAAATTAACTTCTCCGGGTGAACTTGGAGCCGATGTTGTTGTAGGTACTACACAACGTTTTGGTATCCCAATGGGATATGGTGGACCTCACGCTGCTTACTTTGCTACTAAAGAAGAGTACAAAAGAAGTATGCCGGGAAGGATTATTGGTGTTACCATAGATGCAAACGGAAACCGTGCGCTTCGTATGGCCCTTCAAACGAGGGAACAGCATATTAAGCGTGAAAAAGCGACTTCAAACATTTGTACTGCGCAGGTACTTCTTGCGGTTATGGCAGGTATGTATGCCGTATACCACGGGCCAAAAGGCTTACAGTACATTGCAAACAAAGTACATGCAAGCGCTGTTACAACTGCCGATGCTCTTAACAAACTTGGTGTTTACCAAACTAACACATCATTCTTTGACACTATTGTAGTTAAAGCTGATGCTGCTAAAGTTAAGACTGCTGCCGAAAACAAAGAGATTAACTTCTACTATATAGATGGTGAAACTGTTGCTATCGCATTTAACGAAACCACTTCATTAAAAGATATTAATGATATTGTTGCGGTATTTGCTGAAGCTACAGGTAAAACTGCCGAGGCTGTTACTGCACTTGCAGAAACCGTACACATCCCGTCTACATTAATAAGAACAAGCGAGTTCTTATCTCACGAGGTATTTAACAAATACCACAGTGAAACCGCTTTAATGCGCTACATTAAAAAACTGGAGCGTAAAGACCTTTCGCTAAACCACTCTATGATTTCATTAGGTTCATGCACAATGAAACTTAATGCTGCCGCAGAGATGATCCCGTTAAGCTACCCAAGGTGGAATAACATCCACCCGTTTGCTCCGCTAGATCAGGCTCAGGGTTACCAGACAATGCTTAAAAAACTGGAAGAGCAGCTTAATGTTATTACCGGTTTTGCAGGTACTACACTACAGCCTAACTCTGGTGCTCAGGGTGAATATGCCGGACTAATGGTTATCCGTGCTTACCACCAGTCAAGAGGTGAAGAACACAGAAACATTGCGCTTATTCCGGCATCGGCACACGGTACTAACCCGGCTACTGCTAACATGGCAGGTATGAAAGTGGTTGTTACCAAAACTTCTGAAAACGGAAATATTGATGTGGAAGACCTAAAAGCAAAAGCAGAACTTCACAAGGATAACCTTGCCTGCTTAATGGTTACTTACCCGTCTACTCACGGTGTATACGAAGCATCTATAAAAGAGATTACACAAATTATTCACGATAACGGCGGACAGGTTTATATGGACGGCGCTAACATGAACGCACAAGTAGGTTTAACTAACCCTGCTACAATTGGTGCCGATGTTTGCCACCTTAACCTGCACAAAACATTTGCTATCCCTCACGGTGGTGGTGGTCCTGGTGTTGGTCCAATATGTGTGGCTGCTCACCTTGTACCATTCTTACCTACAAACCCTGTAATTGCTACGGGTGGTAATAATGCCATCACTGCAATTTCTGCAGCTCCATGGGGATCGGCTCTTGTATGCCTTATCTCTTATGGTTACATCACTATGCTAGGTGCAGAAGGACTTACAAGCTCTACTCACTACGCTATCCTGAATGCTAACTATATTAAAGAAAGATTGAAAGGTCACTTCCAAACACTTTATACAGGTGAAATGGGCCGTGCTGCTCACGAAATGATTATTGAGTGCCGTCCGTTCAAACAAAACGGAATCGAGGTAACTGATATCGCTAAGCGTTTAATGGACTACGGTTTCCATGCTCCAACAGTATCGTTCCCTGTAGCAGGTACCTTAATGGTTGAACCTACAGAAAGTGAAAACCTTGAAGAGTTAGATCGTTTTTGTGATGCCATGATTGCTATCCGCAAGGAAATCGACGAGGCTTCTGCAGACGACAAGAACAACGTACTTAAAAACTCTCCGCATACATTAGCAATGCTTACTTCTGATTCATGGGATTTCCCATACACAAGAGAGAAAGCTGCTTACCCGCTTGAGTATTTAGCAGAAAACAAATTCTGGCCAAGCGTAAGAAGGGTTGATGATGCTTATGGCGACCGTAACCTGGTTTGTTCATGTGCTCCAATCGAAGCTTACATGGAAGAATAAGAAATATATTTCCCTGAAAAGGCTGCCTAATGGCAGCCTTTTTTATTTATACTGACCTGTATCATAAAAACACAATACCATAGTAGGTAACTTTGCCTTAAATACCAAAGTAAAATGAAAGACATTGAAACACGAAACGATATAGCACTACTGATGCGGGAGTTTTACAACCGCCTTTTAGCCGACCCTGCCATAAGCTATATATTTACCGATGTTGCTAAAATAGGCCTTGAGGCTCACCTGCCTCACCTAACCGATTTTTGGGAATTAAGCGTTCTTCATACAGGCACTTATAAAAAAAATGTGATGCAATTACATTTGGACCTTAACAGCAAAGAGAAGCTAACAGACACACATTTTGACGTTTGGCTAGGGCATTTTAACCAATCGGTAGATGATTTATTTTCAGGAAGTAATGCCGAGAAAATAAAAACAAGAGCATTAAGTATCGCTACAATTATGAAAATAAAAATTCATACAACTTAAATTATCAATTTACTATTTTAAAGACTTTATTTTTATATATCCTTAATTTATATGCCTGCATAGTACTTTTAAGGTTAATCTAACGTTTTTATAGTTAACTTAGCTTTAAACAAACAAGCAATGAATATTAAAATAACAGGATCAGGGAGTTATATCCCTACCAGGATTGTAACAAACTTAGAGTTCGCACAACACGAGTTTTTAGGCGAAGGCGGAAAACCCCTTCCCTATTCTAACGAAGAGGTAGCAGAAAAATTCAAACAGATAACCGGTATTGAAGAGCGCCGCTATGTGGATGAAGACCTACTTACTTCAGACATTGCCTATTTTGCAGCGCAAAGAGCTATAGACGATGCTAAAATAGACCCGGAAACTATTGACTACATCATTTTTGCCCATAACTTTGGTAATGTAAAAAGCGGAGCCATTCAAACAGATATACTGCCAAGTTTGGCATCACGCGTTAAACACAGCCTGAAAATCAAGAACCCTAAATGTGTGGCTTACGATATATTATTCGGGTGCCCTGGTTGGGTAGAAGGTGTTATACAGGCGCAAGCCTATATCAAAGCAGGCATGGCAAAACGTTGCCTTGTTATTGGTGCCGAAACCCTTTCGCGTGTGGTAGACCCGCATGACCGTGACAGCATGATTTATTCTGACGGTGCAGGGGCAAGTATTATTGAAGCTACCGATGAGGAAGGCGGTATACTGGCACACGAAACAGCATCTTTTACTCATGATGAGGCTTATTTCCTTTTCTTCGGAAATTCATACAACGTTACACACGATCCCGATGTACGTTACATTAAAATGTACGGACGTAAAATATATGAGTTTGCACTTACTAACGTTCCCTTAGCCATGAAAGACTGTCTTGACAAAAGCGGTGTAGCTATAGAGGATGTTAAAAAAGTACTGATACACCAGGCTAACGAAAAAATGGATGAAGCCATCATCCACCGTTTCTTTAAACTGCACAAGAAAACTCCGCCGGAAGGTGTAATGCCAATGAGTATCCACAAACTGGGTAACAGTAGTGTAGCAACAGTTCCTACCCTGTATGACCTTTTAATTAAAGGCCAGCTGGAAGATCAGGAAATTCAAAAAGGTGACATTGTAATGTTTGCATCAGTAGGCGCAGGTATGAATGTTAATGCTTTTGTTTACAAAGTGTAATTATCTGTTAGATAAATTAAAAAAGGACAGCTTAACGGCTGTCCTTTTTTAATTTATTATTTATTTCTTTTTATTAAACGACAGTGCCTTATCCATCCATACATTAACCTGATAAACCAATCGTAGTTTATATACAGCAATGATATTTACCAAGAGTGATAGCCCTATTTTGTAAATAAGGTTAACAAGGTTATTAGAAGCATCCGGTAAAAGATAAATTATTGCGAGTGACAGCCCGAATATCAGTCCCATCTTCACAAAAGCCTTATCAAAAGGCAGCAGTCCGAACTTCCTGTAAATAAAAATCATTTTCAAAGCATTGAATAAAGTTACCGAAAGGAATGACGCCCAAGCTATACCTTCTATACCCCAGTTAGTGTAATACACCACAAATAGATTTAATGGCACATTTAATCCAACAAGACACAATATGGCAATCATATTAAACCTGTAGTATTTGGAATAGGTAATAATTTCGGTATTGAATCCAGTAGCCATATTAATAAGCACACTAAAGCCTGAAATACATATTATCGGAATCATCTGGCTCAGTTTATCGTAAGAGGGTAATAATCTAAACAAATCGTCTATTCCTAAAAAGATACAACTGTACAGCAATGCCCCTATAAAAAATAACAGCCTTGCTGTTTCTTTATATTTTACATGTAAGTCTTTAAAGTTTTCTGATTTAAGATAGTCGGAAATAATTGGGGCATACAATGCAAATAACCCCACAGCAGGAACCTGCATGGCAGAAGCTATGGTTACCGCATTACCAAATATACCGTTAGCCTCATCTGATATAAAATTGAATACCACTATACCATCTATCCTAAAAGCCAGTACCGACCCAAAACTCCCGGCAAAAGAAAACAGGCTGTACCTGAAATAATCCTTTCTTGATATTTCTCCAAACAGTGTTTTAAACCTGTAATTATACCCCGGCTGAAAATACCTGAACAGATAAAACCCCGTGAACAGAAATATAAATACATAGGTAAGTACATAAAAAAACAACGACTCATTTACCTCAAGTACATTATTAAGCAGCAGGATAAAAAGTACAGGCAATGCTACCTTGGGCATTATTTTTTCAAACAGTGTGGGCACAGCAAGCCGCTGCATTTGTTGAGCCTGCTTCCTAAACAAATCAATAAAGGCTAACGAAATAGCGATAGGGAAAGAAAAATAAACCAATATTATATCCTTATACCCTGTTAGCTTATCAAACATAAAAATAAGTATCAGCACAACAAGTGATGCCACACTTATGGAAACAAGGCTGTAATTAAACAGCTGTTTTCTTTTTTGATTGTCTAGCGCAGGGTAAAACTTAATGAGTGCATGAGATGCACCAAGTACCATAACCGGATACAAAAGCTGGGTAAGATAATCGATAAATTTTATAATCCCCGAAAAGCCATAATCCAAAGGATAAATGAACAATGCCGAAACAATGCCTATTGCAGTTCCCAGGTAATTAATTACAGTGTAAAAAAATGCCTGTTTATGTATAACCTTATTCCCCAATAGTTAAGTGTAAAAGTATATAAGTAACAACAAATATACTTTTCATTTATGAGACTACAGATATACTTTTTTTATATTTTTGAAACTCAATTTCATAAAAAATGTACGAAAAGACTTTTCCGCACAAACGCTACAACCTTACGCTGGCTTTTTTAAAAAAGCACATCCCAACAACAAATACCCTCCTTGACCTTGGGATTGAAAACCCCTTTACAAAGATTATGAAAGAGGCAGGTTATACCGTAACCAATACTGGCGGAGAAGATATTGATAATAACCAGAGTGCAATTACAGAAAAGGAGTATGATGTATTTGCTGCTTTTGAAATTTTTGAACACTTACTAAACCCTTATACCGTTTTACAAAAGGTAAAAAGTGACAAGATTATCATATCGGTTCCGTTACGATTATGGTTTAGTCCGGCATACAGAAGTAAAACCGATATGTGGGACAGGCATTACCATGAGTTTGAAGACTGGCAACTGGACTGGTTACTTGAAAAAACGGGATGGGTAATTAAGGATCGTAAAAAATGGACTAACCCAACAAAAAAGCTTGGCATCCGTCCGTTATTAAGACACTTTGTACCACGCTATTACATCGTATATGCCGAAAGGGCTAAATAATCTTTATAAAGTTTCGGTATCATAATTACAGTTAGGTCTGCTAATAATTTATAAACTGAAAGTTTTTAAAGATATTTGCACCAACTTCTGTAAACCATGAGATATTACACTATTATTCCGGCTTATAACGAGGAAGCTTTCATGGCTGCAACACTGCAGTCACTGGCAGCACAAACTGTATTGCCGGCAAAAGCAGTAGTTGTAAACGATAACTCTACCGACAGGACTGCCAAAATAGTACAGGAGTTTGCACAAAAACATTCATGGTTATCATTGATAAACAAAGCATCTGATGCTATTCACTTACCGGGAAGCAAGGTAATACAGGCTTTTAACACAGGCTATGAAACCATTGATGAGGAATATGATATTATTGTAAAACTGGATGCCGACCTCATTTTACCTCCTGATTATTTTGAATCGATACTGGAAGTTTTTAAAAACAATCCAAAAGCAGGTATGGTAGGCGGGTTTGCCTATATAGAAAAAAACGGCGAATGGATACTGGAAAGCCTTACCGATAAAGACCACATTCGCGGAGCTTTTAAGGCTTATCGTAAAGAACTCTTCCTGCAAATGGGTAAATTAAGAACTGCCATGGGCTGGGATACTGCCGATGAGCTGCTTGCTAAATTTTACGGCTGGGAAGTGATTACTGTAGAAAGGCTAAAAGTAAAACATCTAAAACCTACCGGAGCCAATTATGATAAATCGGCACGTTACAAACAGGGAGCCGCTTTTTACACTCTGGGCTATGGATTCGTTATTACAGCAATAGCATCGGTAAAACTGGCTATGAAAAAAGGCAACCCAGGCTTATTTATCGATTATATAAACGGATATTTTAAAGCAAAAAAAGAAGACAAAACTATGCTTGTAACTAAAGAACAGGCAAAATTTGTAAGGCGGTACCGCTGGAAAAAAATAAAACAGAAGCTATTTTAACTAATTGTACATATTAAAAAACTATTAAGTAATACTAAAAACTGGCTACAATTCGGTACTTTAGCCTTTATTTTTAAACTAAATGATTAAAGCATTAAACCAGATAGGCAAATACTTCCTTATGATAAAGGAGGTTTTTAATAAACCTACAAAATGGTCGGTAATGAAGTCGCTAATCCTCAAAGATATAGATGACCTTATTATAGGATCAATGGGTATCGTAGCATTCATATCGTTCTTTATAGGCGGGGTTGTTGCCATACAAACTGCCCTTAACCTTACTAACCCGTTAATCCCTAAATCACTTATTGCTTTTGCTACAAGGCAGTCGGTAATATTAGAATTTGCTCCTACCTTCATATCAATTATTATGGCAGGACGTGCAGGGTCATACATCACATCGAGTATTGGTACCATGAGGGTAACCGAACAAATTGATGCTCTTGAGGTAATGGGTGTAAATGCCATAAACTACCTTATATTCCCTAAAATTGTTGCCTTCACATTATATCCTTTTGTGATTGCAATATCAATGTTTTTAGGCATAATGGGCGGATGGCTTGCCGGTGTATATGGTGGCTTTGTAGGGAGCGACCAGTTCCTTGAGGGTATACAGACAGATTTTATTCCGTTCCACGTTTTTTATGCCTTCCTTAAAACATTTGTTTTCGGGATGCTGCTGGCGACAATACCTTCTTTTCATGGTTTTTACATGAAGGGTGGCGCACTTGAGGTAGGTAAAGCAAGTACCACATCATTTGTATGGACCAGTGTGGTTATAATTACTGTAAACTATATTATAACACAATTACTTTTAAGCTAATGATAGAGATTAAAGACATAGAGAAGTCATTTGGAGATACAAAAGTGCTTAAAGGTATTTCCACAACTTTTGAAACCGGAAAAACCAACCTTATCATTGGACGAAGTGGATCGGGTAAAACCGTTATGATTAAAACCCTGCTAGGTATACATGCGCCAGATAAGGGATCTATCTCTTTCGACGGAAGGATATATTCTAAACTTACAAGAGATGAAAAAAGAAGCCTGAGAACCGAAATAGGAATGGTATTTCAGGGAAGCGCCCTTTTTGACTCTATGAATGTGGAAGACAATGTAGCTTTCCCTTTAAAAATGTTTACCAATAAAAGAGGAAGGGAAATTAAAGACCGGGTTAACGAAGTACTTGAAAGGGTAAACCTTGTTGATGCCAATTATAAATTCCCTAACGAAATATCAGGAGGTATGCAAAAAAGGGTAGCTATTGCCAGGGCAATAGTAAATAACCCTAAATACCTGTTTTGTGACGAACCTAACTCAGGACTTGACCCGGAAACCTCAATACTTATTGATGAGCTTATACAGGAAATTACCCGAGAGTATGATATAACTACAGTTATCAATACGCACGATATGAACTCGGTACTGCAAATTGGCGAGAAAATTGTTTTCCTTAAAAACGGCATTAAGGAATGGGAAGGTACTAATGAGCAAATACTTGAAACAAGAAATAAATCGATAGTAGAGTTTGTTTACTCGTCTGAACTGTTTAAAAAAGTACGCGAAAGCCTGCTTGAAGAAGATGAAGAGGAGAGAAAACAGGACCTTAACATTAAAGAAGAATAAAAAAAGCTTAGCAATTGCTAAGCTTTTTTTATGCTGTTATAAATATAAATAACTAATTAGTTTTCCTGTCTGTTAAGGTACACCCATCCGGTTACCTGTTTCCCGGCAGATAAGGTAGCCACATAATAATAAGTACCTGTAGGTAAATCACCTTTATCAGACTGACCGTGCCATTCGTTAAGGTAGCCTTCTTTTTCATATACTTTAAGCCCGTAACGGTTAAATATAAGCAGCTCCTGTACTTCAAGATTGGAAAGATCAAAAGTATCATTCATACCATCATCGCCTGGTGAAACTCCTTTTGGAATTCGGCAATAAGTATTTTCAATTTCTACAGAAGCTATAGCCATACACCCCTCTGTATTGGTAACCTCAACAGTATATGTACCTGCCGGCATTTCAGATATTACCACTTCAGGCCCACTGGCATTAAATCCTTCCGGCCCTGTCCAACTATAAGTAGCCCCTTCAAGTTCATCCTGATTAGTCACAGTTATTACATATTCAAAATCATTACAACCGTTATCCAGCACCACATCAAAAGCATTGGTATTCCTGTTAACCTGAATTATCTCTTCGGTAATACAACCATCATTATTAACTTCAACATGGTATTGCCCTACTTCAAATATTTCAATAGTAGCAGCATCAACACCATCAAGTAAACCCGATTCATAATACCACTGGTAAGTCACTGTATCCTCATCAAAATTAGACGGTACTACGTTAAGCAGTCCTGACTGACCTTCGCAAAGTGAAGTATCGCCTTCAATAGTAAAATCAGGAGATGCTTTTATTTCTACATCAACCGAAGCAAAAGATGAAGCACATCCATCTACCAGTACTCGTACCTGGTAAGTACCATTAGCAGCAAGTCCTGCTTCGGTAAGTACCGGATTTTGGTCTGTTGAAGCAAAGTTATCAGGACCTGTCCATTCATAAGTCGCATTAGCAACTGTTGTTGCAGATAACTGAATGTTTTCTCCTTCACACACAGCGGCTACAGGATCGGCCTCCGGAGCATCTGGAATATCCCTCAATTCAACAATAATAATTGCCTCATCCATATTATCACACATATCGGTTACACGATACCTAAACTGGTATGTACCGGCTGTTAGCCCGGCTGTTGTTAAGATATTACCCGAAAGCGCACCACTACCGTTAACATCGGTCCATGTACCGCCTTCATCGTGCGGATTACTTAAAAAATCGTTTAGGTTCACAGGCTGTTCATCATTACAATATGTTATTGTATCATCATCACCTGCATTAGCTGCCGAAGCAGACTCTACAACATATTCCAATACCTGTTCACATTCTATACCTCCGGTAGAAGTCATTCTCACATAGTAAGTGCCTGCATCGGTATCAGAATTGAATGGAGCAAAATCTAACGAGTTAGTTGTACTTAAAATGGTATCAGGGTTTTCTCCGTTGTACCATTCATAATCAAAGAATGAAAACTGGGATACAGTAAGCTGCCCTTCGGCACCATCACAAAGTCCTGACCCAACAATTTCTACCTGTTCAAGATCGCTTATATCCATCTGTACATTCCTAAAATTACCACAGGCATCAGTAACTCTAAAGTTATAGGTGCCCGGAGTAAGGCTGGCAAATACATTATCGGTCCCGTTATCAATAACAACCGGCTGTGTAATACTATATTGAAGCGGCGCTATACCTTCGGCTTCTACAGCTACATACATACCATCGTTTCCGCATGGCAGGCTGTATATATCAACAATTTTAGGCTGGGCATCAAAATCAAACTCATGTATTGTAGAAACACATCGAGTCGTAGCAGCCGTACCATTAGAGTAAACAAAGAAAACCCGTATTATCCTGAAGTGTCCTAAATAAGGTAAATTAAGGTTTGGATCACCATTGTCTAATAATTTTGAATTAGTAGCATTTGGCTGAGTTCCTTCTACATAGGTAACACCCGTTTGCGGATGCTGCCAGGTATCAGTAGCTTCATCATATTTCTGAAGCCAGTAAGAAACAGCAAAGCTACTGTTTCCCGTATGAGAAAATATCAAATCAAACGAACCACAATACGGTACAACATCAATACTTTCAAGATTATCTTCATAACCTTCAATCAGTATAGAGTCTATATGTTCCACACCACAATTATCTATAGCTGTAAAAGTATAATTACCCGCAGGGAGGGAGTTCATAAACAGCTGTCCATCGGATATATTAAAAGATACATCATAAGGCAGTGTTTCGGTAAAAGTAGCCGGAGCAGCAGTAATTGTGGCACTAGTAATAATATTATTTTCAACAAAAACATTAACCGATCCTTCGCCAAGAGCACAACCCGGCCGTTGGCCAAACGACAATCCTAAGCCATTTCCCGAAGGAATAATTTCAATTACAAGGGTATAATCTTCTCCACAAGCATCAGTAATTACAATTGTATAGGTTCCTATCGGGATATTATCTAAAAACAGTCCGGTATCAGGGTCTATTAATGATGTAACATCATCAGGAAGGGCATTAGGATAATCATCCGGAGCATCGGTTACTTCTGCCCCTACTAAAACTCTGCCATCAAAAGTAACCCCTATCTGTCCTAAACAGGTCGTAGGATCTGTACTGGTTATATAAGTTGGTACTCCATCATTATTCAGTTCAATATCCTTTGTTACACTATTACCACAGGCATCAGTAACCTGTATACTATAATTACCCATAGGCAATGGATTAGTCATAGATCCATATACTGCGTTAGGCGTACTGAATGTAGGATGTGAAGCATTAAAATTGGCTGGCACGAAACCTGCCGGAGAACTTAAAAAGGTTACCGTGTAAGGACCTACATATAATGATGGTGAAATAGTAATAACAAACTCCTCACACCCCAAATTGTCTTCGGTAAGATATAAATCAAACCCTGCATTAACCACCACGTCGTCATGATTAAAAACATTACCACAGGCATCGGTCATCTGGATATCATAAGTATACTCCTGATCGTTATAGAAAGGGATGGTAGCCGATAAACTATTAGTAGAAGAAGAATTTCCTGTTGCTACGTTTTGTGTTACAATAATGGGAGTACCCCCTCCAGGAGGGTACACAGTAAATTGAAAAACAATAGGGAAAAATATTTCTGTATTACTTCCCCCGTTAATATACAAAAACCCTATGTTTACAGTACTACATGATGGAAGAACAGTAAAATCAAGTATAGGATCGTCCATGGCAAACCCCGGCTGAACAGTTCCTAACTGGTAAGTAATAACATTAGCATCCCCACAGGTATCATGTACCCTAACCTGATAGGTTCCTGCCGGCAGGTTATTAAACTCATTTAAAGCCTGTTCCGGAAAAGTAACCGGCCCCGACATAATTTCATAAGTAAAAGGTCCGCTACCGGTTGTAACATTTATAACTAATGCTCCGTCATTACCACAATGTACATTAGTTCCCGTTATAGTATAACTAAGAGCGACTGTTTCATCGGTTATTGTAACATTTGTTGATGCTGTATTTGAATCTCCTCCCAACGACTGAGTAGCTATAACAAGATAGTCTCCATCTTCAAGACTGTTTACTGTAGTTGAGGTTGTAGTAGCTACAGGAGTAGTCGTATCAGGCAATAAGTATACGGCATAGTCGATAGTAGCTGCAGAGTTTGTGCCCGAAACGGAAAGCGATATTGATCCGTTACCTAAACAGGTTTGCGGCGTCGCTGTTGCCGAAACAGTAAATGAAGGCAACTGCGCAAATATTGCTGTGCAGGACAACAATAACGACATTATAAATAACCATCGTTTTAGCTGAGTAAAATTTTTATACATAATTTATAGTAGTTTAGTTTGTTCTTCTTTGAAGGTAAACCCAACCGGTTACCTGTTTCCCTGCAGAGAGCGTTGCTACATAATAGTAGGTCCCTGTAGGAAGTTCTCCTTTGTCAGACTGTCCATGCCACTCGTTGAGATAGCCATCTCTATCATATACTTTAAGTCCGTACCTATTAAATATTTTTAGGTTTTGTACTCCAAGGTTAGACAAGTCAAATTCATTATTAAAATCATCATCTCCCGGCGATATCCCTTTTGGGATCCTGCAATAGGTATTTTCAATATTTACAGATGCCGTTACACTACATCCATCAGGATTTGTAACTTCTACAGTATAAATACCTACCGGCATTTCTGATATTATAATTTGTGTACCCACTGCATTATATCCTTCGGGACCTGTCCAATTAAATAAATAACCGTCAAGCTCATCTGCGTTAGTTACCCACACACCATACTCAAAATCAATACATCCATTATCCAGTACTACTTCAAAAGCATTATTATTCTCGGTTACATTAAACGACTCTTCGGTCATACAACCCTCATTACTTACCTCAACCTTATATACTCCGGTTTCATATATTGTAATATCGGCTGCATTTACTCCGCTTAATAAAGCATCATCATAATACCATTGGTAGCTTGCCATTGCTTCATCAAAATTTACAGCAACAACACTAAGGAGTCCTTCCTGTCCTTCGCACAATGTTCCATCTCCCTGTAACTCAAACTGAGGCAACGGTCTCACATTTACATTTACTGTAGCTATGTTAGAAGCACAACCGTTAACCACAGCTCTTACTTCATAAATACCTGCTGCGGTAAGACCCGCATTTTGAATAGCAGGATTTTGTACCGAAGTTGTAAATCCGTTAGGGCCTGTCCACTCGTAAACTGCATTTGGCACATCTGTAGCTGTGAACTGAATCATTTCTCCTTCACATACTCCATTTACAGGAGCTACCTGAGGAGCTTCGGGAATATCTCTTAATTCAAAAGTTATAACAGCTTCATCTGCAGCATTACACATACCTGTTACCATGTACCTGAACTCATAAACGCCTTCGGGCAAATCAGTAATATCAAGAATACCATCTGTTAAGGCTCCCGTACCACTCATATCACTCCATACCCCGCCTTCATCATGCGGATTACTTAAATAAGCTTCGAGATTTACAGCCTGTCCGTCATTACAATATAAAACAGTACTATCATCACCGGCATTTAACCCTGACGAAGGCTCCACAACATATTGAAGAGTTTGATTCATACACGAAACCGGATTAGAGGTAGAAATCCTTACATAATAGGTTCCGATATCATTACTTTCACTAAACGGAGTAAATTCGAGGTTACTTGAAGTACTTAAAATAGTATCAGGGTCTTCTCCTTTATACCATTCATAACTAAGGAAAGAAAAAGGTGGCACAGAAAGTAATCCGTTTTGACCATCACACAGGCCAGAGCCTTCAATTTCAATAGGGTCTGCTTCATTTATATCAATCTGCGCAGTCCTATAGTTTCCACAATCATCAGTTATCCTCATAGTATATACCGCAGCTTCCAATTCTGAGAAAATATTAGACTCCCCATTATCAGCATTAAAAGGATCTCCGTCTTTCTGGATAATACTATATGTTAAAGGAGGCATTCCCTCAGCCATCACCGCTACTTCAGCCAGACCATCATCACAAGGGAAGCTGTATATGTCGAAAATTTTAGGGCCTCCCATAAAATAGAATTCATGTAAAACCTCAAAGCACTTAAAGTTGGTTGAAATACCATTACTGTAGGTATAGAATGATTTTACTACCCTGAACTGCCCGCTAAAAGCAAGGTTTATATTATTTGCATTATTAATTAGCGCTAACGAGTTAGCCTCTGTTGGAGGTGTAGCTTCCTCATATGGTTCTCCTGTTTGAGGATGCCCCCAACCTCCTGTTAGGGGATAATATTTTTGCAGGAAAAACTGCTGGGTTTGTGTACCGTTACTGGCATTTTGAATATTAAGTTCAAAAGAGCCACAATTCTCGGTTAATGTATAACTGTTTACCGATTTATGATACCCTTCAACTGTTACATCTACACTTATTGTACCGCCACAGGTATTTGAAAATGTAAATACATAATCTCCTTCCGGCAAGGTATTCATATAAAAATTACCGTTTGTACTTATATTAAATGTAACATCATAAGGAGTCGCCTGAGTAAATGCTGCCGGGGCCGACTCTATCACAGCAATTGTTAAATCAGTGCCTACTCCATCTACCTTTATAGAACCATAACCTTCATCACAGCCTGGCCTTTGTTCTACACTAACACTAAATGAGGAAGGGCTTGCTAAAACTTCCTTTGTATACGTAAAACCGCAAGAATCGGTTATTTCAAAAACATAAACTCCAAACAGTACATTGTTCATTAATACCTTTCCTTCATCCGTTATATAAGGCCCAAGATCCTCCGGCAGAGTTTCAGGATATCCTACTGGAGCGCTTAGAAGTGTTGCTTCTGTAATTAATCTTGTAGGCACTTCCAACTCTATGGAGACTCCGTCACATCCTACACTTTGGGTTACTACTGATACATCCAGTTCCGGCACATCGAGCTCAAAATCTATAACAGCTACATGTCCGCAACCATCTGTAACGGCTACACTATACTCTCCTATGGGCAGAGGATTTGATTCAGAACCATATACAATATCTTCAACAGTATTGAAGTTGGGATGAAGTGTACTGAAATCAGAAGGAATAAAACCGTTAGGTGCCGAGAGAAACTCAATACTGAAAGGCTCCATATAATTTATAAACTGAAAACCAAAAGTAAATCCGTCACAACCAAACACCTCCTGTATCCCAACCCCTGCAAAGGCAGGTGATATAACAATATCATTAAGCGTATATACATTTCCGCAGGCGTCAACCGCTGTTATATCATAACTATATTCCTGTCCGTTATAAAACGGAATATTTACTTCAGAAGAACCCTCAATTTCAGAAGTCACTATAACAGGAGTACCTCCGCCTGGAGGGTAAACCGTATAGGTAAATGAAACGGGAGATGCTAAAGCATAGCCTGCAGGAGGGCCAAACAAATGAAAAATTGTTATAGTATTACAATCCAGCAAAGGATTGGGGCTAAAATTAGTTTGATCACTTATAACCAAACCCGGGGGTGTTTGTATTAACTGTACCGATACCACAACCGCATCACCACAAATATCATGTACCCTTACCTGATATAAACCTGCGGGTAAATTATTAAAAACATTAGAGACCTGTAACGGCCTTGTTACCGGACCCGCAAAAATTTCATAAGACACCGCCGTACCCGAAGTTACATTTACCGTAATACGCCCATCATTACCACATATTGCATTTTTTAATTCAAAAAGATAAGTAAGCTCTACAGTCTCGTCACTAATAGTAACATTTTGTGTTTGTGTGTTTGACTGACCTGATAATGATTGTGTAGCCACTACCATATAATCCCCGGCCTGAAGATTATTATAGCCTGAAGAAGTAGTAATTCCTATAGGAGTGGTAGTATCAGGCAAAAGATATATGGTATAATCCATATTTGCCGATGGGTTTACCCCCGATACCGAAAAACTCAAAGTACCATTACCCAAACAGGTTTGTGCAGTTGGGGTAACCGTTAAAGTAAAATCAGGTAACTGTGCAAAAGTTGCCATACTAAACAATAGAAGCGAAAACATAAAAAGTAATCGCTTTACAGTAAGGCTTATGTTCATTATATAGCGGTTTTGTTGGTTGTTCCAAGCAAGCACATGCCATTAAGCATTCACGTAGTGTCTACTACAATAAACATTTACAGCAGTGTAAGCTCTTATTGTATAAGATGCTGTTCACCGTACAAATAGTTGTAACCTTTATCGCTATTAATTGTTAAAAAACAACTTCGGTTAAACCCGCAATAAATAAAAACAAAGAAAAGGTCATAGATATAATCAGCACATTCAGCCTTTATAAAAAAGGAATCATATAATCCATGAAACAGTTATGAACTGACAAATCTTTTTCAAGCTATTTTATTGGTTTTCAGAAATAAATATAAAACATTAGCGCTTAATTTCTTAATTAAACGTTAAATTTAACAAAATAGCCTAGCTTGAAATTTATTGGTTTTTGGTAACAATAGCAGTAATCTTCTTTATTTCCTGCTCTTTTTCCTTAGGGTAAATAAGTAATATATCGTCACGATCCACCACTATATAATTATCCAGCCCATCAATAACGACAGTTTTGTCAGAATCAGTACGGATAATATTGTTTGTAGCGTTTTCAAGAAAAACCCTGGCGTTAACAACGGCATTATTATTCTCATCCTTACCAAGTTTTTCATGTAGTGATCCCCATGTACCAAGGTCATTCCAGTCAAACGAAGCGGGAAGGACATATACATTTTCTGCATTCTCCATTAAAGCATAGTCAATAGATATATTATCGGCCTTAACATAGTTCTCCTCAATAAATTCTTTTTCCTCAGGGTTATTATAATGTTCGTAACCGGCATCAAACAGTTCGTACATTTTAGGCTGGAATTTTACAAAGGCATTTAATACCGACTCTACCGTCCATATAAAAATACCTGCATTCCATAAAAAGTTACCACTGTTTAAAAATTCTTTTGCTGTTTTATAATCAGGTTTCTCCCTAAACTGAGATACTTTTTTAATCAAATTGGTATCCTGTTTATTGTACTCAATATAACCATAACCTGTATTAGGGAAAGTTGGCTGAATACCCAAGGTCATTAAAACTTCCTGTTTCAAAGCGCAGTCAAAAGCCTTTTGAACATTATCCAGAAAAGCATCTTCATCCTCAATCCAGTGATCGCTTGGTGCTACTACCATAACAGCATTAGGATTAAGTTTCTTAATCTTCAAAGTAGCATATAAAATACACGGGGCCGTGTTTCTCATAGCCGGTTCCAGCACCATCTGCTCCGGAGATAAATCAGGAAGCTGTTCCAGTACAAGATCGTTATATATATCGTTTGTTAAAACAAGTATATTTTCTTTAGGGATTAATTTAGATAGCCTTGAAAAAGTTTTTTGAATAAGTGTTTCACCAGTACCCAGCATGTCATGAAACTGTTTAGGGAACTGAACCGTACTTACAGGCCAAAAACGAGAACCTACTCCTCCAGCCATTAAAACAGCGTAATAATTTTCGTTCATTGTATGGTAATCGTTTTTTGTATTAATATAAAGTTTTTAATTTTAAAATCAATTTCAAGGTGCTTTTATCTCTATTTAACTATTAATGTGGCAGTAGCTCAACCTCGGCATTAGGATTAAACAAATAAACCTTACCGGTGCTAATCTCCAGACATTCATACCGTTTAACCCTTTGCGCACCTTTACGGAATATTTTACCGTTGTGGATACGGAAATTACTGCCATACGGAATTTCAAAAATATAATTTTTATCCGATACTTCATCAAATTGCTTAAGGGCAATTGATAGTGTAGCATCGGTATCACTACTGGCTTTAGGGTTTCTGAAATGCCTTGCCAGCAAGGGCAGCAACTGTCCCGGAAAAATCTCGGGGCGTATAAAAGGAACCATTAGTTTTTGAAAAGTTAACTTCCATTCCATGCCGTGAGGTTTGATATTTCGTCCGTACTTTTCAAACGCTACCAAATGGGCTATTTCATGAATCAATGTCATAAGGAACCTGTATTTATTAAGACTCCCGTTAACTGTAATCTGATGATAACCGTTTGCATCCCTGCGATAGTCACCATGCCGTGTAACCCTATCGTTTACTATTTTAAGATGAACGCCATATTCCCTAATCAGCTCAAAAACGCTGTCTACGGCGTGCTCAGGCAAATAAGGCTCAATTACATGTTTCACTTAAAATTATTTCTTTATGGTGTACTTGAAGAAACCTCAAGTACTTTTCCGTTATAGTATTTATTACCTGTTAAGGCAAAATCATAAATATAGTTAGCCATCTCTACAGCCGAAAGAGGTGCCTCATAACCCGGGAATGCTTCCTGAAGCATTTCGGTATTTACCGCGCCAAGAGCAAGCACATTAAAGGCTATTCCCTGTTCTTTATACTCCTCTGCCAAAAGCTCTGATAAGGTTATCACAGCCCCTTTACTTGAACTGTAAGCCGCAAGACCCGCAAACTTAACAGTGCCTTTTACTCCCCCAATACTGCTTATAGTAACCACATGGGCTCCTTTTTTCATAAAAGGAAGCACTACCCTGTTTAAGGCAGCTACACCAAACACGTTTACTTTGTATACATATTCAAACTCATGAGCGGTAATTTGTGTAAACGGCTTATTGATAAGTGCACCGGCATTGTGTATCAAAACATCTACGCTATGCCAAGTGCTGGCTATAAAATCTTGTACTTTTTGCAGATTATCTTCTTCAGAAATATCAACTGCAAGGCAGGAAATATTCTGGTTCTCTATAAAAGCCTGCGGAACTTTTCTGGAAATTGCCAATACCTTATGACCTGCATTTGCAAACTGCAGTGCCAGCTCATAACCTATCCCTCTACTTGTTCCTGTTATTATTATATTTTTCATTTAGTTCTTTAAAACAATTTCTCTGGTATCTGCATTAATCAGTTTCTCAGTAACCGGAATCATTTGCTGAATAAAATCGGTCATGTGTGCTGTATCCATTTCATCAAATTCATCACCCGGCTGGTGGTAATAATGGAAACTTTCCATATCAGTAGTACTGAATGTATGAGCCGGAATATTAAACTCCGAATAAAACGGATAGTTATCTGATGCCCTGAAAAGCTGATACTTTATTGCAAAATCATAATAGCCTATAAAAGTTTTTCCAGTGTACTCGTTTATTTTACTGGCAAGGTTAGATTTACCATACCCTGTCATAAAGGCAACCATGTCTTTTCCGGCAGGCATTGGTACACCTATCATCTCATAATTAAGCATAAGATAAACATCCATATTAGCCTGCTTTAATTTTGCCGAAAGATGTTTTGACCCTAACAGGCCTTTCTCTTCTGCCGAAAAGAAACAAAATAAAATACTTCGTTTATTGGTTTTCTCTTTAGCATAGTAGTTTACCAGTTCGGCTACCGCAGTAGTACCCGATGCATTATCATCGGCACCATTATAAATACTGTCACCCGCTACTGCCATCCCTATACCCACATGATCATAATGAGCACCAATTACCACAACCTCATTTTTAAGTTTAGGATCATTCCCTTCAAGATACCCTACTATATTGTAAGCCGGTTTAGGAAAGTTAGACAATGTATCCCTATATGTGGCAAAGTAAGGTTTTATACTGTTTTTAGCAAAAACATCTTCAAGATACAATGCAGCTTTTTCAATACCTTCACTACCACTGTCACGCCCCTCAAGCTCATCTGAAGTTAAAAACTTAAGTGTAGTTATTACACTTTCCTCACTAACCTGATAGTTTTCAGGATTGCTTTTTTTTACAGCACAAGATGTTAAGAGCGCTATTAACGATGCGCTTAAAAAAACGGCTTTTTTCATTATCTTTTGTTTTGTTTTGCTAAAATACTAAAAAACAACTGCTATACCTAAAGGGTTTTTTATACTTGACTATGTTGCCAAAAAAAATCCGTCCTGATAACCAGAACGGATTTTATATAATAAATGACCTGTAATTTATGCAAGCATAGTTACAGGATTCTCAATATATTGTTTAAGTGTTTGCAGGAACTGAGCACCTGTAGCACCATCAATAGTACGGTGATCACAAGTAAGCGTTACTGTCATAGTATTACCTACTACAATTTGACCGTCCTTAACAACCGGTTTCTGTACAATAGCACCTACAGAAAGGATTGCCGAGTTAGGTTGGTTAATAATAGAAGTAAACTCCTGAATACCAAACATACCTAAGTTAGAAACGGTAAACGTACTACCATCCATCTCTGCCGGCGTAAGTTTTTTGCTTCTTGCTTTTCCTGCAAGATCTTTCACGTTACCACCTATTTGAGAAAGACTCATTAAGTCTGTAAACGGAAGTACAGGAACTACAAGTCCGTCTTCTACAGCTACAGCAACACCAATACTAATGTGTTTATTATATATAGTAACATCATCTTTCCACTGTGTATTTACCTGTGGATGTTTGCGAAGTGCCATTGCACTTGCTTTGATTACCATATCGTTAAACGACACTTTAGTATCTGGTACAGCATTGATTAAAGCACGGCTTGCGATAGCATTATCCATATCAAGCTCTATAGTAAGACTGTATTCAGGTGCAGTGAATTTAGACTCTGCAAGACGACGCGCAATAGTTTTACGCATCTGGTTATTTTTAACTTCCTCTCTGCTAACCTCACCTGCAGGAACAAATGGTTTTGCAGCTGGTGCAGTAGGAGCTTGAGCAGCAGTGGTCTGAGTAGCAGGCGCAGCCAGCGCAGCAGCAGGAGTAAAGTTTTCAATGTCTTTCTTAACGATTCTTCCGTTTTCACCTGTACCTTTTACCTGACCAAGGTTTATACCTTTTTCTTCAGCAATTTTACGGGCTAACGGAGAAGCAAAAATTCTACCACCATCATTAGTTACAGCAGAAGCCTCAGCTTTAGGAGCTTCAGTAGTTTCTGTTTTAGACTCAGCTGGTTTTTCTTCTTCTTTTGCTTCAGTAGAACCACCGGTCTGAAAGTTTTCGGCAATACCGCTAACATCAGTACCTTCCGGACCTATTATTGCAAGAACACTGTCTACCGGAGCAGACTTACCTTCCTGAATTCCAACATATAAAAGTGTACCTTCATTGAAAGATTCAAACTCCATTGTAGCTTTATCGGTTTCAATTTCAGCAAGGATATCACCTTCCTCTACTTTATCACCCACTTTTTTAAGCCATGTAGCAACAGTACCTTCGGTCATGGTATCACTAAGACGAGGCATAGTAACCACCTTAACATCTTTAGGTAATTCTGCCGCAGGAGCCTTTTTCTCTTCAGCTTTTGGTGCAGCTTCTTCTTTTTTCTCCTCTGCAGCAGGTGCAGCAGAAGCACTTCCACCGTTTAGAAGACCTGAAATATCTTCACCTTCTTTACCGATGATTGCAAGAAGTGAATCAACCGGAGCCGACTCCCCTTCCTGTATTCCTATATGAAGTAATGTACCGGCATGAAACGACTCAAATTCCATAGTCGCTTTATCTGTTTCGATCTCTGCCAGTATATCTCCTTCTTCTATTTTATCTCCAACTTTTTTTAGCCACGTAGCCACAACCCCTTCGGTCATGGTATCACTTAATCGTGGCATTGTAATAATTTCTGCCATTTTTATTGTAATTTATGTGGTATAAAAGGATAGTTTTCCTGATCGTAAACAACGTCATACATAACGCTTAGATCCGGGTACGGAGAATCTTCTGCAAATTTCTCGCATTCAGCAACAAGATCTTTCACTCTCAGGTCGATTGTTTCAATCTCTTCTTCTGTAGCGTAGTTGTTTTCTTTGATAATATCAAGAACCTGAGTAATAGGGTCAATTTTTTTGTACTCCTCTACCTCTTCTTTAGTTCTGTAATGTTGAGCATCACTCATTGAGTGACCTCTGTAACGATACGTTTTCATTTCAAGGAAAGTTGGCCCTTCTCCTCTTCTTGCTCTTTCCATAGCCTCATGCATTGCCTCAGCCACTTTAACAGGATTCATACCGTCTACCGGCCCACATGGCATTTCATAGCCAAGACCAAGTTTCCAGATATCTGTATGGTTAGCAGTCCTCTCTACAGAAGTACCCATTGCATAACCGTTATTCTCTACAATAAACACTACAGGAAGTTTCCATAGCATTGCCATGTTGAAAGCTTCGTGAAGTGATCCCTGGCGTGCAGCACCATCACCAAAATAAGTAAGGGTAACACCTCCTGTTTCAAAATATTTATCGGCAAAAGCGATACCTGCTCCAACAGGAATTTGAGCTCCTACAATACCATGACCTCCATAAAACCCATGCTCCTTTGAGAAGATATGCATAGATCCTCCAAGACCTTTTGATGTACCTGTACCTTTACCTAAAAGTTCTGCCATTACTCTTCTTGGGTCTACACCCATACCTATTGGCTGAACGTGGTTACGGTAAGCAGTAATCATTTTATCCTTTGAAAGGTCCATTGCATGAAGGGCTCCGGCAAGTACTGCCTCCTGGCCATTATATAAGTGAAGGAAACCTCTAACTTTCTGCTGTATGTATAAAGCAGCAAGTTTGTCTTCAAACTTTCTCCAAAACTGCATGTCTTCATACCATTTCAGATAAACTTCTTTTGTAATTTCTTTCATTTCCTAATAGATGTTGCTAAATGTGTTCTTTAAAAAATTTGATTGTGACGCAAAAAGTTTCCTCACACAAATTTGCGAATTGCAAAAATAACACATCCCGTTAATAACTAAAAAAATAAATCAAAGTATTTTAGGCTTTTTTTTGCACTACAAAATAAAAAAGGGATTTGCAATAAATCCCTTTTTTATTTACTGTTATGATTAACTACTAATATTCGTCGTAGTCGTCTCCAAAGTTAAATGACAGTGAAAAACGAAGTGTATTCTCAAGCGGGTTTCTTACCTGCGAAGCAGAGAATAAATAAGAAACATCTACCTTAACTACATTATACCTGAAACCTGCACCAAGCGATAAAAACTTACGCGCACCTTTCATTTCGCTTTCATTAAAATAACCTACTCTAAACATAAAGGCATCCTGATAGCTATATTCAGCACCTATAGAGTAAGTAACCTCTTTAAGTTCTTCGCTAAAACCATCGGGAGCATCTCCAAACGACTTAAACATACCCGAAACCCAACCTGTGTTTCTGTAATCCTGAAGATCTGAAGCATACTGAGCATTAGCAGCCGCAGTTTCATCCTGAGTAATTTCTCCGTCACCGTTAGAGTCTACCGGCTCAACCACTGCAGGAGGTGTAGGAACCAAAAGTTTAGTTAACTCTACATTCACTCCGATTTTATTGTACTCGTCAAAGATAAAGTCAAATCCACCACCTAACCTTAAGTTAGCCGGAAGGAAGTTTGCATTCTCTTCGCTATCATCATTATTATAATTGATTTTAGGCCCCATATTCTGGAAGTTAAAACCAGCTCTCCATCTACCGTCAAAATCAGAATAAGGAATCTCTTCAGACTGGTAGTAACCTGCTACATCAAAAGCAAATGTTGTTGCCGCACTGGCATCACCACCTCCTGCTGTTTCAGGAATTCTTAAATTAGAACTAATAAAACGACCTGCAACCGCCATAGAGAATCGCTCACTAAGCTTTAGTGAATATGATAAATCTAAAGCCAGTTCGTTAGGACTTCTTACAACAGGCACATCATCAGGATTTTGCCTAAGCTCAATATCCCCTAATCCAAAATAACGAAGACTGGCACCAAAAGCACTCCTATCGTTAAATCTGTTATAAAATGTTAGCTGGGCTAATGAAATATCGTTTGCAATATCAGTAAGATAAGGAGTATAACTCGCAGACCCTCCATACTCTTTAAGCGCAAAAGCATATTTTGCCGGGTTCCACTGCTGCGAATAAACATCTGCAGAAGTAGCAACCCCCTGGTCTGCCATACCCGCTGCTCTGGCATCTGCAGCAATCAGTAAAAAAGGAACACCTGTAGTAATTACTCTCTCTGTTTGTGTTTGAGCCTTTGCAATTTGCACTCCTAGAAGTACAAGAGCAAATAAAACTATTTTCTTCATTTTTTATTTTGAAAATTTTAAGGTAACAAATATAGTATTTTCTTATAGCAATACAAGTTTCTCATACTTTTCGGCTTTCTTATTTGTTGAAGCCGAGCGTACAGTGAGCTTATAAACATAAACTCCTTTACCAATGCGATCGCCAAAATCATCGCGCCCATCCCATTTTATATCCCTGCAAAGGAAACCTTCGGTAGTAACCGACTGATTAATGGTTTTAACCACTTTTCCACTTACGGTGAAAATCTGAACCTGCACATCAAGCGGCTCGTATGGTCTGTTATGGGTAAACCAAAACTCTGTATAACTTACAAAAGGGTTAGGATAATTAAGCACCTTTTCCAATCGTAACTCTTCATCGCCCACCACTACAAACTGTAACTCTGCCGTAACAGGATTATTGTACACATCCCAGGCTTTAAAAGTTAAAGTATGGAGTCCGGGCTCTAAACCACTAAACGGATATCTTAAACTACCATTAGTATAACTATCAACATTCGTTTCATAATAATCATTTAATATAAACGGATTTGTTTCATCTCCGTCGAGTACAGCTATTATATCGTGACCTATACCACTCGCCGTGTTTACACCGTGCTCATCTTCAAGAAAAGCAAGAAATATTGGCGAATCATTAGTAATTCCTCCCGATATAAACGACTCATCATTCATATACAACCTAACAGTAGGACCTGTAATATCTTCCTCCGCATTTTCATTTATACCTCCTACCTGTATGGAGTTATCATACCCGGTTTGATCTTCAAGCACATTACCTCTTTTGGAATAAAAACTCACCCTGCCGTTACCAACAGGTATACGTATATCGCGGGGAACAACGAAATTAAATTCAAACTGACCTCCTGTTACCGAAGCATTTCCCCTAAAAATCGCCTCTCCCAGTGTATTAAAATCATATTTTAAACTCTCATTTGTAGGCTCATCATTAGCCAGTGTTTGCCTTTGTATCTCCTTATCAAACACCGTAACCCCTAACTCTCCGTTATAGGTATTTAATGAATTACCCGCCTCATCAGTAACATGCCCTGTCATTTTCACAAAAGAAAGCGCCTCCAAAACCTCTCCCGCCTGACCAACAGGAATATCGTTAACAGCCGTTAACACTACCTTAGGCTTAGGAATTGCCAACATAAGAGCCGGATCACCTATATAAGAGATAACCCTTAAATTCTTATTTCCCAACTGAACTTTAGTCCTCCTCATAGCCTCTGCCATAGAAGGATAATCACCCCCATCAAACGCAAACAACTTTTCAGGCAGCAATCCGTTAAAATTAAAAGCCACACTTACAAATATAGAACGTGTTGTAGTAATAAGACCTATAGCCCCACCCGCACTGTTCCAATACAAATACTCACCACAGGTAGGCCTGTAAGGATTATCAAAACGCGTGAGTTCGCAGGTAACAGTAACAAACAAAGGATACTTGTATTGATTGTTTAGATTTTGAGCATCTGATTTTTCAAAAATCCTTTCAGCAGCCATACCATCTTCGCCGCCATGCCCCAAATAATTAACCACAAGAGCACCGTTATTAACCGTTCTTATTATCTGTTCTTTAGCCTGCGGATACCTAAACCCTCCCGATGACGACTCCTGAACATAAGAATCAGTATATATTTTTCTAATATTAATAAAAGGCCTATGCTCGATGATATCAGCATAAGCTCCTTCCATTATAGGAACAAAATTATCACCACCATCATCCAAATCATCAGACATAAGAACATATTCATTCCTCCATCGCCCATAAGACTCCTCATTAAGATACTGCTCCACCTTATCAACCATTTCCCTTGCCTGAGACATACTACTTACCGCCATACGCCCAACAGCCACATCCGCACCTATAGGGTCATTAAAAAGCACAGCGCCTTCCTCCGGATCCATAAGAGCAAAGAAGTCATCTGAAACAAATGTATTAGTTGAATTATAATTTGGTATAGAACCGGAAGGATCATACCCGTGAAGCGTAGGCACTATATTAGTATTATTAGGAATGCGATTTTTAAAATCGAACGACGCATCACCAAACAGGCAAACATATTTTATTTTATTTGCATCGCCAGATGCGTTATAATAAATATATTTCACTAGGTTTCTTATCGCAGCCACATCCTGCTTACCTGAAGAGAATTCCTGATAGATATTTTCAAGATTAACCACCTTAACATTAAGACCATTTCGCGACCTATGAATATTAGCCAACCTTTCAGCTTCAGAATTCAATGATGCAGGAGTAACGATAAGATAATCTATATCCTCAAACTGCCCCTGACCACCATTAAATATAGTCCCTTTTATATTTTGGTTGGCCACCCTGGCCTGACTCTCCCTTAAAGGAGTATAAAAATTTGAAGACACCACAGTAACATACTGCCTCACCTCTCCTGACTCTGCCTTGAATGAAAACTGACTTTGCCCTCCTTCATTCACATATTTACTTACATTATATATATCGGTAATATCCCAAACCTCACTTATCCCGGAAGCATTAGACATTTGATACTCTAAAACCCCAAGATTACCCGAAGCTGCATTATACCTAAACCTAAATTGAGAACCATTACCTTTTAAAAAACGTTTTGCTTTTAGAATAATATAGTCTAACCAGGCATTAGACCCCGGCACCCCACCATTGCTATAAGAAAGATTAACAGTTATTGTACCCCCGGCAGGAGTAAATGTAGCCGTATAACCGTTATTCCCTCCTGTACCATCTTCTGCCGCATCATGTTCCTGAGCAGCAGCAAAAGATATTACACCCAAATTTTGAGCATTAGCCATAACTGTCATTGAGGTTGGCACCACTGAATAGGCCGCTGCATTAACAGTTATCGAAACCGGCGTACTTAAGTCTATATCAGGAACAGAAAATTCAAAATCCTGACTATTATTAACATTAAATTGCTCACCATGCCATTTCCTGCCTATTCTACCTATATTGACCAAATCCTCTTCATGATAATAGTAATCATCAAAAGAAGTCACTGTTGTAGTAACGGGATCTGTTGGCTGAATTTGAGTAGTTATACGCTTCCCTTCACCTCCCTGCGAAGTAACATAATAATACGATCTGTCAGCAAACAGGTTTGAATGGGTTTGACTTTCGGCATTCCAGTTATCAACACCCTCAGCATAGAAAAGTATATAATCAGAATCTCCAAAATTACCATCTTCCTCCCCTATAAAAGCAATAGCATTTTCAGCCAGATCATCAGGATAAGGAATACTGTTTCGCAACGGAAGCATTCGCCCTCCGTTACCGTATATCTTAATCCGTCTCGGATCAACATTAACATTAACACCAAGCTGCTGCAAAAAACTTTTGGATATTTTATAAACCCCAGATCGCTCCACATAAAACCTATGCCATTCACCCGAAGATAAAACCGAGTTAGTTACAACCTGAACATCTTTAGTATTAAACCTACGCGCTCCTGTAGTAAAGGAATAGGAAAACGATTTTACTCTTTTATACCCTGAACCATCTTTAATAATAGGAGACAGATACAAATCAGCATACCAGTCATGACGGGCATGAGACGATACAATATTAGGCTTTAAGGATATAGGTATTTTTTGCAAGTCAAGCACACCCAGTTTTTCTAAAGCAACACTCTCATATACCACATTCGTAATCTGCAATGAAGAAGCATTAACATAACCGCTAACCGGAATATTAAGCCTGAAAAACAATTCCTTAGTTAAATACCTGTAATCCATATTAACATAGTCAAACTGAGGAATCGATACGACTACCCTATCGGTAACCGTATACTTTTCACCGTCTTTCCAGTTAATACTAACAGTACTTTGCTGACCAAAGGAAAGTAAAGAAAATAGTAATATAATAAGGAGTAAATTCTTTTTCATCAATTGTGACAACGCAAATAGTAAAAATATATTACGATACAGAAAAACTTTTTTTTCTAATAAACGATTGCAATATTACTTCAAATAGCGCGTTATTTAAAGACACTATTAACATAATTTTGGAATTTTATTAAAAATTTTAAAAACGTGTTGCGGTTTAATGGTTAATTATTATATTGCGCCACGAAATTAATTACCTGCAGAAAGTATGAAAATTAACAAGATTACAGCTTTTAAACTGCTATTAGCAGTTACGGTAGCAGTTGGTTACACCAGTTGTAGCAAAAAAGGCAGTGGTAACACTTCCTCTGCAACCGGATGGAAAATCAATGACAAGAAGGGCGGTTTCCAGCACAACTCTAACTACAAACAACAGGAGCCAGCTCCGGGACTTGTAGAAGTAGAAGGTGGAACTTTTACCATGGGTAGAGTTCAGGATGACGTAATGCACGATTGGAATAACACTCCAAACCAACAGCACGTTCAATCTTTCTACATGGATGAAACCGAGGTTACCAATGTTATGTACATGGAATACCTTGACTGGTTAAAAAGAGTATACCCTCCAACAGAAGAGAATTACAGAAACATTTATGTAGGTGCACTTCCTGATACATTAGTATGGAGAAGCGCTCTTGGTTACAACGAAACTATGACTAACAACTACCTGAGACACCCTGCCTATGCAGATTATCCGGTAGTAGGAGTTAACTGGATTCAGGCAGTTGAGTTTTGTGACTGGAGAACAAACCGTGTAAATGAGTCTATACTTGAGAAAGAAGGCTACCTTAAAAGAGACGCCAAGATTCTTGATGTAACAGCCGAAAACAACTTTGATACAGAAACTTACCTTGAAAGCCCTACAAAAGCTTACGGAGGTAACGAAGAAGTTGTTCTTAGAGGTCGTAACAATAAATTAGCAGGTGACGACGAAGCTACAAACGTTTATGCTCAAAGAACTTCAGGATTAATTTCACCTGAATACAGACTACCAACAGAGGCTGAGTGGGAATATGCTGCAGTAGCCCTTGTAGGTAACCGTGAGTACAACATTTACCGTGGTAGTAAAAAATACCCGTGGAAAGGTCAATACACACGTTCTGGTAAAAGACAAAAAAGAGGTGACCAGTTAGCTAACTTTAAACAAGGTAAAGGTGACTACGGAGGAATTGCAGGATGGTCTGATGACAATGCAGATATTACTGCTCCTGTAAAAACTTACCCACCAAACGACTTTGGTCTTTATGACATGGCTGGTAACGTAGCCGAGTGGGTTGCTGACGTTTACCGTCCTATTATAGACGATGAAGCTAGCGACTTTAACTACTACAGAGGTAACGTTTACATGAAAAACCAAATTGGCGAAGACGGTAGAGCTGAGATTGTAACTTCTGAAACTATAGAGTATGATACTTTAAGTAACGGTAGAATCCAGTACAGAAACCTTCCTGGTCAAATCGCAAGAACTCCGATTACTGAAGAGGATGTATACCTAAGACAAAACTATACAAAAAGTGACAACCGTAACTTTAGAGATGGTGACAGACAGTCTACACGTTTCTATGACTACGGAGGTTCTTCTGAAGAAGGTGTTAGTACTACAGGTGAAATGTATGATTCACCTCAACACAAAGTTGAAACTGACAGCTTAGGCAACATGGTAAGAGAGTGGGATAAATCTAACAAGAGAACTACACTTATCAACGATAATGTAAGAGTTTACAAAGGTGGTTCATGGAGAGACAGAGCTTATTGGTTAGACCCTGCTCAAAGAAGATACTACCCACAGGATATGGCTACAGACTTCATCGGATTCAGATGTGCAATGTCTAAAGTTGGTCCTAAGTCTACTAAAAAATCTGCTAGACACCGCGGTTAATCAAAGACTAAAATCTTATAAATAAAAAAATAAAGCCCTATCTTAGGGCTTTATTTTTTTATACACATATGACAACTACCGAAGAACTACACAAGTACTTCCTATCATGCGGAACTGTTACTACAGATACCCGAAAAATAGAAAAAGGATCTCTTTTCATAGCCCTAAAAGGTGAAAGGTTTGATGCCAATACTTTTGCTGAAGAAGCCTTAAAAAAAGGGGCAGCTTATGCCGTAGTTGACAATCCGCAATACAAAACAAACGATAAAATACTACTTGTAGAAAACGGGCTTACCGCTCTACAGCAACTGGCAAAATACCATAGACATTATTTGGGCCTACCTGTCATTGCACTAACCGGCAGCAATGGTAAAACCACAACGAAAGAACTTATAAATGCTGTACTTTCTAAAAAATATAACACTACAGCAACTATAGGCAACCTCAACAACCATATAGGTGTACCGCTTACCCTACTCTCATTTACAAAAGATACCGAAATAGGCATTGTTGAAATGGGTGCCAACCATAAAAAAGAAATAGAGCAACTATGTGAAATAGCCGAACCTAACTTTGGTTATATAACCAATTTCGGCAAAGCACACCTGGAAGGCTTTGGAGGAGTAAAGGGCGTAATAGAAGGAAAAAGCGAATTATACACTTACCTCAAAACTCATACAAAAACTGCTTTTGTGAATCTGGACGACCCCATTCAGAATAAGAAAACAGAAGATATGTCACGCATTACTTTTGCTGTTGATGAATATAACTGCGATGTGCGTATTGACCAAGTTGAAGCCAACCCAATGGTTAAGATAAAATATAACGGACTGGAAATACATTCAAACCTCATAGGTATTTACAATGCAAACAACATAAATGCTGCTATAACCATAGGGATCAACTTTAAAATAAGCGACCATAAAATTAAGGATGCTATTGAAAATTATACTCCAAATAATAACAGATCTCAGCTTATAGAAAAAAACGGCAATCATATAATAATGGACGCCTACAATGCCAACCCTAGCAGCATGGAAGCAGCATTAAACAACCTGATACAACTTGAAGGCAATTCTAAAATAGCAATACTGGGAGATATGTTTGAACTGGGAGAAGAAAGCCTTGAAGAACACAAAAAGCTGGTAGAGAAACTATCCCACACCCCATCTGTAACCACCTATTTTATAGGGAAAGATTTCTTTGCTAATAAAATTAGCAGCAATCATTTAAACTTCTACGAGAGTTTTGATGACTTTAAAAAACATATAGAAAAAGTCAGACCAATAGAAAAAATAATACTAATAAAAGGCTCACGAGGCATGGCACTCGAAAAAACCCTCGATATTATCTAAAAACACAACGCTTTCAAAATGAAAGCGTTTTTTTTATTCTAAAATATTTTATTCATAAATGAATGAATATTCATTTATTTATATAACTTTGTTCACTCAAAATTCTACCACATGAGAACAAGGGATACAGATAAGGAAAAACTGGTTTACACAAAAGCTGTAGAACAGATTGTAAACAAAGGCTTCAACACCTTTAGCATGAATAAACTAGCCAAGGCATGTAACATATCTGTAGCCACCCTATACATTTATTATAAAGACAAAGATGACCTTATAAAAAAAATAGTGAGCAAAATTGCCAAAAAATTCTTTAATGTGGTCATTAATGATTTTAACCCGAAAATGCCTTTTGAAGAAGGTATGTGGGTGCAATGGAGAAACAGGTCTGCTTTTGCTTTAGAGAACCCCATGGAGGTATCCTGCTTTGAGATTATGAAACATTCTCCCTATGCAGATGAGATATTAAAAACAGGAGAGTTAAGCATGTTTAAACAATATATGACAGAGTTTTTTGAGCATGCAATAAAGAATAAAGAGCTTAACCCAATATGCCTTGATGTTTTTTGGAGTATTGCTTACGGACCACTGTATACACTACTTGGTTTCCACAGGGAAGGGAAAAGCATAGGAGGCAGACCCTTCACCCTAACCGAAGATGTAATGAAACAAACTTTTGACCTAATGATAAAAGGTCTAAAACCCTGATAAAATGAAACAAACAAATCTCCAAATATTAGTATTTAAAACCGACATATCAGAATTATGCGGCAACTGCGAAGTTGCCAAAAAACTTAACATGCACCCATTAATCAACGAATGGTCTATAGACACTGAAGATAAAGATAAGGTTTTAAGAGTAGTAACTACTAACATTGTACCACAACAGATAGTACAACTGGTTACAGAGTCTGGGCACTACTGCAGTGAACTATAAACAAATCATCAATATAAATCATCAATCAAAAAAATGGACGTTAAAAAAGGAATTGCAAAATTCACCTCACATCAAAAACTGGTTATTGCCATGCTAGCACTAACTCAGTTTACCGTAATACTCGACTTTATGGTCATATCTCCACTGGGAGATATCCTTATGAAAAGTCTGGACATGACTACAGCAAACTTTGGTTTTGCCGTATCGGCCTATGCCTTTAGTGCAGGGATAGCAGGACTGCTTGCAGCAGGATTTGCCGATAAGTTTGACCGTAAAAAACTCCTTATTTTCTTTTACACAGGGTTCATATTAGGAACATTTTGCTGTGCAATGGCAAACAGTTATTTAACCCTGGTTGCAGCAAGAATTGTAACCGGTCTTTTTGGTGGCGTTATCGGGTCGGTATCACTGGCAATAGTAACAGATTTGTTTCTACTGGAACAACGAGGCCGTGTTATGGGATTTATACAAATGGCTTTTGCCACAAGTCAAATTTTAGGCATACCATTAGGATTATATTTTGCCAATAATTGGGGATGGCATTCGTCATTCCTTATGATAGTAGTACTGGCGGTAGCAATACTTGCCCTAATTATCATTAAACTGGAACCTGTAAACAAACATCTTGAAATTAAATCCGATAAGAACCCGTTTATACATTTATTACACACACTAACTAACAAAAGGTATCAAACAGGTTTTACTGCAATTGCCATACTATCGGTAGGTGGATTTATGCTTCAGCCATTTGGCACTGCCTATCTGGTAAACAATATAAAGGTAAGCCATGAAGAATTACCCATAATATTCTTTTTCACAGGACTTGCAGTATTGTTCATAATGCCAATGGTAGGCAAACTAAGTGACAGGATGAGTAAACTGAAACTATTTACAATAGGATCTCTAATATCTATAATCATGATATTAATATACACTAACCTACCTCCTATCCCGGTATGGCAAATTATAGTAATAAACATGATACTGTTTATGGGCATAATGAGCCGAATGGTGCCTGCAACGACATTAAATACTGCCGTGCCACAAACACAGGACCGCGGGGCATATATGGCAATAACCTCATCATTGCAGCAAATTGCAGGTGGTATAGCCGCTGTATGTGCCGGGTATATAGTACATCAGGAAACCAAAATGAGTCCGCTTATAAATTATGATGTATTAGGGTACGTGATTAGTATAATAACACTACTATCAATACTGCTTATACTAAGAGTGGATATTTTAATAAACCCAAAAACAGAAACACCTGTACCTGCTCCGGTAAAAGTATAAACATCAATCAAAATATACAGTTTAAAAAGCCCCGTTTATATGGGGCTTTTTCACACAACAAACAAAACAAGATATTCCTTACCTTTATACTATGCATCCCGAATTTGAGAAATACCTGAAAGAAAACACCGGTCTTACCGAAGGTGCCATACATCACATAAGTAGCAAGGCTTTCGATAAAACATTGCGCCGCAATGAACTTTTGTTACAGGCAGGGGATATTTGCAGGCACAAAGTATTTATTGCTAAAGGATTGCTTCGCACCTATAGCATTGACGCAAAAGGTAATGAGCACATACTGCAATTTACACCAGAACATTCATGGACTCTGGACGTAGAGAGTTATGATAAAGAAATACCAGCCGAAACAAACATAGGAGCCACTGAACCCACCGAAGTATTACTGTGGACGAAAGACGATTTCAACAGACTGTTAAGCGAAGTCCCAGAGCTTACCAAACTATCCCAACAGGTAATATCACGTAATATATACTACAGCAAGCAACGTATACTAACAACACTTAGCGGTACACCCGAGGAAAAATATGACGATTTTATACAGTGTTTCCCAAACCTACTATCAAGATTGCCTTTACGAATGATAGCCTCATACCTTGGCATTTCCATTAAAACACTTACAAGAATACGCCACAACCAGTTACAGCGATAATCCAAAATATGGTCAAATGACCATATTTTTAAGTTTGTTTTTAACGTGATTTGTTACAGTTAAAAACTTAATATTATGCGTGTATTTGTAACAGGAGCCTCGGGATTTGTAGGCTCAGCAGTAGTAAACGATTTAATAGCCTCCGGCATACAGGCACTTGGACTGGTACGATCTCAGGCTTCGGCAGAAAAATTAGAAAATTCAGGTGCCGAAATACTAATGGGTGATATTAATGACCCGGAAATTATCCGTAAAGGAGCCACTTCGTGCGATGCTGTAATCCACACTGCCTTTAATCACGATTTTTCCAGATACAAGGAGAGTTGTGAAGATGACAGGAAAGTCATTGAAATTTTTACCGATGCCCTTATAGGAACCCAAAAACCACTGGTAATAACATCGGCCATTGGGATACTGCGAAGTGAAAAGGCTATTATCGAAGATGACCAACCAGCCAGCTCGATATCGGTATCCAGAGCTGTATCGGAAGAAGCTGCACTCAAAGCAAGGTCAAAAGGAGTTAATGCTTATATAGTACGCCTACCTATTGTACACGGCAAGGATGACTATGGCTTTATTCCAATCGTTATAGGAATGAATAAAGAAAACGGACAGTCGGGCTATATAGGTGACGGACTTAACAGATGGCCAGCAGTACACCGAGAAGATGCAGCCAGCTTATATCGATTGATTGTAGAGAAACAACCGGAACAAGTCGTTTTTCACCCTATAGCGGAAGAAGGTGTACCTTTTAAGGAAATTGCCCATGTTATTAGCGAAAACACTGCACTCCCTTTAAAAAGCCTAACTGAAGCAGAAGCAGAAGCCCACTTTACCTGGTTCACACATTTTGCCGGCATGGATGCTTATGCTTCCAGCGAAAAAACCCAAAATATACTTGGCTGGAAACCTGAACAAATAGGTTTACTGGAAGATTTGAGTAAAAATTATTTTTAATAAAAGCCCTCGAATGAGGGCTTTTATTTTATTCGGCTATAAGCCTCATAACATATTCTAATGCATCACCTTCCACCTCAACATCGGGCTTAACGCCTATTTTATCTAATCTTTGTCCGTCAAAAGAATAATAATCAGCTGTTGGCAAAAACATCCTGAATCCGTCAGACAGTTCAAACATCTCTGCCGCTAACATTGCACCAGCTGTAGGCTTGCCTACAATTACCGCACGTTTCTTTTGTTTAAAACCATACACCAAAGGTTCACATGTGCTTCCTGTTTTACCATTGGTTAATATGTAAAGTTTTCCGTCGAAAACCGGTTCCTGCGGAATAACTTTTAAACACAATCCTTCGGTAGTATGAATACCATGCATAAGCATATCATAATTGGATTCGGTAAAGTGCGGAAATGATTCATATTCCGCAACCGTAGGCAATTCATCATGGTTATTAAAATATTTTTGTGTAAGAAATACCCCGCCGTAAAAAGTAGTATCGGCCACGTGTGTAGCAAACGACATACCCGCATCTACACTACCCCCCGGGTTGTTACGCAAATCCACTATAAGATTCTTATAATCCTTTTTAGCTATAACTTTAAAAACACTATCCATTTCGGCAGCATTACCATCAAAAGAGGTGATTTTGAGATAGCCTACACCAGCGCCTTTTTCTTCCAGAAATACCCTCTGCTTATAATTTTCAGATACTTCTGTTGCAACCTCAGCATCATTACTTTGTTCAGTCTCGTCATCCCCAAAAGGCCTCATAAGCATATAGTGGGATATGGGTAATTTACCTGCATAATAGAAAAAGGCAAATACCATTTCGAGATCATCCTGAACCTTTGCAGAAACATCATTCATTTTCCTGTCAAACCTTTTCCATTCCTTAGTCTGCATTATATCCCTGTTAAATATTTTATTGTAGGTTAGGCTAACTGTTTCCTTATAAAGTGCATGATAATCTCTCAAAGGCAACAAACGGGTATTTCGCTTACCTTCTATAATACCTTTGTAGTTATTATTCATATCACTTAGTGTTGCCGAAAGTTTTCCCTGAAAAACGTATCCTTTAATATTATAATTACCAACGAGGGATGTAAGTATTCCTGTGAACTTCAAAGAATCAGAAACTAAAGAATAGGTTCCGTTTTCAATTCGTAATATACTCCCTCCCTTTAGCCCGCTATTAAATGATTTTGCAAGCATAGATTTTGCACCGCCAAGAATATCCTTTAAGGCATCTTTACGGGTATGGCCCTCAAAATTATTTTCACCCGCTACATTAAACTCCATAATAATTTGGGAAAGCCCCAAGTCATTGTGTTGCATTTCAAGGTGCCATTTACCTGATAAAACATCGGCTTGTAGTTGTGCCCTGGAATTAGCAATATTAAAAATTATAGCCAGAATAATTAACAGGATTCTTTGCCTGAAGATACGTTGAGCAGTAGAAGGATTTTGATTTTTTTGGTGGTTTGTTAGCATGTTATTTGATTTTAGCATTGAAGCAAAAATCCAAAAAAACCTTTGTAACACTTGGCAAATGTTATGTTTGTCAAGAAAATGTGACGAACATCAAAGCCCCTTAACCAGTACTTTTACTTTGGGGATGTAATTTCTGGAAACAGGAACAAAATCATTTACTTTATCAATAAACAATTTATAACCCTGAGCATTTCCTTTTACCCTCATAACCTTACCTGTATTAACCATGAATGACCTATGACATCTAATAACAGTATTGTTTTGAATTTGGGTCTCAAGGTTTTTTAATGAAAGTCTTAATAGCTGATTGGCCACAACATCGCCTTCAAGATAATGTACCGTTACATAATTCCCGTCTGACTCAGCATACAGAAAATCATCTTCTCTAAAAGTTAATTCTTCTTGGCCGGAATCGGGTATAATACTTAGCAACAGATTTGTTGATTCTACTTTTTCTACCTGCTCAACAACTGAGTCCTCAAATGTATTCCACGATTGAGTTAGATACAGGTAACGTGCAAGCACGTAAACCATACTTATTGGCACAGCTATTGCAAAAGTGTATAGACACATAAACAGCAAATGACTGATGCTAAATGAAACATGGTTTATAAAATAGATGTTATAAACATAATTGAATCCCGAACAAATAAGAAGTACAAAAAGCAGCTTAATCAGTTCTTTATTAAGGTTCCATCTGTACGACTTTTTCAGGAAGAAGAGATTTACACCACTATATACCACAAAGGCAATAATAGGGTAAGGAGCCAGTAACAGATACTTATAGTTATTAGTAAAAGTATGCGCTCCGAAAGGCTGAAACACTATAAGGAAAAGATACCCCATTATCGCAATAAAAAATGATGACAGGAATATTTCCTTTCTTGATTCGGATATTGGATAACGCTGATTTATTATTTTACTTATTCCCTTTAGCACTATAATAGGTTTTGGTGTTTGCGTAAAGTTAAAAGAATTAGCTTAAAACAAAAAAACTCCAGTTTTCACTGAAGGTTTTCGACTTGTTATGGACTATCAGGGATTAAAATCGAACACTTAATGCGATTTTCAAAATTATTTGAAAGACACTAATCAAACTTCATTGGAATTCAGGTAGACATTTAATTAAATAATTTATAGCTTATTTCCTTATTTTATTTATTTTTGTATCAATCATTACAATAATAAATGAAAGGAAGACCTAACATTCATCTGGACAAACAACTTGTATTAAAAGCTCAACAAGTTTTCTGGGAAAAAGGATATAATGCAACGTCATTAACAGACTTAACTAATGCAACCGGTGCAGGTGCCGGCAGTCTCTATAATACATTCAAAGGTGGAAAAAAGGAACTTTTTAAGAAAGCACTTCATCAGCGAAAAGAAGATTTGGATGCATTTAAGAAATCACTTGAAAATTGTGACAGTCCCATAATATTGATTAAAGAATTCTTTATGAGTCTAGCTGATACTGATATGAGAAATCATTTTAAGGGCTGCATTATAGCGAATACAATTGTAGAGATGGCATTAGTTGATGATGAATTACAGAGGGATGCTATTCAAATACTTAAAGAAACTGAACAACTTTATACCTTAGTCATTACTGCAGAACAGAATAAAGGGTTGATTACATCTAAACTATCAGCCGATATTATAGCTAAAAATTTAATTACGTTTTGGTGTGGCATCAACTCATTGCGTAGAATTTATCCAGATAAAAAGATTTTAAAAGAGCAAATTGAACTTCACCTGAAAATACTGGATTAAAAAATTTTAGTCATTTTTTTAATAATCATTACAAAAATAAAAGATGGATTTACAACTTAAAGGAAAAAAAGCATTTATTAGTGGATCAACGCAAGGCATAGGTTTTTCAATAGCCGAACATTTGCTAAAAGAAGGTGCTGCCGTTATAATCAATGGAAGAAATGCAGAAAAAACAAAGCATGCTTGTGAAAAATTACAAAAACAATTTCCTGATTCAGAAATATTTGGCATTCCGGCAAATTTTGCTAATTCAACGGAGGTTTCCGCGTTGTTAAATGATTTGGAAGATATTGATATACTTATCAATAATGTAGGAGTTTTTGGTATTGATGATTTTCAAACAACATCTGATGAAGATTGGTACAATTATTTTGAAATAAATGTTATGAGTGGGATGCGCCTTTCCCGAGCCCTATTGCCTACAATGCTTAAAAAGAATTGGGGAAGGATAATTTTTATAAGTAGTGAATCGGGCTTAAATGTACCTGACAATATGATTCCGTATGGAATGACCAAAGCTGCAATGGGTGCTCTAAGCAATGGCTTATCTAAATTAACAAAAGGAACAGAAATTACAATAAACACTATATTAGGCGGACCTACCTATTCTGATGGTGTTGCAGAAACAATTAAACAGATAGCCAATGCTCAACAATTGAATGTTGAAACCATGAAAAGTGGAATCATTCAACAAACAAATCCTCATATACTTATACAAAGATTTATTGAACCCAATGAAATTGCAAATCTTGCAGTTTACCTATCAAGTCCCTTATCGATTGCCACAAATGGAGCAAGCTTACGTGCAGATAGTGGTGCATTAAAGGTTTAATATCGTAGAAAAAAAGCCATTGGAATCCAATGGCTTTTTTTGTTTTTGTGTGGGCGATGAGGGATTCGAACCCCCGACCCCCTCGGTGTAAACGAGGTGCTCTGAACCAACTGAGCTAATCGCCCGATATGTCTGCAATTTCGTCCCTTGATTAGTTCCTTATTGCGAGTGCAAATATAGATTGTTTTTTTGTATTTGCAAACATTATTTTAAAAAATTATAAAATTTCTGCTACTACAAATGTACTTCCACCTACATAAATAAAGTCGGTTTTATCGGCATCTGTCAACGCATTTTTATAAGCATCTGTTACAGAAGAATATACTTCTCCCTTCAAATCGTAATCCAAAAATCTCTCCTGAAGGATTTTTGCATCGAGACCTCGCATAACATTTGGTTTACAAAAATAATAAATGGCATTTTTAGGCATTAAAGGTAAAATTTCAGTTAGATCCTTATCATTTACCACTCCAAAAACAATCCTTAAATCCTTAAATTTTTGCTGCGCTATCTGATTAAGCACAATTTTTAGTCCGTGACTGTTATGTGCCGAATCGCAAAACGCCGTAGGGTTTTGGTGTATTACCTGCCACCTGCCCATAAAACCTGTATTTTTTACCACATTAAGCAATCCATTTACTAATGCCTCTTCATTAATATCAAAATAATGCTTTAAAACATTTACGGTTGCCAAAACTGTTTTTCTGTTCTGTTTTTGGTAGTCCCCTGTTAGATCTGAGTCATACACCGGGAAATCCTCATCTAAAGCAAAAATTATATCTGACTGCATTTCCTTAGCCTTATTTTCAAAAACCGTCTTGGTTTCGGGAGTGTATTCTCCTATAACTACAGGAACATTATTTTTAATGATACCTGCTTTCTCAAAGGCTATTTTTTCCAGAGTATCGCCAAGAAACTGAATATGATCAAAGCCTATATTGGTTATAACCGAAACCAGCGGAGTTACAATATTGGTAGAGTCCAGCCTCCCCCCCATTCCGGTTTCAATAATAGCCACATCTACTCTCTCTTTCGTAAAATAATCGAATGCCAACCCAACGGTCATTTCAAAAAAACTAAGCTGACTGGCTTCAAAAAACGGCTTATTTTTGTCCATGAAATCCATAACAAATTCCTTCGATATGTCCTGACCGTTTATTTTTATGCGCTCCCTAAAATCCTTTAGATGCGGCGAAGTATACAAACCTACCTTATAGCCCGCTTCCTGTAGTATAGAAGCCAGCATATTTGATACAGACCCCTTACCGTTTGTACCTGCCACATGAACCGATTTAAACCCGTTCTCGGGGTTATTTAAATGCTTTGCCAGCAATAGCGTATTGGTAAGGTCTTTTTTAAATGCAGAAGCCCCCTGTGTTTGATACATGGGCAACTGTTTAAACATCCACTCTATGGTTTCCTGATATGTCATAATAAAAAAATGACAGATAAAAATATCTGTCATTAAATGTATAAATTTTAAAGATGTGTTACACCAGTTGTTTTAAAGCAATTTCAAAAGCAGTGTTGCTTATGTTTAGCTTAGAACTGTTTTGCTCGTGCACTCTTTGAATTGCTTTTCTTATAGTTTCAGATGTATCGTTAAATACAGCCTCATCTGTCATACCTACTTTTTTCTCCATAAAGTAAGCAAATACTCTTGCCATACCACAGTTAGAGATAAAGTCTGGAATAAGGCTCACTTTACTGTCTGTCTCCTCCATAATAGGACCAAAGAAAATTTCTTTGTCAGCAAACGGTACGTTAGCACCACATGAAATAACTTCAAGACCCGAAGCGATCATGTTATCAATTTGGCCTTTAGTAACCAGTCTTGAAGCTGCACAAGGAGCAAATATCTCTGCACCTGTTTTCCATATTTTCTCGTTTATTTCCTCAAACGGAATCATATTATCTGCAACAAGTTTGTTACCATCCTTGTTAAGGAAAAGTTCTCTTATTTCTTCAAAAGAGAATCCGTTCTCATTTAAAAGTCCACCGTCACGGTCTATAATACCAATAACTTTAGCACCCATTTCTGCAAGGTAGAAAGCAGCTGCCGAACCTACGTTACCAAAACCCTGAACGATTGCTTTTTTACCTTTCACATCACCTCCGTAAATAGCATAGAAATGACGTACAGCCTCTGCAACACCATAACCGGTAATCATATCGGCAACAGTATATTTCCTGTTAACATCAGGTGAGAATGTTGCATTCTCTATTACTTTAACAACACCTTGTCTTAACTGACCGATGCGGTTAATTTTATCGGCCTCGCTTGGTTTAAAGTGTCCGTTAAAAACACCTTCCTGCGGATGCCATACCCCACACTCTTCAGTCATAGGGATTACTTCATGAATTTCATCAACGTTAAGGTCACCACCTGTACCGTAGTAGCTTTTTAAAAGCGGAGAAACAGCTTTATACCAACGCTGTAATACTCCTTTTTTTCTTGGGTCAGCCGGATCAAAATTAATTCCTGATTTAGCACCTCCTATAGCAGGTCCCGAAACCGTAAATTTAACTTCCATAGTTTTTGCAAGAGAAAGCACCTCGTTCATATCAAGTCCTTTTCTCATACGTGTACCACCACCGGCAGCACCTCCCCTTAGGGAATTAATCACTGTCCATCCTTCTGCTTCTGTTTCAGAATCTTTCCAGTTAAAAACTATTTCAGGCTGTTTATTTTCGAATTTCTTTAATAAATCTTTCATTCGTTGAATTTTTATAAATCGGCACAAATATATAAAACATATAAATGAGAATTCTGTATTTATCTCATTAATTAGGGAATACAATATGAATTTTCGCCCCTTTTCCAGGAGCAGAAATAATATCGAGCTTACCATTAAGCACAGAAGTACGTTTTCTAAGATTTCTTATACCTATACCTCCTTTAACCTTATCAGGATCATAACCTATACCATCATCTGTAATAGTAAGCTCAATTGCATCTCGATTTTTTTTAATTTCCACAATGGCATTGTGAGCTATACTATATTTATTGATATTCTGTAAACCTTCCTGTATTACCCTATACACATTCACTTTTTGAATATTGGGTAAACCCTCCCAGTTAATATCGGGATCTATATCAACATCAAAAACGGTATTGAATTCATTTTTCTGAGTAAGCACAAGCGATTCAATAACATCTTTAAAGCTCTTTTCAAAGAACACCGCATTACGACTAAGGTCATGAGACACACCTCTAATTTCCGACTCTACTGTTTGCAGCTGCTTTATATACTCTTTTCTTTGCGCTACAGACTCTTCATCGGTATTCCTGTTTATAAATTCGAGATTAAGCCTTACCGCATAAATATTATTAAGAATCCCGTCATGCAACTCCATGGCAATACGGCTTTTCTCCTCGGCCCTGGCTTTATCAATCTTAGTTTGCTGTTCAAACATTAACTGATAAATCTCCTCATTAGCCTTTTGCTGCTCCTGCTCCATCACCAGCTTTTTATTCCTTGAGTTAAGGTAATAAATAATAAACACTGCCCCTATAAAAAGTAACACCATTGCCGAGACACCTATTATAAACCCATTCCTTTTTACTAAAGCTTCTTTCTCATCTTCAAGTCTTTCTGTTTCATACTCTATACGGGCAAATTTATCTTTATTGGCCTGTTCTACTTTTTGCAAACTGTCATTAACCACATTAAGCCTTTTGTAATAGGTTGCACTTTGAGGTTTATCTATTTCACCTAAAAGCTTTAAGGTGTTTACAACATCATAGTATCCCTTTATATTTTCGGCTTTGGTATAAGCTTCCCTTAAATATTCAACAGCCTTTGCCGTATCTTTTTTTGCCGCATAATATTCACCAAGATATTTTTTTGTAGCTACAATACCATAATTAATCCCTAGGCTATCCCTTATTGCAAGTGCCTCATAAAACATTCTAGGCAAATCTTTCTCATTACCCGACTTAAAACGCGCATAAGCCAAACTGTTTAGAAGCTTTGCGTATAACGACGGATTAGACTCTTTTGATGTTAGTTTAAGTGCATTAAGATAAAACTCTTCTGCCTTTGCATAATCTTCCATATTGAGGTAAACATTACCCAGATTATTATAACAGGTAGCCTTATAATAATTTACATCTATATCATTTGAATCCTCTTTATTAAAAGAAAGCAATTGTCTTAAGGCTAGCTCATAATACTTAATAGCCTCTACATGCAGCCCCTGCCCATCAAGGGCGGCAGCTATCAGGTTGTGACAATTGTAAATATCAGTAGCATCCCTACCCTGCAAAAGCCCCAATGCCCTAAATGCTTCAGTTTCGCAAAGCTGGTATTCCTTTAAATAATATAGAACATAAGCCTTATAAAGTTTTGTTTTACCTAGGCTTCTGTACTGATGTGACTCCTGAAACAATTTTTCTGCCTGGGTATAAAAAATATAAGCACTATCGGTATCTGCTAAACCAAAATAATAGGTATTACCTATTGTATAAAGCGATTGAGCGACATTAACTGTATCCTTAATCTCTTTATTCAGCTCAACGCTTTGTTTACCTATTTTTAAAGCTCCCTGATAATCACTTGAATTATAATAAGCCTCTGTAAGCATTAAATAATAACGGGGAATACTATCCTTATATGGATAGTTATTTATTTTCTGATAAACAGATTTCAGCAGTTGCTTTTTCACGCTGTCATTATCTGTAGCAGATACCTGATTTAACATTTCTGTTATCTGCTTATCCTTATCAGAATAGTTATTGTTTTTGTCGTTACAGGAAATAACGGCAAAAAACAATAATATAAAAAGGAGTATTTGTTGGAAGTTATTCAAAATTTTTGAGGCTGTAGTTGTTAATACTACAGCCTCAAAAATAATATATTTTATTTAATAGCAATGCCTAAGATTATTTTCCGTTGCTTGGTACAGGTCTTGGAAGTTCAACATCTCCATTATCTATTGGTGCTACAATCGTAGTATCTCCTGCTGATGTATCCTCTAAAGCGCTATCATCTGTTGAACAAGAAACTGCTGTTAAACCAACAAATGCGATAAGTCCTAAAGTAAAAAGTGATTTTTTCATGGTGTTAAATTTTTTAAAATTGGATAGGTGTTATTTTTTAATATTTTTAATTTGTTTTGCTTTTTTGTTTATTTATTGAAGCAAAACTAAGACTAAATACACCATCCAAAACCATGATTTACAGCAGTTTTAGTGAATGACAGGAGCACACTAGTAACTCGACCGATTTGCAGGGTAAAATGACTTATTATATATTTTCGGGAGCAATTTTCCGGATAATAGCATCAATATTATCCTTAAATGTTTTAGAGAAAGAAACAGACAAATCACTGTTATTTAAATAACATAATGATTTACCGGTATTAATCCTGGTTATATAGTTACTGTTTACTATATAGCTATTATGTATCCTGAAAAAGAAAAACGGCAGGTTTGCCTCATAGTGCTTAAGCGTTTTATAAGCTGTAAGCTTTTTACCGTTTTGCAAATGGAAGTCAGTAGTATTATTATCTGCCTTAAGATAAACAATATCGTTAAGCGAAATAAACTGGTAATCACCATATGATTTAATACATATAGTATCTCGGGAAGCAACAGGGCTTGTTTTCTCAAAACGAAGTAATGTTTTCCTTAGTTCAAAACGGTTAAGTGGCTTTAACAAATAATCAGAAACACCGGCCTTAATTGCGTCAAAAGCATACTTAGTAGTTGTAGTGGTTACTATAAAATAAGGCAGATTATCAATATATTGATGCAGTTCAGTAATAATAGAAAGCGACAGTCCGTTTTTTTTACTTTTAGGGGAAACTTCAATAAATACAAGCATTGGCTGCAAATCAAGTATCTTGTTTACAGCCTCATCTTTACTACTCGCTACCCCAGCACAAAAATATTCTGGAAAATCCTCAAGTCGTGCCAGTGTGTCTTTCGCTCCGATATCTTCATCAATTATCAGATATGAATATTGCACTTTCCTGAAAAAATTGTTAAAAAACCGAGGGCAATATATTAAATTTGAAATAGTCGTTTTACGGTTTAACCGTAAAATTTGTTAAATTTGTCCTAATAGACTTGTATATGCAGAGAGATTTAAGAATTCTTATCGTTGACGACCACCCCATGACGGTTAACGGTTACATCAATGTTTTACGCAACGAAAACATTGAGGGTCACAATCTTATATTTACCAAAGCGCTGGATTGCCAACAGGCTTATGAGCTTATAACCACCCAGCATTTTGACATTGCGTATCTTGACTTGAGCCTTCCCCCATATGAAGAAAAAAACATCACTTCAGGGCTTGACTTAGGTGTATTGATACGCAAAACGATACCAGATTGTGTAGTTATAATATTAACCATGCACAGTGAAGCCACATTAGTAGACCGCCTGATAAAAGAAATTAATCCTGATGGTATTTTATGCAAAAGCGACATCGATATTGATGAGTTTGTAAACGCCTTCAAGATTATTTTTAAAGGCGAGAAGTATATGAGCAGTAAAATTGTAAAGTCACTTCGTGATAAAGACTTTGACAAGTACAACCTGGACAATTACGACAGGCAAATACTTATGAGACTGAGCGAAGGAATACTTACAAAAAATATCCCTAACTACGTGCCGCTATCACTAAGTGCCATTGAAAAAAGAAAGGCCAATTTAAAAAGTATGTTTCTTGAAGGTAAAAGCGGCGACGACCACGACCTCATTGAAGCTATAAAAAAAATAGGCATTCTTTAAATCCCAAAAACAATCCCCGAACTATGATCCCCAACAGCACCCGTAACACTGGAAAGTACATTTACTTCTCCCCTTAGTTTTAAAACTCCCAATAAGCCAAAAATAAGCGATTCTTTGTATTGAATCGTCTTATCATCCGGAACAACAATAGTCGTATCAGGCATAAACTCCTGCATACAATTCAGTAAAAATATGTTATAAGCTCCACCACCAGTAACAAGTAATTTACCCGGAGGCAATACGTTTATTACAGCCGCCACCTGTGTAGCAACATGTATTGTAAAGGTATGGAGTTTATCTTCTGCCGGAACATCATATTTTTCTACTAATGGCAATAAAACTTCTTTTACATATTCAAAACCTAATGACTTAGGATATGATTTTTTATAAAACTCAAGCCTGTTAAGTTCGTTATACATTTCGGCAATCATTTTACCTTTTGCTGCTACTTTACCACCGTCATCATAAGGCAAACCCAATTTACCTGCATAATAGTTAAGTACTGTATTCACTGCACAAATATCAAACGCAACACGCTCACCATTATCTTCAAACGAAATATTAGAGAAACCGCCCAGGTTAAGGCAATAACTATAATCGCTAAACAACAACCTATCACCTATAGGAACCAAAGGAGCTCCCTGCCCTCCCATTTGCACATCCTGCAACCTAAAATCACAAACCGTAGTTATACCAATACTTTTTGCCAACTCCTGCTTATTACCTATTTGAAGCGTGAATCCATTTTGCGGCTGGTGTAAAATTGTATGCCCGTGTGAACATACTACATCAAGATCTTTTATTGCAAAATCCTCAATAAAGGTTTTTATAATATCTGACAATAACAAGGTATATTCATCATTGAGTTCTTCAAGCTTTTCTTTAGTATAACCCACAGCCTCTTTAAGTCTGTTTACCCATACATCACTATAAGCAACTGTTTGACATTCACGCATATTATAACTCCAAATACCATTTTGATAGTTGAAAATAATATGGGCTAAATCGACTCCGTCAAGCGAAGTTCCCGACATAACTCCTAAAACGTTATAGTTTTCTCTAATCATGTGCTAAAATTAAATAATGATATTGAAAAATTCACATTAAATAATTACTTTTGGGCGCAATAAAACAAAATTACAATATTTAGATAGTTATGGATTTTAAACTTACTGAAGAGCACTTAATGATTCAGAAGGCAGCAAGAGACTTTGCTCAAAATGAATTACTTCCGGGTGTAATAGAGAGGGATGAAAAACAAATTTTCCCTACAGAGCAAATCAAGAAAATGGGAGAGCTTGGCTTCCTGGGTATGATGGTAGACCCAAAATATGGTGGTAGCGGATTAGACGCAGTTTCTTATGTTATCGCTATGGAAGAAATTTCTAAAATTGATGCTTCTGCTTCAGTAGTTATGTCTGTAAACAACTCTCTGGTATGCTGGGGACTTGAAACCTTTGGTACAGAAGAACAAAAACAAAAATACCTTACCCGTTTAGCAACAGGCGAAATAATAGGAGCTTTCTGCCTTTCTGAACCGGAAGCAGGAAGTGATGCTACTTCACAAAAAACAACAGCTATTGATAAAGGTGATCACTACCTTTTAAACGGTACTAAAAACTGGATAACAAACGGTAGCACTGCCGATGTTTACCTTGTAATAGCTCAAACTGATATTGAGAAAAAACACAGAGGTATCAATGCCCTTATTGTTGAAAAAGGAATGCCAGGTTTTGAAATTGGAGCTAAAGAACAAAAATTAGGCATCCGCGGATCTGACACACACTCATTAATGTTTACCGACGTTAAGGTCCCAAAAGAAAACAGAATAGGTGAAGACGGTTTCGGGTTCAAATTTGCCATGAAAACCCTTTCAGGAGGTAGAATCGGTATAGCTTCTCAGGCACTAGGTATAGCTTCTGGAGCTTACGAACTTGCTCTTAAATACTCTCAGGAAAGAAAAGCTTTCGGTACAGAAATCTTTAACCATCAGGCTATCGCTTTCAAACTTGCCGATATGGCCGTACAAATTGAGGCTGCACGTCACCTTTGTATGAAGGCTGCATGGGATAAAGACAACCATAACAATTATGATGTAAGCGGTGCTATGGCAAAACTTTACGCATCTCAGGTTGCAATGGATACTACTATCGAAGCCGTACAGATACATGGTGGTAACGGTTATGTGAAAGAATACCATGTAGAAAGACTTATGCGTGATGCTAAAATCACCCAGATTTATGAAGGAACTTCAGAAATCCAAAAGATTGTAATTTCAAGATCGCTTATAAACAAATAAGAACCTACTTATACATATAACATATAGTAAATAAAAGCCAGCTAATCAGCTGGCTTTTATTATTGTTAAAAAAATAACTCAAAAAGTAACTATCATTTTTTAACTATATATTTACTTTTTAACGGGTAAAACATGTCGTACATCGATTATTTAAGTTTTAACTTCAACTTGGAACACTTCTTTTTTATTTTTATAAAATAAATACAGTATGTCTCAAGTTATAATACTATAGAGAGTTACGGTTTTGCACACCTTACTTGCAATATTTATAACAGCCAATAAAGTGTATTTACTAAATACAAATAGACAAAAAACCGAAAATTAGTTATAATTTAATTATTGCCAACTAAACCATGAACGTAATAGGCCAGAAAATTAAGAAACTTAGAGAAGAAAAAGGAATTACTCAGGAAACAATGGCGCTACACCTTGATGTTACCCAGAGTAATTACGGAAGACTCGAAAAAGACGACAGAAGACTAAATGTTGTTAAACTTCTTAAAATTGTACAAATTCTTGATGTAAACATCAACTACCTTTTCAACGAGATCGTAAGCGAATCAGAACCGGGAGATGATATGTTCAATCAGGCAAACAAAGAAGTTTATGACATACTTGTTGAAAGCCTTAAAGCCGAAATACAACACCTTAAAGAAGAAATTAACTTTTTGAGAGTGATTGTAAAAAGCTAATATATTCTTAAAAAACACTATTCAATACTGAATACTTTGTGCCTGCGTTATAACTTAGATGCATTAACGCACTAATATCGTTATGGCCCAACCCAAATCAGTAAAATCAAAGGTAATTGCCGGATACCTGCTGCTGTTTATTTTTGCAGTAATATCTGTATGGTTTGTATATAGTGAAATTTCCAAAATCGCTTCTAAAAGCGTATCCGGAAATGATAGCTCAAAGATTATACAAATAAGTAACACTATAGCTAACCTATACACTTCTGAAGCCGTAGGTAAAACTGCTATGCTTAGCGGACTGGACAGTGATTACAACAGCTACAATAAACTTATTGACAGTATTAATAATGATATCGACCTTATTAAAAAAGAGGCCGACTCAAGTCAGGTTGTAAAATTTGACTCCATACAATTATTAATAAACAAGAAAAGAAAAAGTATAGCCGGAATTATTAAGTACCGCAAACTTAACAGACCGGAATATGTACGAAAAAACTTTAGCAGCAAAATAAACAGTGTAAAAGACTCTCTTGTAAATCAGGCAATACCATTAAAACCAGAAGAGCGTTATACCTGGAGCCAGGTAGTTAACTCTGCATTACCTCCCAAAACACTGGATTCTATTAGAAAATTTGCTTCAAATGATTCTCTTACTATTGCATACAATCAGGTTATAGAAGAGCTAATAGACAAGAACAAGCAGGAACAAAACAAATTAAATCGTGCCGAGCAGGTACTGCAGGATGAAAACCGTATTATTTCCGATCAGCTTCGGGTTATACTAGCATCTGTAGAAAAAGAAATTATCGAGAGGTCATCACAAAAAATTGCTGCATCACAGCTGGCAATTTCTTCAACCGTAAAAAAAATGGCATGGATTGGTGCTTCTGCACTACTTATACTTATAATTTTTGCCTGGATAATTTTAAGTGATCTTACAAAAAGTCAAAACTACAGGAATCAATTAGAGGACCTTAATACCGAAAATGAAAAGCTCTTAAGAAGCAAAACAATGCTTATGGCTACTGTAACACACGACTTACAAACCCCGCTTGGCAGTATAATCGGTTTTTCAGACCTAATCAGCAATTCTGAAATAAACAGCAAACAGAAGCAATATCTGGACAATATAAAAGAATCTGCTGACTATATACTTAAACTGGTAAGTGATCTTGTGGATTTTTCTAAATTGGAAAACAGCAGAATCACTATTGAAGAATCATCATTCAACTTAAAAACACTTATAGAAAACACCTGTAAAACACTTGAACACTCTGCCGAAAAGAAAAATATTGAACTTAACTGGGTTAGCGATGATAAGCTTGAAAATAATATAATATCAGACCCTTACCGCATTAAACAGGTCTTAACCAACCTTATCAGTAATGCTATAAAGTTCACACAGGAAGGATCGGTAGAAGTACTGGCATATATTAAAAACCAAAGTGTTTTCATATCTGTAACAGATACCGGTATTGGTATAGCAAAAGAGAGCCACGCTAATGTATTTAAGGAATTTACACAGGCTAATGATGGTATAGAGAAGAAATTTGGCGGAACAGGACTGGGGCTTACCATCTCTAAAAGAATCATTGAACTCTTAGGTGGTACGATTGAGCTGGAGAGCGAAGAAGGAAAGGGATCTGAATTCACTATAATTTTACCATATCATAAAGGCAATAAAAATAAACCTGTACAACAACAGGTTCAAATTACCAACTATCCATATCTTAAAAACAAAAAGATTCTCTTAGTAGATGATGATGAAACCCAACTATCATTATTAAACGAAGTATTTAGCGATAAAGGAGCAGTAGTCAGCACAGAAGCAAATTCGTCCAGGGTAGCACAGCTTATAAACGATAAATATTTTGATATTATTCTTACTGATATCCAAATGCCGGGACTGGACGGTTTTGAACTTCTTGAAGAAATACGTACTATTAATCAAAATATTCCGGTTATAGCACTTTCAGGAAGAAAGGATCTTGAAAAAGATTATTTTTTAGAAAAAGGCTTTACAGATTTTCATCCAAAACCGGTACAGGTAAATAAACTATTAGCTATTGTGTCAAATCTTTTTGGTGACAATATAAAAATAGATGCAGATGCTATAACTAGAACACAACGTCAAAACCGTCCGCTTTTTGACTTGAGAAGTTTGTCTCAATTTACTCAAAATGATACCGAATCATTAAAAATGATTATTGACACTTTTATAGGCAGTTCAAAAGAAAACTGCGCTGACTTACAAAGTGCTTTAACAGACAAAAACGAACAGCGTATTGTGGAAGTATCCCATAAAATGATACCTATGCTAAAACAAATTGAAGCATTCCATATATCTGAAGTTCTTGACACGCTGGAAGAGAAACATTACTCAGGTAACTGGGATAAAATAGAACAGCAAATAAATACTGCCTGCAAAAGCATAGAGATCCTTTTAGAAAAGCTAAATGAAGAAGTAAATTAAAGATCTATATTATATAATTTAAGCTTATTATAAAGCGTTTTACGATCTATGTCGAGCAGCTTAGCAGCTTTAGACTTGTTATAATTTGTACGCTCTAAAGCCTTTCTTATAGCCTCTTCCTCACTCTCTTTAGAATAGCTTAACTGTATTTCTTCATTAGCTGACTGTTCCATCTCGGGAGGTAGTACTTCAAGTGAAATAGCATTACCTCTGGTCAACAATACCGAACGCTTAATGATATTTTTCATCTCCCTAAGATTACCCGGCCAGGAGTAATTAAGGAAAAGATCAATTACATTTTGATCAAAACGCTCAACATCCTTTTCCAGTTCTTCATTTGCCTGTGCCAGGAAATGATTCGCAAACATCATAACATCTTCCTTACGTTCGCTTAGTTTAGGTACATGTATGCAAAACTCATTAAGCCGGTGGTACAAATCTTCCCTAAAATCACCTCGCTTTACTGCATCAGCTAAATCTTCGTTTGTAGCAGCTACTACCCTAATATCCACCTGTTGTTCTGTATTGCTTCCTACAGGCTTTATTTTGCGCTCCTGAAGGGCACGTAATAATTGCACCTGAACATCGTATGAAAGATTTCCTACTTCGTCAAGAAATAATGTACCTCCATTAGCCGCTTCAAAGTGACCTGTCTTGTCAGTTACGGCTCCTGTAAAAGATCCTTTTATATGTCCGAAAAATTCACTTGAGGCCAATTCTTTGGGTATAGCTCCGCAATCAACAGCTACAAAAGGCTTACTAGCCCTCTTGCTTTGCATATGTATGGACTGCGCTATATATTCCTTACCTGTACCACTATCACCAATAATCAATACTGACATGTTAGTAGGAGCAACAAGATTAATATGATCGTATAGTTTTGCAGAGTCGCCACTGATTCCTTTTACAAATCCCGACACCGTTTTTTTAGGTTCGGTAACAGTATTAGAATTTTTAGTTTCCTTTTTTATCAGAGCCTGTTGGATAGTGTGTAAAATTTCATCCGGATTTATTGGCTTCCCTACATAATCAAAAGCGCCAATCTTCATCGCGTTTACAGCTGTTTTTATATCGGTATACCCCGTCATAAGTATAACCTGTGTTTTAAGTCCCTTTTGCGTGATTGACTTAAGTATTTCAAGTCCGTCACTATCAGGCAGCCTAATATCAGTTAAAACTATATCAAAGAATTGTTTATTTAATTCCTGAAGGGCATCATTGCCGTTAAATGCAGTAATAACATCATACCCTCTTTTTTGCAAGAAGGTTTTTAGCATTAAGCAGAAAGAAGTATCGTCGTCAACAACCAGAATTTTTACACTCATTATAATCTAAAGTAAATAAACACAAATTTAATGCTTTTGGAATTTTAAACTGTTAATAAAAACAAAAGGAGATGTTTTACCATCTCCTTCTGTCGAAGAATTTACCAGATTCTTCAAATCACCTTACTATATATCTTTAAGCTTCCTTTACAAATTCTCCTGTCGCTTTGTAAAAAGCTGTTATTTTAGTCTTTTGATTACTCAATATAACTTTGTACTCAACATCATCTGATAAGTAAGCCTCATCAAGTGAGTAACCACTATATTTCGCACTAATAGATCTTAAAACATCCACCGGAACATCTGATGTATCTATCTTAGCATATTCCTTTTCCTGTAACACAACCTCATTATTACCTAATGTTGTATTAGCAATAACATTTGTCGTACTGACACCAAACAATAATAATAGTCCCAATAATAAATTTTTCTTTTTCATAGCATTTAATTATTTGGCTGTTTGTATATCTAATATGAAATAACCGTACCAACAAAAAACAAAACACTCACCTAATCACACAAGACACTATAAATAAGGTATTTAAGATTTTAAAAAGAAAAAACTATATTGCACAAAAGTGTAGAGATACACAATAAAAGTGTGGAATTTCTACACATATTAATAAGTAATAAAGCAGATATGTAGAAATGGAAAAAGGTATAAAAACAAAAAACCCTATCCATTAAAGGATAGGGTTTTTAAAAGAAAGGCAGTGTCATACTCTCCCACAAATTGCAGT